>JBAYNT010000016.1:0-11706 GCA_041678645.1 Candidatus Dojkabacteria bacterium
AGAGAATTATCAAAAAATAAAATTACCTATAAAGAAGCAGAGGATTATGTTGTAGATACTGTAATAAAATTACAGGTTAAATCAATGTCTACGATACCAATACTCCATAAAGCACAGCAACTAGGATACGAGACTACTTTGACAGTTGTAGATGAAGGCATTATACCCGGAGTAGCCCAAGGATACGGAACTAAATGGAATAGATATTACACAATAGGATGTGGCAGGAAATCACAGATTACTTGCTCAATATCCTCTACCCTAGATTCTATTTTCGGTAAGAATATACAACAAGATAAATGGTTAACCAATAAGTTAGTTGAAAGAATGGGTTTACCTCTCCCTAAATGGAATATTATCACCTCGAAAGATGAGATCGATAAACTCTGGGACGAATATGAGAAACCATTAGTTATAAAACCAACTGGCCTAACGGGTGGCAAGGGCGTATCAGTAGGGATAAAGAATAGAGAGCAGGCATACAAAGCCTATGATTATGCTAAAGGACAAGTAGAACGGGGAAATAGAAAATCTTGGCAGAAAAAGATAATGCTCCAAGAACAGGCTCAAGGAGATGAAAACGGTGCAGATTACAGGCTCCTAGTTATAAATGAAGAGCTAAAAGCCTGCACAAAAAGGATTCCCGCCTTTGTCACAGGGAATGGAAAAAGGAATATAAAGGAATTGATAGAGAAAGAGAATAAAGATCCTAGAAGAAGTATTAGCAATCCTGCTCATATATTAAAACCTATAGATATAGACGAGCCCCTTATATCCTTTCTAGATAAACAGAATTTAACATTAGAATCTGTACCTGAAAAAGATAAAAGGGTATATGTTAGAAATGTTGCAAGTATGAGTCAAGGAGGAATTACAGAAGATTACACAGACAGGGTATCTCCTGAGATAAAGAATATCGTAGAGTCGATAGCTGCTACCATGCACATATTTACTCTAGGTGTAGATATTATTTGTAAGGATATATCGAAACCTTTGACTAAAGATAATGGTGCCCTATTAGAAGTTAACACTATGCCAGAATCATATCTTAATTTTTTCCCAATAATAGGTAAAGAGCGCTCAGATGCCCTAGATTACTATATCCAGGAATTATTAAAAGGGAATAACACACAAAGAATTGTAACGATAGGATACACCCAAAACGATATCCCTACCCTACTTAGGAATAAGAAAATAGTCGAAAAGGATGCTAATGTTGGAGTTTATAAAGAAAATAAGATAATTATCAATAATTGTGAATTTTCCACCGATATTGAGACCTGGAAAGCCGTTGAAGCACTAAAGATCAATGCATTGCTCGATACTATTATCCTACAGTATAGGGACATAGAAGAGGTAGAAGAACATGGGCTCGGATTTGATAGGATTGATTTCCTACTAATAACAAAGAAGATGAAAAGCAATAAAGATGCTATGAGAACCTTTAGGAGGTACAAAAGAAGGGGGCTAATTAAAAAGATTAAAACAGTATAGAAGATGAAATACCTAATAATTGACAAAGAACACAGGGTTACTGATAAGAGAGAGGGTAAATATGCTACTGCAGTTGAACGACTTATGACAGAGTTAGCTAATAAGAATCTGCCCTATAGCTTCGCATATAACACTCAGATAGAATTCTTGCTCAAGGAGGGTGAAACATCTATAAAAATCAACGGTGTTGATATTACCCAATACTCACACATCCTCTTTAGGGGACACAATCTTCATAGTCCTAAGGAGTATGAAACAAAGAGATTGATCGTAGATTGGGTTGATCAGTACAATACAACAAACCGAAGGAATAAAATCTTAGTCCAAAACAGTGAAGCCATCAAAAACATGCCATACTACAACAAAATTTTTACTGCACAATTTTGTTCTACACACAATATCCCCTATTTTGACACATATTATCGTACAGATGGCAGATATGATGAAAATAGAGATATCTTAGAGGACTACCCATTAATAATTAAGGAGTATTCTGGGATAAATAGAGTTGACAGAAAATGGAGGAAGGAAATAATCAAAAAGAATGTCTATAAATTAAATTCTGCAAAAGATCTAAATAGGAAAGAGCTCAGGAGTCAAGATCTAACAGACTTTTTTATCCAAGAATTTACAGAAACAGCTGAGGACGTCAGAGTATTTGTAAAACTAGGTAAGGTAATTGGAGGTTGGAAGAGAGAGGCTAAAGAAGGCTTTATGACGGTCAATAAGGGTATCTATACAATGTATAATAATCCTACTAAGGAAATAAAAGATATTTCGGAGAAATTCGCGAAATTAATCCAAGCCGACTTTATGGCAGTAGACTTTATGTTTAAAAACGGAAAACCGTACGTACAGGAAATAAGCCTACACCCAGGTTTTAAAGCATATGAGACAAAGATTGATGATGGCCAACCTGTTAATATTGCCGAGGCTATGATTACTGCCTTTAAAGATTCGCTTCCTTAAAAATTTCCTGCCACAATTCTTTACTAGGTACAATTTTAGGCCTTGGAATTAGACCTTCATCTACCCATTTTGTCCTTTCGATATCGATTTTGCCCGCGTAGAGCTTTTCATACATTGTAGGATCCTTCTCTAATACCCTTTTCACTTTCCTAAAGCCCCTGAAATATACGATGTCTTTAGCATATATCCCCGGATAACTTGTGTCCCCTAGCCCACGCTTAACCCTGTATGCTATATCCCATGCAGAGTGTTTCAGAAAAGCTCCAGAAAGAGCATTGTATAACTGCCTAAATGTTAATTGTTCACCAAGATATATAGCCCAAACCATTCCTGCCTTTTTCTTAAGCCATTTTTCTGTAAGATATCCCATAGACTCCTCATTCCATGTAGCAAGCCCCTCCTCAATATCTAAATATGAGGAAAGGTTTGCATTACCCAAAGCTGGAAAACCAGTTGCAAAACCGTTCAAAGACCTTAAAACATGTGTACCTACCTCGTGGATTATAGTTTTCCTAAGTTTGAATTGTGATCTAGTGATATTAGGATCTACCAAAATCTGTTTACGCTTAATACCTACCTTAATACCATTCTTTGCAATATTTTTAGAAGGAGCAATACTCCAACCTTCTAATCCTAAAGTATCGAAAACCACCTTAAAACCACTCTCTATCTGCTCGTAGTGAAGTTTCTCTCCCCTATCTATTTTCTTGCTATTCTTGACATTATACCTATCAAGCTTTCCCCTTAATACTCTAGCAGAATTTCTAAAAAGCATTGCTGAAGGAGCCTTATACTTCTTTAAAGATAGTTCTGTAACTAAAGGGTTATTACCTGCACTATGCATAAGGTCGCTTACTAATCTTTTATCTTCAATTAGTTTCATATAGAAATCTGAGATTCTTGGATCAACATCTGAGACCTTGTTCAAACTATATAACTCTCTGAATATCTGATCATTCTTATTTTTTACCATCCTATACTCAAAATACGGTTCATATGTATCAGATTTAAAGAATCTCTCCTTTTCTTCTTTCAAATTGGTAGGAGTAAAAACAAGACTAATAGGGATGCGTAGCTGCTGAAGCAAATTTGTAACTTCTTCAAGCTTTAATTCTTTTTTGCCCTTTTTGCTGAATAAATCAAACATAGTTATACAATGATACACTAACTAATACTCTTTTCAAATACAAAAACTCTTCTACCCGAACTTATAAGTTCTAGCGCAATACCGGTACCTTTTGCTACACAGAATATAGGCTCATCAGTGACATGTGCTGGCACCCCAGTTGCTTTAGCTATTAATTTATCAAGATTTCTTAAAAGGGCGGTGCCCCCACTCATTACCATGCCTCTATCAATAATATCAGCCGATAGTTCTGGAGGAGTTTGTTCTAAGACGCCTTTGATGGCCTGTATTATTTTCCTTATTGGCTCTTTTACCGCCTGAGCTATTTCATTAGAATTTACCATTACTGCCTTAGGCACTCCAGCACCTATATCTCTTCCTCTTACTTCCATTTCTAATGGTTTGGACATCTCTAAAGCTGACCCTATCTCAAACTTGACCTTCTCTGCAGTTTGCTCACCGATAAGGATTCCCTTCTTCTTTCTCATATAAGCAATTATCGATTCATTAATGGCATCTCCAGCTACACGAAGGGAATCATACTTAACAATACCATCCAATGACAACACTGCTATCTCTGCAGTTCCTCCACCCATATTTACTATCATATTCCCTGAAGATGTCTCTATAGGTAAGCCAGCTCCTAAAGCCGCAAGTAAGGGCTCGGGAAGCAAGGTAATATTCTTAGCACCCGCGGCATTTGCAGCTTTAAGTACAGCTCTTTGCTCTACAGTAGTAATCCCTGCTGGTACACTTACAACTACATCTGGTTTAAAAAATCTAGCTTTACCTAGAGCTTTATCAAAGAAGTACTTAAGTAATGCCTCTGTTACTCTAGAATCCGCTATAACACCATTTTTAAGTGGCCTTTTAGCTATTATATTATCAGGAGTCTTACCAATCATCTCTTTTGCTTGAGTACCTACAGCAATAACTTTGAAAGTATTCAAATCTATAGCAACCACCGTTGGCTCTACAAAGACGACTCCTTCACCCTGTACATACACTACAGAGTTTGCGGTTCCTAGATCTACGCCTAATTTCTTTCCTACCATACAGACATTATACCAAGTTATGCTATACTAACACTACATGATTAAGAAGAAATCCAAAAATCTTATTTCTATATTAACCTCTATATTTGTTACCTTAGCTGTCTATACTGGGGCCTTAGCCATATTTCTGTATGTGCAGGGCTGGAGATTTGACTTTATAGATCGCTCTATAAAACAGGTTGGAGTACTTACTATAGAGAGCTCTCCTACTGGTGCAAACATATATGTAAACGATATAGCCAAAGGCCGAACAAACAAGAGTATGACGCTAGATGTCGGCACATATGATGTACTAATATCCAAAGATGGCTACTATGATTGGAAGAAAAGTATAAAGATATTAGAAGAGAAATCTACACCAATATTCCCATATTTGGTAAAGACAAAATTTGAATCAAAGAATATATTCGATTCTACATTAATATTAGAGAAATACTGGGCAGACAAATCAAATAATCGCCTTTCACTACTACTTAAAGGCGAGAACTCATATGAAATTGTTCATTATAATATCAATAGTGGATTTTGGACTCTAAATTCCGCCCCTATTACTATTCTTACAATACCTATAGACTTAGAAATCCCTATCTCTAATATAGATTTACAACTTTCCCCTTCTGGCGAAATGGCAATCTTAGAAATAGTCACCCAACAATCTTCTAACAAATACGTTATACCAACAACTATAGTTTCAAATTACACATCTTTGATAGAAAGTCCTTTAAGCTTAACAGAGTTCCAAAATTACGAGCTAACTTGGGCAGAAAATGAGAAATATTTAATTCTAGAGTCCGAGAAAGACGTAATCTCATATAATATTAGCAAAAATACAAAACAGTTACTCCTGCGCAAAATTGATGACTTAGACATCTGGAGTACTGACAAAGAAGGGTATTTCTATATCTTTAGACATTTGGATAATATTGATGAAGATATTCTAAAATATACTCTAAAACAGTACAATCTTGACGGCTCCTCAGAAATTGAAATTATTCCAACAGTATTTTTTCAAAATAACCTTAAATATTTAGAGAACTACAGAAAAACAGATTTTGTTTTTGGATATTTTAGTAATTCCCCAGAAAGCACACAGACTATGGGGCAAATTACGGAATTCGCAGTTAATCAAGAGTCTGGCGGAGTATTCATTAAAACTACACAAGCATCATATTGGTACGACAGCACTATAGGTAAATATATAACTGCTTCCCCCTACCCTGCAGACCTTTTAGAATTTTCAGGTGATGGGGATAAGCTACTATTAAAAACTGCTACAGAATACGCAATATTTACTTTTGACAAGGAAGAAGGTGATCATACAGTAACTATAGGAACCCAAGATATAGCTAACATAAATATTGATTTAATAAAGAAAATTAATTGGTTATCAAATTCTAGTTATTTACAATTTGAGGAAAATGACTTCATATACATATCTGATATAGATGGAGATAACAAAACACCTCTCCTTAGTAACCAGGACATTCTCTACTGGACAGTTACCTCTTCAAGGAATAACCTTGTCATATTAACAAATAGCCAAGAGGAAGGTTTGAAAATCACTTCATACACAATACATTAAAACGCATCCGGCCGGAATCGAACCGACAACCTACGCGTTAGGAGTGCGTTGCTCTTTCCATTTGAGCTACGGATGCATAAATCCTCTTATTATACTACATACCTATGATATAATATAAATCGAATGGAAAACGAAAAGATTGTAATACAGGGAGCTAAACAGCATAATCTCAAAAATATCTCCCTAGAATTGCCAAAGAACAAACTAATAGTGTTTACCGGAGTATCAGGAAGTGGGAAGTCTTCTCTAGCTTTTGACACCCTTTATGCAGAGGGCCAAAGAAGATATGTGGAGTCACTTTCTTCCTATGCTAGACAGTTCCTAGGCCTTATGGAAAAACCTGATGTAGAATCTATTTCTGGACTCTCTCCCTCAATATCTATAGATCAAAAAACCACCAGCACAAATCCGAGATCAACTGTTGGTACAATTACAGAGATATATGGCTATCTGAGGCTCCTATATGGCCACATAGGCATACCGCATTGCCCTAGGTGTGGTTCTGAGATTAAAGCCCAAACAGTGCAGCAAATAGCCTCACAGATTGAAGGGCAGTTCAAAGAAAACGAGAAATTTCAGGTACTCTCTCCCCTAGTTCGAAATAGAAAGGGAGAATACTCAGCGCTCTTTGAGAAACTCCTTAATAAAGGTTTTCTTAGGATAATTGTGGATGGTAATACATATCACTTGGACGATATTGAAGATATTAAGTTAGATCAGAACAAAAAGCACACTATCCGACTAATTGTAGACCGTCTTATTGGTAAAGATGTTTGGGAAGAGGAGAATCATAAAAGGCTTATAGACTCGTTAGAGTTAGCATCTAACATGTCCGATGGAGAAATTGTAATTACATATGGAGATAATAAGGAAAAATTCTTTTCTGAGAACTTCACATGCTTTGAATGCAACATTTCATACCCTAATATTACTCCTGCTACATTCTCCTTTAATGCTCCAGAGGGCGCATGTCCGAATTGTACAGGTTTGGGAAGAGTAAAGCAGATAGACATTAAAAAGATCTATAATCCAAGACTCACAATACTTGAAGGAGGAATATTCCCTTGGGGAAATAGGATGACAAAAGATTCATGGAATAAGCGCGTCTTGGAGGCAGTGGCTAAAGAACACAACTTTAATCTCAAAACTAGAATTGGCGAATATCCCAAAGAAATTTTTGATTTAATATTTTACGGTATAGGAACTAAGCCTTACTACGAGATAACCTATACAAACAGATATGGCAGAACTAAAGAGTATGAGGCAGAGTATGAGGGTGTAATCAAAGAGCAGGAAAGACTTTACAAGGAAACTAACTCTGATTACAGAAAGTCACAGATAGAAGAATTTATGAAAGAAGAGATATGTAATATTTGTAACGGCCAAAGGTTGAAAAGCTTTGCCCTAGCAGTAACAGTTAGCAACAGAAACATAATAGATCTTACAGAGATGTCGATAAAGGAGCTATACAAATTTTTCGACAAATTACACCTTGAAGGTAATGATAAGGAGATAGCTAAACCTATTCTTAAAGAAATCAACTCGAGAATTACATTTCTAATCAATGTAGGCTTAGATTACCTTACTCTTTCAAGAAAAGCTAACTCTCTATCTGGAGGAGAATCACAACGAATTAGACTGGCCTCACAAATTGGCACAGGGCTTTCTGGTGTGCTATATGTGCTCGATGAGCCCTCTATTGGGCTACATTCTAGAGACGTATCTAGATTAGTTTCCTCTTTAGAGGAATTAAGGGATAGTGGAAATACTGTAATAGTTGTTGAACATGATGAAAATACAATTAAACACGCAGACCATATTGTAGATATTGGCCCAAAGGCTGGTAAGAAAGGTGGTAAGGTTGTGGGGCAAGGGACATTGGCAGACATCAAGCGTACCAACTCTTTAACTGCTAAATACTTAAGAAGAGACTTAGAGGTGGGAACTAAAATCATGGACGACATACAACTGAAAAGTGATGTTGAGAGAAACGATCAAGTTTCTTTGATCGGAATTAAAACCCACAATTTAAAAAACATAGACCTCCACATACCTCTAAATACCCTAACATGCATTACTGGAGTGTCAGGAAGTGGCAAATCTTCTCTAATTAATGACACTTTATACCCTGCTTTGATGAATACTAAGATGAATGGGAAGCAAATTGAGGGTAATTATGAAGATATTTACGGTTTAGACTCAGTAGATAAGGTAATTGGTATAGATCAGTCCCCTATTGGCCGTACACCAAGATCTAACCCTGCTACATATACAGGCGTTTTCACACCTATTAGAGATCTTTTTGCACAAACCCAAGAAGCTAGGGCTAGAGGGTATGACAAGGGAAGGTTTAGCTTTAATGTTAAAGGTGGAAGATGTGCAAAATGCCGTGGGGACGGGCAAATCAAGGTAGAGATGCAGTTTTTACCAGATATGTACATAACCTGCGATGAGTGTAATGGTAAAAGATATAACGAGGAAGTTTTAGATATAGATTATAAAGGAAAAAATATCGCTGAAATTTTACAACTAACCGTAGATGAGGCATTAGAGTTTTTTGAAAACATTCCAACCATTACTAGACGATTAAAAGTTTTGCAAGAAGTGGGACTTGGATATATACAACTTGGGCAATCTGCCCTAACCTTATCTGGTGGGGAATCACAAAGAATCAAACTTTCAAAAGAACTCTCAAAAGTTACAAGAGGTCACACAATATATATTTTGGACGAGCCAACTACAGGACTTCACTTCTATGATGTTGATAAACTTCTAATACTCTTGAGAGGATTAGTCAAAAGAGGAGACACCGTTATCATCATTGAACATAATTTAGATGTGATCAAACAGGCTGATTGGATAATAGATCTAGGACCAGAAGGTGGAGACCAAGGAGGAGAGATAGTTGTTCAAGGGAGCCTAGAGGATATTAAAAATTATAAAGGCAGTTATACAGGTCAATGGTTGAAAAAAAGGGACTTGTGAAACAATTAGCAAAAATCTAGAACAGCCTTATATCTCTATACTCGGAAAGGGTCGATTTCATAGTTCAACTGTTTAAAACAGCCTCGATATCTCTCGCTACAACAAAGACAACGAGCCCTGAGGATTCGCAGCCCCTTTATAAGAAAACAGAAAACAGTTGGACTTGATTATACAGTAGCAGCTGAGAGTAGCTTTTCAACAGGCCGTGCGTTTCACACTAATATGAGGTTCCAAAAACCCACTCTTCTCCATCTTCCCCACAGTAGATACATTTGCCTATCTGTTTTACACCCTCTTGGGTCTGACATCTAGTAGTGGCTTTTGTTTCTTTCTTAATTTTTGCTTCACACTCTGGATTACCACACCAGTATGCATGCACAAAACCTCTTTTGGAAGAAATCACATCTTTGAACTCTTCATAGCTCTTTACACTATGGGTATTTGATATTAACAACTCATTAGATCTTGATAATAAGTTTTGCTGTATTTCATTTAGAAGATTTTCTACATAATTTTCTATCCCAGAAATTGATACTGCTTCTTTTTCGAGGGTATCTCTTCTAACTATAATCGCTTTCTCATCTTCTATATCTCTAGATCCTATTTCAATTCTAATTGGAACTCCTTTTTTCTCCCATTCATTAAATTTGTACCCAGGAGATAGAAAATCTCTATCATCAAACTCTATATTCTCTATCTTTTCTGATAATTTGTTTAATACTCCCCTACTATATTCCAAAACAGTATCTTTATCTCCTTCTTTGTATATAGGGATTATTACAACCTTTATAGGAGCAACGCTAGGAGGTAAAACCAGCCCATTGTCGTCACTATGTGACATCACCAAAGCCCCAATCATCCTTGTACTAACACCCCAACTTGCTTGCCATGGATATTCAAGATTGCCTTCTTTGTTAGTAAATTGAATATTGAATACCTTTGCAAAATTTTGTCCAAGATCGTGAGAAGTACCAAACTGCAGTGATTTCCCATCTTGCATCATTGCTTCTACTCCAAATGTGTCTACTGCACCTGCAAATTTCTCAGATTCAGATTTCTTTCCTGTCAATGTCTCTAATGCTAATACCTCCCTAGCAAAGCCTTTATACATCTCTAAGACCTCTAAGACCTCTTTAAGACTCTCTTGGGAGGTTTCGTGTACAGTATGACCTTCCTGCCAAAGAAACTCTGAAGTCCTTAAGAATGGTCTGGTCCTTTTCTCCCATCTAACTACATTAACCCATTGATTAATTTTTAATGGAAGATCTCTCCAAGATGTGATCCATCTTGAGAATGTATCATACATTATAGTCTCAGATGTTGGCCTGATAATAAGCTCTTCATCTAACTTAGCATCAGGATCAACCTCCACTCCGCTACCATCTTCGCTTTCTCTAAGTCTGTAATGGGTAACTATCGCACACTCTTTTGCAAAGCCCTTAACGTGCTCTGCTTCCCTTGAAAAAAATGACTTAGGAATAAATAATGGGAAGTATGCATTTTTGCATCCACGCTCTTTAATTCTTCTATCTAATTCTTTTTGGATATTCTCCCAAATAGCGTAACCGTAAGGTTTAATAACCATAGCTCCTCTAACTGGAGAGTTTTCAGCTAGCTCTGCTCTATCTATAATATCTAGATACCATTGCGAATAATCTTTTTCTCTTGGTGTAATTCCTTTATTTGACATACTTGCCTATTGTATCAAAATATATGATAATTAGGCAATGACTGAGGTGGAAAAGAAATACACTGCCCCTCAAGAAATAGAGAACTTTGATTCTTCAGGCATAGATCCCCTTGTTTCAACCATATTAAAACAGTTACTGTTCATACCAAACTCTGAATTATATATTAATCAATGGCGTATAGAGAGCTGGTTTGAAGGAGAAACCCCTACCATATTAATATCCGATAAGGAACAAAAAATAGCTTATGAAGTAGCAATTATCGATGATTCTGCCACAGAAGAAAGGCACTATATAACAGAAATAGAGATGAGCAAAGGAAGAAGGAGCGATAAAGGGTTTTTGCCCGTCAATAAAGAGTCCTTAATAGATTTAGATACTATACTATCTTCGGACCAAAGCCCCAATAATCAGCAGCTTTAGCTAACGCCGTGTCTGGATTTCTAGTAATCCATTCCTTCGTATCTATTCTTTGCATAGCAAGATCTCTAGCCTGTACCATAGCCTCCACGCCAGCCTCTATGCCCCATGGATGACCTAGTGTGCCTCCTCCTGCCTGTAATATGATATCTTCTCCTAGTTGCTGAACTACCGCCTCTACAGAACCTGGATGCAAACCTCCGGAGGCTACATGCCATACGGGTTTCATTCCAAACCAGTTTTGACCAAGCGTCATACTACTCTCTGGGGTTATATCGTTTTGAAGAGTATCTTTTATAAGCTTAGGCTCACCATAATTCTCCATTTTTGTCTTAGGAGCCCCACCATGCAAAGAATCAACACCAAGAAGCCTCATTAGCTTAGATA
>JBAYNT010000017.1:0-10480 GCA_041678645.1 Candidatus Dojkabacteria bacterium
AAGTCCGACCCCAGTGGTTGTAACTCGTTTCTGCTACAGAGTTTTAGAAATAGAAGGTCTGTGTTAAGTCTGACCTATTATCTTAAAACTCAAATTGATATATAATGATAGCAATGCCCTACGATGGAATCTAAAAATTTGATAATTAACAATTCAGGTCAACAGCTATTAAACGAAACAAAAGTAAATTCGTATTTTGAAATTCTCATAGATTTTTTAAAAGACTTCTTTAGCTGGTGGTATATACAGATGCCCATATGGCACCTACGTACACTTAGACGAGTCGTGGTAATATCGGATGACAACCTTTCTTTCAGTCTGCTTTTAAGACACTTCTTTCTCCCATGGCATAGAGACAGAAACATACTTGGATATCTAGTAGGAATAGTTTCAAAACTCTTCTATCTACCAATAGCATTTGGAATTATCTGCGCAGCAATATTTACATACATACTCTTTATATTCTTCTGGCTATTGCTACCACCAAGCACTTTTCTATTTATCATTAGATCATTTTGGATATAGGTAAAAATGGCAATAGACTACAGCTGGCAAAACAGGACAATATTGGGATATCACGCAAAAGATAGTAACACCTACGGCGTGATTAGTGACAAATTCCCTGTTCTGACAAAAGAGAACGAGTCTATGTTTTTAGTTACTAGAAATCATTACTTTACAATCTCTACTCCACAAATCAGTAATGTTGTTACAAACTTTTTAAGATATCAGAAATTTAACGACCAGAAGCGTTCTATAGGGAATGTTTTCGTAATCCCTGGAATTGTAGTCGCTCTTGGATACATATTAAGACTATTTAATGTCTTCCAAAATATTCCACTAATAGAGAGCTTTCTAAGCAGCCCCATATCTTCACTTCTGTTTGGTCTTTCTATACTTAGCGTAATACTGCTCTGGCATGATTACTACAAAGACAAGAGTCATCCTGTTAAGCTTCCGCAAACAGAAATGGTTCCCCAAAAAGAGCTAGAAGAAATTAAACAGATTGGTTTCCAGTTTAATAGATATAGCCATCTTGATACCGTCAATTACATAAACGATGATGCTTGGAATGTCATATGCAAGAATACCAGTAGTAATAAGTTTTCAGTATATTCCGCATTCATAACATTGATGAATATCCCAGCTATCCGGGTGATATTACAAAGAGCAGATGTCCAAGTGGACCCACAAGAGCTTATTGATAATAAAGTAAATTCTGAAACTCTTCCTACATATCCCGCTACCACGCTAAGAAGCATTCTTCTATATGCCTTAGAGGAGGCCCTTCTAACAGAATCTTATGAAATAAGGCCAGAGCATTTGTTTATATCTTTTTTCAAAGTGTTCCCAGTATTACAAAAGCTCCTACAAACAAACAATAGTAGCCTAGAGGTCTTAAGAGAAATTGTGCGATATAACTCAAGGATACTCAAGAAAAGGAATTCCACAAACCTTCTCAATCCAAACATCGCATACTACAGAAAGGGAGGCATAGGAGATAGCTGGGTATATGGCTACACATATATACTTAGTCACTTTAGTAAAGATTTAAATAAAGAGGTTGCCAAAGCAAAAGATGTTTTTGGCATAGGTCATGACAACTCTTTGGAGGCTCTAATCGCAACACTTGGGAAGATTAATAATAAAAACGCGTTACTGATAGGAGATCCGGGAACAGGAAAATCCAGCCTCATACTTGGAGTTGCCCAGAAGATTAACAGGGGTGACGTACCGGTTCAGATTAAAAATAAAAGGATAATTCAGTTGGACTTGAATTCTTTGATAGCACACTCTAGTAAACCCGATCAAAACATGGAAGAGCTTATATCTAAAGCTATGAATGAGTTAGCACAGGCTGGAGATGTAATTTTATTTATAGATGAACTACAAGAATTACTACCAACAAAGGCAGGTGAGTCTGGTCATTCAGTTGCCGGTATAATGTTGCCTTATATTTTGAGTGGCAATTTCCCAATTGTAGGCACTGTTAACAGCTCAGATTACAAAAAACACTTTTATAGCAATGAGTCCTTGCGCCAGAGTTTTACAAATATAGAAATAGAGGAGGTAACTTTGGATGATGCCCTCTATATATTAGAAACTAAGATTAACATCCTTGAAAATAATTTCAACTGCTACATTACCTTTCCAGCATTAATAGCTGCTGTTGAACTGGCGCATAGATATATAAAGGAAAGAAAACTACCTAGTAGTGCTGTACAGACTATAGAGGCAGCATGCTCCTGGGCTCAAACCAACAATATAGATATTCTAAGGGCCGAACATGTAGCAAAGGCCATATCTATTCAGAAGAAGATAAATATTACCCCAATTACTACTGAAGAAACTACGGATTTGATGAAGTTAGAGGAAAATATTAGAAAACGTGTCATTGGCCAAGACGAAGCTGTTTCAACCGTTGTAGACGCCCTAAGAAGGGCACGAGCCGATATACGAAGCCCTAACAAGCCTATTGGTTCATATCTCTTTATGGGGCCAACAGGGGTTGGTAAAACATATATTTCAGAAGTCGTTTGTCAAGAGTTTTTTGGGAAGGAACAGAAAATGATACGTGTAGACATGTCAGAATATCAGGAATTAAACAGCATCGATAAATTCCTAGGAAGCAACGATGCTTTGGGCCAGAGCTCAATATCTTTAATAGATAGAATAAAAAAGAATCCGCATACCGTTGTTCTGTTTGACGAAATAGAGAAGGCTCATACGCAGATATTAGATCTGTTTTTACAAATATTCGATGAGGGTAGGTTAACTAGCAATATGGGAGAGACTGTTGATTTTACTAATGCAATAATTATATGTACCAGTAACATTGGAAGCAGGATACTTCTAGATACACTACAGGAGAGCAATTCCCTTTGGGAAGAGGCAAAGAGCAGAGCCCTTATAGAGCTAAACCATAGCCTAAAACCTGAATTACTTAATCGTTTTGACAAAGTAATAGTCTTCCAACCACACGAGATAGAAAATTTAAATAAAATTACAATACTCCTTTTGAACGAACTCTCCGAGCGTTTGAGGTCAAAAGGTTTTGTATTGAAATGGACAGATCAGATACCTATGTTAATAGCTAATAAAGCGCAGATTCCAGGTATGGGGGCAAGACCTTTGAAGCGATATATACAAGATAATATTGAAGGCAAGATAGCTCAGGAAATAATAACAGGAGAGCTCAAAAGTGGTGATGAAGTTCTAATAAGAGAAAGTTGGGTTATGTAATTCATAAATGTTGATTAAAAACCTTTATTTATATATAATCACAAAGTTTAATATAACAAAACAGATACATGGGAGCACTTCCAAAACGTAAGATTTCGAAAGGGAGAAAAAATAGAAGAAGAGCCCATCATAGCTTAGAAAGCCCTGCCGTAAACAAATGCCCTAAATGTGGGCATGCTAAGAAGCCACACTTCGAATGTAAATACTGTGGTTACTATGATAAAAAGGCCAAATCTAAAGAGAGTAAATAGTTTTTATAACATCAAATGAAAAGAGCTACAGACCCTAGACATCTATCAAGACAAATAGCACTTCAGAGGCTTTTTGCACAAGATTTTAACAGAACTAATATCAATCCTAATATATCAGAGTTTAACCCTGACGAACTCGCTAACATTAACGAAATAGAAGACTATATTCTTGAAATGGTGGATTCTTTAACTAAAGGTGTTAAAGAAAACAAGGAGAATATTGATGCTCTAATAGTTAAATATGCACCGCAATGGCCAATTGAGCAGATGAAATTAGTTGATTTGCAAATTCTTCGAATTGCTATTTTCGAAGGTTTCATAGACAAAAAGACTCCTCCAAAAGTGGCTATAGACGAAGCTATAGAATTAGCAAAAGAGTTCGGAGAGGAAGTTAATGGGAAATTTGTAAATGGTGTATTAGGAGCAATATATGAAAATTACAAGGAGGGTAAAAGTGAGTAAAGAATTAGCAAAATTTTTAGGTATACGGTTTAATGACATATCATTACTTGATAGGGCACTAACTCACAGATCTTATCTTAACGAAAATAAAGATACTCTTAAACATAACGAACGATTAGAGTTTTTAGGTGATGCAGTATTAGAGTTGATAGTATCTGGGCACCTATACAACAGCTATCCTGACAGACCGGAGGGAGATTTAACTAGTTTTCGATCAGCACTTGTAAGAACAGAAAGTTTAGCAGATGCCTCAAGAGAGCTAAATTACGGTAAATATCTAAAACTCGCTAAGGGAGAAGAGGAATCTGGGGGTAGGGATAAAGACTACATACTAGCAAACACCTTTGAAGCAGTACTTGGTGCCATATATATCGATCAAGGATACGATAAATGCAAGGAGCTTGTTGAGAGAATTCTTATTACTAAAATAGATTATATTGTTAAAAACAGATTAGATATAGATGGAAAGACGAAGATTCAAGAAATGGCTCAGGCCAAATATCGATTAACTCCTACATACGAAGTCGTGGAAGAGACCGGTCCGGATCACGACAAGAAATTTGTAGTTGCAATAAAACTGGGAAAGAAAACAATAGGTATAGGTAAAGGTGCAAGTAAGCAGAAAGCCGAGGAAGCTGCTGCTCAAAAAGGGATTGAATATATCGAAAAAGCTTGAATAAATAAGTGTCTTCTGTTAAAATCACATCGTTATGATAAAGATTAGATTAAAAAGAACTGGGAAGAGAGGTCAGCCACACTACAGAATAGTAGTTATGCAATCAACCAAGCCAAGAGATGGAAGATCTGTAGAAGAGATAGGGTATTATAACCCAAGACACATTCCTCCTATATTTGAAATAGACAAAGAAAGAGCAAAGTATTGGCTGGAAAGAGGTGCACAGCCTACAGACACTATTGCTCAATATCTTGTGAAAGAGGGAGTTTTAGATTCTCTAAAAAGAGGAGCTACAAAACCAAATGTTCAGAAGGGCGCCAAGAAAGACAAGAAAGAGTAGTATGCCATACCCCATTATTGATTTTATATTCTCTTAGTTATAGAATATGTCAAGTGTAACTTATTACACCTGTTTAAATTTTATACATATTCATAATGAAAGAGTTACTAGAGCATATAGTCAGTTCAATAGTAAACAACCCAGAAGAGGTATCCGTTGAGGAGAGAGAAAGCGTAGACTTTCCTGGTTTAACAATCCTTTCTATAGAAGTAGCTGAGGAAGATAAAGGTATTGTAATCGGAAGGAAAGGGAGAACTATAAACTCTATAAGAGATATCATCACAATTAGCGCAATCAGGAATGATAGAAGAGTAAAAGTCATGCTGGCTAATGATGAGAGAGCAGAACCCGCTCCAAAGGAAGAGAAGATTGAAGAAGATATGCTTTCAACAGACGATTTATAGTCCTAGTATAATCGGCAATAGTAGCAGGAAAATATAAAGCAACCAAAATGTGGTTGTTTTTTTGCTATCTTTATTTCTATTCATCTAATTTGCTAACCCTAACAGTAAAAATATCTATAATATCAGAAAATTGTGTGTACTTTGTAAAAGGAGAAAATAGGTCAGGCTGCCTGGTACCTTCAGGTATATAATATCCAGTTAGATTGAATTCTGTACTCCACTTACCCTTACCATTATTAGACATAGAGACATCTTTAAGCGTAACAAGATAGGGGGAGTATGCTTGGATCTCATCGAGGAATTCCAAAATACTGTTATACTCACCCGAGTATGATAGTGGGCCGCTAACTCCAAAACTCTTTTGTACTTCTGTTTTATTCGCTCCCACGCCCACATCTCCCGCGCTAATTTCTCCAGTTGTGAGATTCTTTCTTCTCGCAAGATTATCAATATAGTATACAAAATCAGAAACCTGCAAAACTTTAGGTATGATCTTTTTTGACGTAAGTAGATCGGTAATTAGTTTACTATCATCTATCTCATTTAACGATTTCTCAAGCTTATCCAATTGCTCTAATTTCTGATTCACCTCTTTTAGTTCTTGTCTATATTCGTTTGCAGTTTTTATCATAGGAATAAACACAAAAAGGGATAGTAATAAAAGTACTACTAATGAAGATATCGGTATTATTAAGTCTGAAAAACTTAACCTGCTTTTCTTAGCTCTCTCACTCAAGCCTTCAAGATCCTTTTTAATCTTGGAATTCCTTTGTCCAGTTTTGTTTTGGAAGTTCTCAGCAGTAGCCATCTATTTACCTATAAATTTATCAGTATTTAATTCTCCTTCAAATGAAAAGTTTACACTTGAATCTCCCTTTCCCACCGAGTTTAGATTAATGGTATTAATATTGCTATCTATACCAAGCATATACCATAACTTTGCCACAATGGACAAGTCACTAGTGCTTCCGTTCATTTCAAAATTCAGATTGTTTTCTAAATCAAATGCCCTGATAGTAATATTGCCCGCTCTATTAACAACACTCATTATATATTCAAGTATCTCTCTAGGAGAGAAAACCCCTTGTTGCAAGTGCTTATATAGGTCTATTCTATCTAGGATCTCCTCGTTGGAAAGCATTTTGTCAGCATAGATCTCCAACTCTGCCTCACGAGTATACAGCCTTTCCTTTGCTGAGTTAAGCTGTTGCTTAGACAATATATTAAAAAAAACGACTCCCAAAGAGAGTATTATCAGTACAACAAGGCTTATCATAGAGGAGACACTAAAGGAGAACTTCTTTTGTTCTTTTTGCACCTCTGCCTTAGATTTCTTCGGTATAAGATTAACCCCGCCCTCTGTATTAAGTAAGAGCTTTTCTTCTTCCGAAAGTCCCTTTGGCTCAGAGAGGTTCTCTTTGCCACTTTTTGGAGTTGGTTGCTTAATATCCTTAGTTTTTTCGGGGGGATTATCTTCAACCTCAATTAAGCCAGCGAGGAGAGATCTCTTTTTTTTCTCCGCTTTCCCAGTGATATTTTGTTTTGTATCATCTTTATTCATCTTTTAATGCTAATCCTATTGCTACAGAGTAGGAAGGCCCACTTTTAGCTATAATGTCTCTAAACTTCTGATCTACAGATATGTTCATCCATGGGTTTGCTATTGTCGCATTAACATGTAGAGAATTTGATATGTACTCTGATAGCCCTGGTAGTAAAGCTCCATCTCCAGTAAGAAGAAAGTCTGTTGGTGCAGATGCTAATGTTTTGTTTTTATAAAACTCTATACCTCTGTTTACCTCCAGCATTATAGACTCCAAGATAGGAGAGAGTACTTCATATATTTTCCCCTCTAGGACGTTCTCTACAACTCCATAGTTTCGTTTGTATTCTTCTGCTTGCTGATATTCAAAGTTGAATTTATTAATAATGGATTGTGTTAATGAGTCTGAACCAATAGAAATACTTTGGGAGAATACTAAGTATCCATCTAACATTATGCTCATATCTGTGCTGTTAGCTCCAAAGTCGAGCATTACTACATGTTTTTGGTTAGTTGCTCTATACATGGCTCTTCCGAGTGCTACAGATTCTGTTTCAATAGCTACAATGTCCATTCCTGCTAATTCTACAATATCTACATATGTATTAATTATCTTGAGCGGTGCAGCTACTAATAGCACACGTGGAGCGTTCTTAGCCTCGTTAAAGCCTATGGGCACATAACTCATTCTTACTTCCTCAATTGGCACCGGTATGTACTGTTTAGCCTCGTAGAAGACGGCATCTTTGAGTTCCTCTTTTTTAACTCCTGGGAATTCTAAGAATCTGGTGAAAACAGAAAACTCTGGTAGTGCGACTACAATGGACTTGTTTTTAATTTTACTGTCATCGTAAAGTTTCTTAAGAACATCAGCTAATTGCTTTTGGTCTTTTTTCTCTTCACTATTAATCACACCTTTAGGTGTATTCTGACTTCCAAAGTTAACTAACTTTGGTTCTTGAGTAGATATATCTTTTAGCTCCACTGCTTTTACTGAGTGGGTTCCGAAGTCTATACCTACATGATCAGGCAGTTTAGGCATTAAATGGACAGTTTAAATTATACTTATACATATATTAACAGAAATTAATAAGGTTTGAAACCTATATATACCTGAAATATATCTGTTTGTGATCCAAAGAGCTTTTTACTAAGTAGGCCATATTTAGCATTACCCTTAACAGCAATGACCGGGTGGGTGTTTCTAAAACTTAAACTTATCTTCCTTTGGTTATTAACTGCAGACTTTGCAGATGTGGGAGTAAAAGCTGCAAGTCCTCCCTCTACAATCAAACCATCGTTTTTGCTATCCGACTCTATGATTATTTCTCCACCGGCTATTAAGAAAGCTTCAATGACATCATAGTTTACCCCTTCTACAGTTAAGTTGTTGTTGGTTTTCTTTCCATTATCAATAGTAATATTTCCATTAGCGACAATAATACACGCACTAGAATCACTACTATTCTTAAAATCTGGATCTATAGTGATATTACCTGAAGCAATCAGTAGAGCATTACCATTACACATTGAGTCTGTTGATATATTTAAATCTCCATTTCTATGTAGAATGCAGATTTCTGGCTCCTCTGTACAAAGAGATGTGATATCTGTAGGTAAATCGGGTTTGTCCAGTTCCACCTCTTGATAGTCCAAGGTGTCTCCTGTTCGCTGCATACGATCCTTGTAAGCACGGACTAATTCTGGGTAAGGAGAGGCAATGAATATACCTCCGAAGTTGGCAACTGCAAACGATTTGTTCACAGAACCCCTTCTTAAGTCTCCTAGAAAACCTATTACACTACCTTTCCCACCCAACAGGACCTGATCAGTTAAGTCTATGGTAGGTTCCTCAAAACCATATGCGCTAATAAGGGACAGGCCCCATTCTGTATCTAACTCTCTAGTTGATGAGCTGACACCTTTTTCACCAAATACAAGGGCATCCTTTACGGCTACCCACTCACCAAGATTATGGGTATATACACTCTGAGCCCAGTTTCCAGCCTCATCCATAAAAGTAAGTCTGAAAGTTATTGAACCATTAGAATTATCATTTAGATCTATAATCAATGTTTCATTAACGCCATCAATAGAGTAGGTGGAGGCATTTGGATTAACAGGATTAGCAGCCAACAGATTATTGCCATTTGCCATATTTAATGTACTCCAATCTATATCACTACAGTATTGCAAGGTGTACGGTCGCTTTTGCGCTCCCACCAGAAGAACATTTGGTGCCGATTCATCTCCTCCAGACCTGCAAGCATCTAAACGAACCCTAGATAGCTTACTTTCATCATCTTTTACATTAAACCTCATGCTTATCTCCTGTTCTGAAGCGTTAGAAGAGGTAAGTCTATTCACTTCCAATGGTTTCTCTAAATCTACTGTCCAATCAGTACCACTGTCTTTCCAATATTCGTTTTCTGAATCCTCAATATCATCGAATTCACCAAAGGGTAAAAATCCTACTGTGTCATTAGCTAAGGCCCAAATATTGTATTGGGCATTTTCTACTCTCTCATGATCTCCTTCCCACATAAAAAGCAGGTTAAAGCTCATAGCTATAGTTGGAGTTCTGAAATAATGCAAGAACCCTCCATCATCTTCTATCTCTGTTACATCGACACTTGATATACCCACCATTGGATCTCCATTGGAGCCAAGAATCGTAATTGAAGTAGGGGAAGGATTTTTCTCTTGTACCCATGCTTTCTTCCCTCCATTAATATGTGGTCTATATATGTTTTTCCATTGCCCTGATTCATTTTTAGTCATCATAAAACCAAAGTTCTCATTGTTTTCTGTCATCCCTGTCAAGTTTTCTGTGGGGTTAGCTATCCTGTTAGGTGTTATAAAATCCTCTTTTGTACTAGATGTAGAGAACCATATGTAGAGTGCCTCCACATCATCTAAACCATCTTCGTCACTATATTGCACTGTCATACTTAATGGATTGTTTAGTTGTGTTCCTGTATGTGTATTTGACTCATATCCCAGTACATTACTTAGGTTCTTTGCCCTTATTTTTCTAACAAATTTCTCAAGTATATTATCATTTAAACCGTATGTGTTTACACCTAATACTCCCTCAAGGTTAATGAGTACATCCAAGTTGTTCTCTTCATTATTTTTATCTGGAGATTCTGGTGGAGTATTTCTTATGTAGCATGTTTTAATTTGTTGAGTATCACACCCTGGGCTAGGATTGTTTGTTGGTATAATCCTATCTCTTGTAATACGACAATCTTTTTCTGACTCTAAGCATACGCTGTCTGTCCAATTTACTTTCGATTCTAAGTTAGTGCATGTTGCATTATGGCAGTCGTAGCGACAGTCTAGGGTTCTTGAAACACCACAGTTATTTGTACATTTAGGTTTAGGCAAATATAATTGACCCCTCCCTGATGGGGATGTGCCTCTAGGGCAACTAATAGTGCATTGATTACAGTAGCATGTCCTAGTATTAGTATTACCACATTGGTTAGTGCATGTATCATATACTAGGCTTCCATATCCTTGGTTTGTAGTAGAATATTGTGAAGGACAGGGGTCTGG
>JBAYNT010000018.1:0-10393 GCA_041678645.1 Candidatus Dojkabacteria bacterium
AGAAGGAGGATAGAAGATGCGAAATCTTCAAGTCTATTTTATCAAAACAGGGAAATGATTACAAACTCAACCTAGGATCTCTGTCTAACACCTCTAACTCCTTACCCTTTAATCCATCATCTATATGTAAACTACCAACCAAACCTATCATAGCACCATTATCTCCTCTAAACTCCTTGCTGGAATACAGATACTCTAAAGAATACTCTCTCTCTAAAGAACCCACTCTTCTAAGTATCTCCTCACTATTAAACACACCTCCACCTACTAATACATATTTAACATTGGGATATAGCTTTATAGCATCTGTAAGCTTAATAGCTACAGACTCATATACAGCATCTACAAAACCTCTACAGAAATCATACACCCATTCTCTCTCTGGCTTACCATCCCCTCTTAGCTCTTTTGATTTATACAAAGCAGCTGTCTTAATACCAGAAAAACTAAAATTTAAGTCCCCTGAATTCTTCATAGGTACTGTAAATTCAATATTACCCCTCTTACCCTTCTTAGCAAATTCTGTAACTACAGGACCACCAGGATAACCAAAGTTAAGAATTCTACCGACCTTATCAAAAGCTTCACCAGCTGCATCATCTAATGTTTGACCAATCTTCTTGTAATCACCTACCCCTTCTGAATATATTAGCTCTGTATGTTTACCTGACATTAGGAGTCCTAAGATGGGAAATATATCTTCTATATCCTTTTCTAACATACCTTTACCATTAGAGTTAAGAAGTAGAGATGAGAGTAGATGACCCTCCATATGATTAACGGGTATAACTGGGATGTTATGTTCTGTAGATATTTTTTTAGCAAAGATAATACCAACCTCTAAGTCTATAGCCAAACCAGGGCCATATGTCACTGCAATGTAATCTATATCTTCTATCTTTACCTTAGCTTTCTTTAGAGCTTCTTCAAATACCCTTGGAATATTTTTCTCGTGCTCTCTACGCGCTATATCTGGTACTACACCACCATACTGAGCATGTATATCAAGTTGAGACGAGACGACGGTGGAAAGCACCCTTCTGCCCCTCAGAACTGCTATTGATGTGTCATCACAGCTTGTATCTATTCCTAGTACCAGACTATCCTTCATATATTGTTATCTCTCTTTTTTCTAAAGAGATGTAATTAAATTTAATATTGTATATTGGTATATTCATATTATCGCATAGAGCCTGAATCTCTTGATAGAATTTGTCAGCCCACTCTATTACGACAATATTTCTAGCTTCTAGATGCTCTATTAACCCACTTCTTTCTAGTTCATCATCCATTAGTCTCCATGTATCCATATGAGCTAATGTTTTATCATTGTATTTATACTCGTTTATTATCGTATATGTTGGAGAATTAACTATTTCTTTTACCCCTAGCTGTCTGCCTATACCTTTAGTAAATTGTGTTTTTCCTGCACCTAGTTCCCCACTTAGTGCTACGACCAATGGTTTGTTTGAGTCTATATATTCTTTACTAAATTGGTATCCTAGTTGGGTTGTTTGTTCTGGTGTATCTGTAATCTTAGTTAAGAGTTTTCTATTTTTAATTATAGCTTCTTCGAATTTAAGTTTACCTTCTCTTAGTATAGAGAGGGTGTTTAGTGTTGTGTCTAGTACTGTAGAGGGTGGGTTTTGTGGTAGTTCTCCTGCGTCTATTATTAGATCTATCATATCTAAGCTTTTCTTAGGGAGATTCTGTATTAGCTTATCTATACTGTATGGGGCTGGTTTGTATGACATATTTGCTGATGTTGCTGTTATTGGTTTGCCATATTCTTTTATCAAGTCTAGTAGTAATTGGTAGTCTGGTATTCTTACTCCTATGGTCCCTTGTTGGGATACTACTGGGGGTGGTAGTATGCCTTTGCTTATAGATATGACAGTTATTGGACCTGGTAGGTAGTTGTTGTATATATTTTCTCCCATTTCATTTATTTCTACATATTTACTTGCCATTTGTTTGTCTGACATAGCTACAGATATTGGTTTAGATCCTCTGAATTTTTTGTATGTTAGTAGTTTTTTTAGTGCTTGAGTATTGGTAGCGTCTACTCCTATACCGTAGCACGTTTCAGTGGGGTATATGATAGTGCCACCGTTGTTTAATATCTTTATTGCTTTATTAATAATGTCTGGTGTATTGTTGTTTACTTTTATTATTTGCATGGGGTTATTATACCTTATCTTGATTGTTTTTTTGTATGTGGTTTGATATACTTTGTGCGCATTACATATGGGGTGGTAGCTCAACTGGTTAGAGCATTGCACTGTCACTGCAAAGGTTGCGGGTTCGAGTCCCGTCCATCCCGCCATTCTTTCAAGGTTGCGACAAGACCCGTCCACTATGCTTAAGAAGCCTTTATGGTGTTGCGTTATTTTTAATTGAAAAATAGAGTTTTCAGAATAACGGCCTGGTGGATGAAAAACCCCCGAAAAGGAGTAGCTTTTAGTAGCCCTTGGTTCGAAGGTAAAAGCCCTTTATATTCCCTTTCCTACTACACACATATTGTTTTTTTTAGAACAAAGACTATACTTTCTCCCTAGTCTTTAATTATCTTTGTGATATGCCTTGCAATAGAATCAGTATCTAAACCAAGACGTTCCATCACTTCGCGATTTCTACCTGTCATAGCAAAGTCAAAACCGATTGTACTTATACCCTTCACAGAGCTTCCCAATTGGTTTTTCAACAAATTTTGAGCTATCAGGCCAGCAAGTGGCTCAGGATTTCCATTGTACACGATCACAACAGGAACGTCCTTAGCAAGAAGGGACAACAATTGAGTATCATTGACTGATTTTGGATTAACTACATTAATGACATTTACATTTATACCCTCAGAAACTAATTTCTGAGCAGCTTCAAACGCATTTAAAACCGGAAATCCAGCCCCTACAACCACAACATCAGGATTCTCTGAATTGATTAAAGGATAATAACCCTTATCACCTTTTTCAAAATGGTTTGTATACAAAGGATCTACTGCAGCTCCATGCCTACGAACCAATGTTATATCATGTGCTTCAATAGCTTCATTCATAGACAAAACCCAATCTTCTGGATCCATAATCTCTCGCATATTAATACCAGGCATACTCATAATAGCACCCGGCTGTCCAGAAGACGTGTGTGTATATCCATTACGTGTTGAAGACAACCCCGCGAATTGTGACATTATAACAATACTACCAAACCCATTAGGTGCCTTTTGATTTGCAAAACCTTGAGCCGCAGCATTTATTTGATCTACATATCTATATAAGAATTGATCTCCTGTCGCGGTTAAAACGATAGCATTAGGATCAGACGCAGCTATACCATAAGCCATAGACATCATATGCTGTTCTCTCAAACCACAATTAACGAAGATTGAACCTTTTGTAGAATCCCTATTCTCAAGATTAAAACCACACTCTTCCGCAAAATCGTTTTGCCAATAATCTGCAGTCAGAAAATAAACTGGACGACCTGTCTCCACAGCGTATTCATTTAACTGCTTGAGATACTCAACTAATGTTTTCCCAGCATCTTCTAAGACATCTTCTGTTATTTCGATATTTATTGGCGGATAAAACATCTCCCTCTCCTCTTGAGTTTGAACATTTCGCATATTTACAGTTCGGTCTTGCAGATTCTGCATATTCTCTTCCAATCTTTGAGATACAATACGAATTCCTTCGTGAAGTTTTTCTCGGGGACATGTACTCAATGTATGATAACCACAAATACTGTCTTCAGTCTGTGGTAAATCCTTACCTTTAACGGTATTCGCAATAATTGCTAAAGGGCGCTCTCTCTCATGGCTCATTGCAAGATATACATTGTGAATTTCTTGAATATCATGACCATCTTCTATAACCTCGACATCCCATCCCATCGCATTCCAGTAATCTGTGAAATTAAAGTGTGGGTCAACCTGATCTGTATGGCAGGATAATTGACCTCCATTGCGATCAACAATAACCACAAGGTTATCAAGACCCAGTGTAGCCGCTTGTTGAGCCGCTTCCGTAATGTTCCCTTCCTGCATCTCCCCATCTCCTAAAAAAACCACCGACTTGTAATTCTTACCTCTCGCTTTTGCATCTAACGCACAACCTACTCCATATGACAAACCCATACCTAAAGATCCATTTGGTGCAATATCCACACCTGGTGTATTCATATTTTCATGTCCATCTAAACCATCTATAGTACGATAATGCTGTAATTCCTCTTGATCTATCCATCCTAATTTCGCAAAAAGAGAGTATCTTAATGGTCCGAGATGGCCTCTTATAATAACTCTGTCACGATCTGTGTTATCAGGGTCTTCTCGATCAATAGAAAGGTGTCCTCCAAAATAAAGAACTGTCATCAATTCTGCTGATGAGGAGGAAGCACCTATATGACCATTGGAAACAGTATCTATTGTTTGCAAAGCACTTAATCTAAGTTCATCTGCAACTATCTTTAATGATAAAATATCATTGCAATTTAATTCTTGTGGGGCAGCTTCAATCGTTACAATCTCAGCTGACATAATTTTGATTAATTAATGATTTTAATTTTTCAACATACCACTTTAGTCCGTTTTCACCTACGAAATTGAAATCTGCATCTCCAAGACCATGATCTGCATCACCGACAATAAACAAATCTTCTTCATTCCCTAGATAGTTTTTAATTTCTTCCGGAGTAAAAAACTTATCTCGACTACCATGAACTGCAAAAAGCTCCCTATTAGTAGGCTTAGTAAAAACGATACCTTGGAATTCCTTCAAAAGACCAAACACTCCCAATGAGAGAAATCTCTCTGGGTCTACCAGAGAAGAAATTAATCCCCCATATGATTTACCGGCAAGATGCACTCTTACACTTGGATACATCTCAATAACTCGATCAAGAACCTTGTTAAGCTCCTTTAATTCACGAGTTTGATCAATCCCTTCCTCTTCTCGCATGAAAAAGCCGAAATCCCATGTAACTACTGCAAAGCCATTCTTTAGAAGAAGATCTGAAAGACTCTGAACAAGAATATTATCTTGCCCTCCTTTTATGCCTGGAGAAATAACAACAACATCAGAAAAATCATTCTTTGGCATCTGAACTTTCAAGTTGTTATCCATATTTATTGCTATAAAAGATAATTTAAATGATTTTATATCAAAACATCACTGTTTACAAGCAAAATCAGTTATCATAACCAATGAATAATTGCGTTTTCTTATTTCGAATCACCTCAGGTAATGCCTTCACAATCTTAGTTACAATCTGCTCTGGTTTAAAAACATTCGATGAGTCAAACAATTTCTGCAGCTCATCACCTCCAACAGAATCTTTGCAAATATTAGACTTAAAGGCAGGTGGCAATACAGTCAAAAAGAGCTTGTTCTCATTTTCAAATTCTTTAGTCAAAGAGTTAGCCAAACCTATTAATCCCATTTTTGAAGCACTGTATACCGAAAAGTTTGCATGCCCAATTTCCAAACCAGCATGGGATCCTATATAGATAAATACACCCTCTGCATTTAGATTATTAACATATTGACGAGAAAGCTTTATTGCTAAGACTAAATTAGTATTAACTACCTTTTCAATTTCTTCATTACTGATATCTTTCAAAGCTTTAAATGATGCAATACCCAAGCAATTAAATATTAGATCAAACGAGTCCTCAAACTCGGGGATATCTTCTACGATATCAGCTTTCATAATCCTCAGATTATCACTATTAATTTTTTCAAGCCCATTAGTCGATCTAGATACAGCCACAACCGAATGCGAGATTGAATAATGCTTAACTAGTGCCAAACCTAAACCAGCATTGGCACCTAATATTAATACTTTTTTTTCAATTTTCTTCAATAATATATTCTTTAATATTAGCAACAATCGCATCAAGTCTGTTTTTATCTGAAAACTCAATTTCTAAATATGCTTTTCCATTCATAAGATCAAGATCACAGTCACATCCTAAAACAGTATAAGATTTTCTTGTTTTTTTATATGAATTCGCTTTCTGGAATCCCATCAACTTAATCATTTCTATCAGCGTTACTATCTGGTTCTCTGCAAATTCATTCTCAATTTCGATCTTTTCTTTTATCTCGCCAACAGAGTTAGGATTCCCTTCCGATTTTAAAGTTAGATAATGACTTAACTGTCCATCTGCATCTTCATATGATACTCGGAAGAAATAATCTCCATGGTTCTGATAAATATCTCTACTTAATACTTTTTGTGAAATCAATTTTCCCCCAAGAGCTAAAAGTTTTTTCTCAAGATCCTCAATATTTGTTACAAGATATGTAATTTCAACTTCTTTTGACATTACTTGATCCCTAATAAGTTAAAGTACTTCAGTATATTCTTTTTTGCATCATACTTCTCTATCATGTGATTTCTGCTTTCAATTCGCATTTGCTTTCTGTTCATTCCTTGTAAAGACTTTATCATGTCACTATAGCCTTGCAAGTTTCCATACTCAACAGAAATACCATTTAGCCCATTAATACACTGCTCGTTTAATCCACCTTCGCAAGAAGTAATAACAATTGGCCCTTCATTCTTACCAGCAAGATATCTTGCTTCTACTGGAGCCATACCAAAAGGTTCAAATTTCGACAAGTGCATACTATATTCACAATTCTTCCATTGCCAAAGTAGTAGTGGAAGATGCATATCTTTTTCTGTATATAATATCCCGTCAACATTGTATCTCTTATATAACTCTTTCATTTTTTTGATAAGTGGGTCATCGGCTGTATAAGCTAAACTAAGTATAATAAGAAAAGGATCTTCTCCATTTTTCCTCATTAGATCATAAAACTTTACAACTTCATCAAAACCCTTGTAGGGCTCTAGTCTTCCAAGTGTAAAGACGATTTTCCTATCAATCGGAATATTATATTGCTTTAATTCCTTAATAATCGTCAACTCATCTATTTCATCATACCTTTCACTATTTAGATTGATTCCAGACAACGATTCAACTAGTTTGTCTTCAGAAACAGAATAACTGTTGATCAACTCTTCTCTTAAATATTCACTTGAAAAACTTACCACTACTTTCTTGTTCTCTGCAATTCCTTTAAGACATTGCTTCTCCCACTCAAACCTTCCAGGAATCCCTGTTTTATGTATACTTTCCAAGCTTTGGGGGGAAATTGAGAGTACGGTAATGTTTGTGAAATCTAAGGAATCCGCGACTTTCATGAACGATGTATCAATAGCAATTACATAGTTTTTGCAGTATTTTTTAGCAATTCTGTTTATTTCCTTAGCTGCATTTTCCGATGCCAAATCCCAATTTTGAGGTCCACCATAACCTTCCAACCCCTCCAATCCGTCTTCAACACTAATTACGTCCCCATTAAGTTTCCTTGCTAGCTTTTTAGTTGAAACTGAGGTCTTTTTACAGTAGCCAAAGAATTCTGGTGCTCTGTATGTCGTTATTAAATACAAGTCATACTTATTTTTAATATTTTCTTTTTCTGAAATGGTATCCAAGTAGCTCTTAACAAAAGTTCCTATCCCGGCATAAAAACTAGTTATTCCATCATTTGCTAAAATAAAAAGAGCTTTCTTTTTCATAATAAGCTTTTTAATATCACCTTATATAAATCTTCCAACTCAATATCTTCTCCTGACACATTTATTATCTTAGTGTTAGGGAAATATCTTCCCATTTCTGTCTTGTAAAACTTCCGTATTTGAGTCAAGTACCTTTTCTGTGTCCAAATATCGTCCGAAATAGGTCTGTTTTTTCTTTTAATAGATGTTTCTGGTTCTATATCAATATAGATAATAACATCAGGAAGCAAACCCTTTTCTTTTGCTTGGTTATAATATCTAAGCGAAGTCTTAAACACTTCTTCGTTACCATCAATGATTTTCAAGGCATAATCGTGTGCAATTGAAGAACCAAAACCTCGATCAATAATAACGTCAATCTTCGCTTCCAAAGCCATCGTAGCCTTTGATTGATCATTCTCAAGATAGAAGATTTGTCCAACATCCTCAGGGATAGGATCCACAATTTCAGTAATAACAGAAAATGATGGATTCTCCCGGAACATTTCTAATATGCCTGTTTTACCAGCTCCAGACAAGCCCTCTAAGCAGATTATTCTCTTTTTGCTAGCTATATCTATCATATTAATCAAGAATTTCAGGAAAAAATAAATCCACGGTATTTACAAATTCTTGAGGATTATCACCTCCAATGTCATCCGGTGTATGAATGAAGTTTCTAACTATCTCCCTATTACCATTTATACTTGGGCAGAGCCAATCTCTTATATATCTTTTATATTCAAGAGACCAACTTGAAGCTGCTGCTCCGATCAAACCGATTCCATAAAACGGTCCGCTTAGTGATTCTGCATAAACATTTGCTTTCCATCCATTCCCATATACTTGATCATCAATTGTAAGTATTGTGTGTAACAAATCAACCTCAGCTTCATTTTGCATAATCCGAGGACTAGCAGCGGTTTCAAAGCCAAGGTTCTGTACAGTATCCAGTACCATTCGAGTAAAATGATCGTCCGCAAAAGCATGAGGTTTCAATACCAACAAACCTCTTTCGGTTGGAGAAGTTGTTAATATACGGTTTCTAAAAACTGACAATTTCTCTGGATTTTGTTCAACATTTAGTATTTCGAACATATCTATGTAATTTGAATTGTGTATTTATACCACAGCAACCAAGCCTATAGCAAGAGCCTAAGGGAATTGAGACACCCTTTTTACACTGTCTCTTTTGTCTCATTTTAGGTTCCAGACCCATATGTCCCGCCATTTTCAACAAATGAAATACTCTATTATAAATATTTATAATATAATTAAATATGAATAAAAATAACCAATATTATTTCATTGACCTTAATGTAATTACTATGAAGATAGTTAATTGGGGTATATCTAATACTGCAACACTAACAGGAGAGACCTCAGATAAGGATGTTCATAGGATATTCCTAACAAAAGGTCAATACAATAAAGTAGTAAAGTACCTTAAATAAAGATTCTGTACCAGACGTGTATGTCCCGTTTTTACTATTCCCCAATTTTTCTGTACAATATCATCAAGTATGTACAAGCACTTAACAAAAGAGGACTGGATTAAAAATTTAAAGTTTTCCAATAACTACGTAGTAGATGCACTAATTGTTAATGGGACAGGCAATCCAGAAGATGCAATTGCTATTTTTAACAATATTATCAATGAGAACATAAAAATCTACGATATAACTCACCTAGAAGATCCTTTTTTCAAGAATGTAATTGAATTTAAAATAAGAGATAAGACAGTATGGTTTAGTACTGTATATGGAGGAGCTTTCCTATCAGAATTAACACATATCGCATCTATGCTGGGTTCAAAGAAGAATTTTTTAGTCGGATCCTGTGGCGCATTACAAGATGATTTAGAGATGGGAGATATTATTATACCTACATATTCATATGGAGATGAAAGTACCACAAGAATGTACAATATATCACAGGATAATAAACATTACTCTAATGAAGAGTTAAGTACCGAAATTCAAAATTCAATTGATAAAAAATACCATTCAAAGAATGGCCCATTAGTTACATGCCAGGCGATGTTAGCAGAAACACAAGAGGATATAAATAATTGGGAAAAAGATGGTTATTTAGGTGTAGAAATGGAAAGTTCTACCTTTTTTGCAGTATCTAATTATTTCAATGTTCCTAGTACTGCAATTATTCATATTGCAGATAATCTTATAAAAAACGAGCTTGTTGGAGATGAAGAATATCAAAAAAAGAAAGAGTTAAGAGATGAACTTAAAACTTATAAATATGATGTTATATTTGAAAACATTCTAGGAGAATAGAGTTTCGGAAGTCATTCCATACCTTCCGCCAATTCCAACATGTTCCAACAAGACCCGTCCACTATCTTTTAAAACCCTTATGGGGATTGAGTTATTTATACTCTAAAAAGTGAAAGTTTCAAAAGTAAGGCCTGGTGTATGAAAAGGGTCAAAAAAGTGGTATTTTTAAGACCTCTTGGTTCGAAGATAGAAGCCTTTTGTGATACAATCATATTGTTAATATATTTATCACTCTAATATGAAAACCGTAGGTATTATAGGAGGTTTAGGACCAGAAACAACAGCTGAATTCTATTTAGATTTAATATTCTCCACATACAAGGTGTCAAAAGAACAAAGACCTGGAGTAATAATATCCAGTGTACCATTACCATATCAAATAGAAGCAGATTTGATAGAAAAAAATAAGGGAGGAGAAAGATATATACCTTACTTAACAAAAGAAGCACAAAGGTTAGAAAAGGCTGACGCAGATCTCTTAGTAATGCCTTGTAATTCATTACATGTTTTTATAAAGGAGATAAGAGAAT
>JBAYNT010000019.1:0-10170 GCA_041678645.1 Candidatus Dojkabacteria bacterium
AGAGCAAATGGATGGAGGGTATTCCTAACAGGGATAATATCTGGTATCGGTACTGCAATAGGGGCAGCTCTTATAGGAGCAATTCTAGCCGGTTTGATAGCCTCTAATATAGGTGAGATTCCCATATTGAAGAATTTTCTCCCTGATAGTGTTCAAGAGTACATCGGGGACATAGAGTAAGATTAGATAAAATCATTCGTATATTTATATGGAGATAAAAAGTAGAGCCTTTAATAATATGGGTAGTATCCCAGAGAGATACACGTGTGATGGAGACAACATCAACCCTCCACTGGAAATATTAGACATCCCTAACTCAACAAAGAGCTTAGCGTTAATTGTGGACGATCCAGATGCCCCTAATGGGACATGGGTACACTGGTTAATGTGGGATATCCCTATCGAAAATCATTCTATCAAGGAGGGTGAACCTCCTGTAGATTGTGTATATGGGACTAATAGCTTTGCTAGACTAGAATATGGCGGTCCTTGCCCTCCTTCAGGCACACACAGGTACTTCTTTAAAGTTTATGCATTAAGTAAAACAGTACAATTACCAGAGGGAGCTACTAAGGAGGAATTAATGAGTGCAATAGGGGAATACAAGATTGATTCTGCTCAGTTAGTTGGTCTTTACTCTAGAAATGGTCGGGGAAACAGGACTTGAACCTGCGACCTCTGCGTCCCAAACGCAGCGTTCTAGCCATCTGAACTATTCCCCGACGACAGAGCATTTTACCACATATATATTAAACAAAAAAGGGAGGAACACCCTCCCTTCTTAATTTGCTTTCTCAATTTGCTATATCTTAGCCATAAGCATAAGGCCAAACTTTGATATTATAGGGAGATCAAATCTCTCGCCCTTAGATGCCTTAACCATAGCTACTATCATCATTACAAATAGTGCCATATTGTACAGCCATGCCACAATTGCAATCAATATTCCTATTACTGGAATTACCATCAATATTGATAACCCAATTGATACTGCTGCAGCTACAGTAAACTGTGCACCCATATATCTGACAAACTTATCGTCCTTCTCTGTGAATAGTAGTATAAGACCAACTAGAGGGATACAGGCCAATATTGCCATTGTCTTATTTTCCTCGTTGAACTTTATATCCTCTAAGGTATATACCTTACTTGCACTCTTTGGTGTTGCTTCTTCTGCCATAATAAAAAGAAATTTATAATTTATACAAGTACAGTATATAACATTTTCCACAAAACCTACAATAGTATACTACAAGGCATTGCAGTATACCCATCCTATGGTATACTTAATTATTAAATTAATGGTATACCCCAATGGCAGAGAAGTTAACTAATAGACAGGAAGAAATACTTAGTTTGATTAGGGATTTCTTTCTAGAAAATGGGTATGCTCCATCTCTTGGTGAGTTACAAAGCAAGTTAGGTTTTAGCTCTAAAAGAGGTGTTGTGAATCATCTTTCTGCATTGGAAAACAAGGGATATATTATTCGTACAAGCGAACCTAGAAGTATCCAACTTTTAGACGGAAATGATGATGCTAATCTCGAGTATGAGTATTTAATAGGTATACCAATATTTGGATATGCTAATGCGGGTACACCTCTTGTAATGGCAGAAGAGGAGGCTCTTGGTATACTTAAAATAGATAGGAATCTTATAGGGAGAAAGTCTAAGGAGAATCTTTTTGGATTAATTGTTAAAGGAGACTCTATGAATGAAAGAGTTTTGGATGGAATTAAAATAGAGGAGGGTAACTATTTGATAGTAGATAAGGATGCTAAGGTAGAGGAGGGTGACGCTGTTGTAGCCATTATAGATAGTAGTGCTACAGTAAAAAACATTAGCCTTAAAACTGAGGATGTTGTTGTGTTATATCCAGAATCTGATAATCCAACACATCAACCAATTTACATAGACTCAGATAGTAATTTTATGATAAATGGTAAGGTTATAAAAGTTTTAGATAACCCAATGACCTCTATCTAATATTTACGTTTTTAACGTATTTAGAAATAATTTTCTTTATCTTCTCTAGCTCTTCTTGAGTAAAACTATTCTTACTATTAAGTTTAGGGTCAATAGTTTTACCCTTCCTAAAGTTCTGAATGTAGTAATTTCTAGCCCCCTTGATCAATTCTCCAATGTCTTTAGCATCATCTATACTGTGTATACCTTTAACATACGTCGTTCTAAATTCGTAATCTTTTCCACTATTCATTATCATATCTATACTATGCTTTATAGCTTTAGTATCTATCCCATACTCCTTGTAGTATTCCGAAGGGTATTTAACATCCATAGCCCAGTAGTCTACAATATTTAAACCCATTATCTCCTCAACAGTTTTATCTAGCACTCCATTACTATCAAGTTTGACTAACATACCAAGTTTCTTTACTTTTTTAATAAAGGGGATTAAATCTCTTTGTAATGTAGGCTCTCCTCCTGTGATTACCAAGCCATCAATTAAGCCCTTTCTCTTCTTAAGATACTCCAGAACGCTCTCTTCGGAGATCAGTAGGTCCTTATTACAGGGTAAAGTAACTAATTCAGGATTATGACAGTAACTACACCTTAAATTACATCCATATGTAAATATTATAGATGCTATCTTACCTGGGTAATCTAATAATGTGTTTTTTTCAAAACCAGAAATTAGCATTTGTTATTATCAAAAGTTTTCCTATCATGAAATTCTGAGACCTTCCCATTATTCCACTGTCTAACAGGCCTAATAAAGCCCACAACCCTTGAATACACCTCGCACCTTTGTCTTTCTACCTTTCCCATTTTTTTAAGCAGTAAAAATTTATATATTAGTCCTTTATTATAAACTCCGTACCCTCTTGATAACCTACCTCTGCATCACACTTTGGACAGAACTCATGCTCCCCAGGTATATATCCATGTACGGGACATATACTAAAAGTAGGGGTGATAGAGAAATAGGGTAAGCTATAATTCTCTGCGACCTTTCTTACAAAAGTTCTAGTACTTTCAACACTTGGCATTTTCTCACCAAGAAAGATATGGAGGACTGTACCACCCGTATATTTAATTTGAAAATCATCTTGCAAGTCTAAAGCCTCCCATACATCATCCGTATATCCCACAGGTAATTGCGAAGAGTTTGTATAGTAAGGCTCTTTCGACTTACTGATACCTAAATCAGAACCTGCAATAATATCATCGCCAAATTTCTTTTTATCACTCTTAGCAAATCTATAAGTTGTACCCTCTCCAGGAGTAGCCTCTAGATTAAATAACTGGTCTGTTTCATTCTGATAATCCATTAATCTCTCCCTCATATGATCCATTACTTTCAACCCAAATTCATGACCCTTTTTTGTAGCAATGTTTTCCTTGTCCATAAAATTAACAATAGATTCATTAAGCCCTAATAGCCCTATTGTACTGAAATGATTTTTAAAATACTCACCAAATCTCAGAGCAATATCATGAAGATAGAATTTTGAGTAAGGATATAAACCTTTTTCCATATACTTCTCAACAAATTCTCTCCTTGCCATTAGAGCATCTTTTGAGACATCCATCCAATGATCAACCATTTTAAAGTACTCCTTTTCGCTTTTTGCTAAATATCCAATTCTAGCCATATTAATAGTTACTACACCAATACTACCTGTAAGAGGATTTGCTCCAAATAGACCTCCACCTCTTTTACGTAATTCTCTATTATCTAATCTTAATCTACAATTATGAGTTAATATACCTGTAGTTCCAACTGTAAAAATGGGATCATTATCCAGGACCTCTAAGCAGTATGCAGATGTATTAGATATTTTCTTTATCTCTTTTATTTTAATCCAAAGTTTCCCTTCTTTTTTAAACCAGAAATCCCCATAGTTTTTTCTATCTAATTTGTATATTAATACGGCATAGTTAGGCTCTTTGCCTAATCTACCCTTTCGTGCATCCTTGTAGATAGCTGTTGTAGTCCCTAAAGAGGCAGCAAGCATATTTAAGGTTTCTACCATTCTTTTGGAAGATGTGTATATTCTGTTTCTATTTCCACCATCTGTAGCATAGTGACCATCTATCACACCAAGTCTAAAATCTTTACTTGCATCAAAAACTCGAGCTGTATATCTCTTTTCCCTCTCTTTACCTTCCACATAGTCTTTGCACAAACCAACTGCAGCTTTTGAATAAATTTTTAAAGTAAGTAATTTTGTGTCCCCATATTCTCTAATGGAGTGATTAGCACCAAAATATTTTTCTGAGATATCTATCAGTTTTTCTACAACATCGGCTTTTTGTTCTCTGCAAAGAGAAAAAACAACAGAGCAATCACCATCAAATGATCCGTCTCCAGCGTATGCTCCGACAAAGTATCCCAGTTCCTTAGTCCCGCCACTTCCATTGTATATATTTAATGAGTATGGAAGATACATATCTTTGGTTAATTCTGAAGCCTGATACTCTTTTACACTTGCATCATTACCCGTAAGAACAAAATTAAGATGTTTTTCAGACATTTTGATAACATGATTATTTGCAAGAGTCACTTTTAACATTTTCTGATTCTCAAACTTACTAAACATCCCCTGTACAAACTTTCCATCGCTATATACCTCGTAGACCTCTTTTTTAGAATTACCCTCGTAGATATTACGTATAGTTGAGAACTCCAATCCTCTTCCTCTAGAAGATTTTATTAAAACCTTCTCATTGCCTTCCAAAGGACACATAGATCTTGCGTCATCTGGACTCATGTCAGAATTAATGAAATTACTAAAGTAAGGGATACCATACTTTGCAGTCATCTCCCATAACTTGTCATATTTAGGATTTTCCCACTCAAAGTCCTTGGTTAAATTGTATGTTGGTATAGGAAAAGAGAAAAGTCTTCCTTGAGCATCACCATCTAGCATGACCTCGCAGAAGGCTTTGTTTATCATATCCATCTCTTTTTGGAACTCACCGTAGGTTTCTTTTTGTAGTTTACCCCCAATGATTACACTCTCATCAGAGAGCATGCCATGGGGTTTTAGATCAAGAGTTATATTAGTAAAAGGAGTATTACCAGTAATAAAGACCTTTCCATTTCTTCTTGCAATAATAGTCTCATTTACTGTGTGAGGACACCATATCAAACCATCATAATTAACTTTCTCAATCTTCTGAATATATGTATCCTTATGATCTATTAATCTTAAAACATACACAGCTTTCTTTCCAATATGGGTAGGCCTTCTAGTAAGAATAGTAGAGCCGTAGCCAGCGTTCACAGCTATAATTTGAAGCTTATCTAATATATCAATATTTGTGGTAGAAATCTTACATCCATCAAAACCATCACCTTTTATATATGTCTCCAAGAAAATTCTAGATTGTTTCTGGTTAAGTGACAGCAATGAATCTGGAATAAATTTAATATTACTATCATTTCCAAACCATTCGTGAATAAGTTTAGAACTCTCCGAACATAGCCTTATCTTCTTAACAGGAGAGCCTAAACCAACCGTTTCTGACTCATCATACTTGAGATCAAAGTGATTTAATAATTTCTTTATTTCATCATACTTAGTTTTGTTTTTAATTTCTGATTGGTAGATTGAGATTCTGTTAGTTCCGCGACCTATTTCTAATGTACCATCACTAATAATCCAAGCCATTAGCTTAATTTGTTTATCGGAAAAGTCGGAAGAAGAGTTTGTATTCTCACCAGAGATAGGTACTACAATTGCTGACTTCAATTTGTTTACGTCTTCAATAGGTTCTAATATATATTTGTCTGTATTAAAAACTTTTCTTACAACTCTGTGTTTAGGAGAAATTAATTGATCTTGAATTCTATTTTTAAGATTGTACATTATTCCTTTATGATGACCTTTATAAACAGATGTAACCATTTGATCTTCAATCTTATGTGTTTCTAAATTAAAAGTCTTAATAGTAACACCTTTTTCTATCTCTTTATAACCCTTCCATCCTTCTGGAGTTAGAATCTCAGTATCATCTGAAACACACTGGCAACCAACTCTTGTTGGCACGTTAATGTTAAACATGAATTCCTGCATAGCCTGTTTCACCTCAGGATATGTTAACTTGTCGTATCTAACAAAAGGGGCTAAATATGTATCAAAACTAGATAACGCTTGCGCACCAGCTGCCTCATGCTGAAGAGTATACAAGAAATTAACAATTTGGCCTAAAGCTGTTCTAAAATGTTTTGCTGGTCCAGAAGAAATCTTTCCAGGCACACCAGTAAAGCCCTTAATTAAGAGATCTTCTAAACTCCAGCCACAGCAGTAGGTAGCCAACATTCCAAGATCATGAAGATGAATATCACCATTAATATGTGCATTAGAAATTTCCTTATCAAATATGCTATGTAACCAATAGTTAGCCTGTACACTTGATGAGATATGATTATTTAAACCTTGCCAAGAGTAAGACATATTACTGTTTTCCTTAATACGCCAATCCTCCATGTTGATATAATCACTGATTAAACTATCAGCATCTATTAACGATTTGATGTTTTTAATCTGATTTTTTAAATCAATGAAAAGCCCAAAAGCTACAGATGTTTTGCCATGCCCCATTTCAATTAATATCTCTTTTACTATCTCGGCTATCTCAGTTGTTTTAACACTTTTCCGATCAGCATATTTTTTAGAGAGCTTCTCAATGACTTGATCGGCTACCTCTATGGCACGCTCCCTATCATCCCCACCAACACTGTCAGCCGCTTTAAATATCCCAGTAACTATTCTCTCCTTATTAAAAGGTACAAGACGTCCATCTCGTTTCTCAACTTTAAACTTGATCGGGTATGTGTCTTTAGTTTTAGGCATGGGGCAGGTTAAAAAAATTATATAATATTGTCTAACTCTTCCTTAAAATCTTTAATCGATTCAAAATTTTTATAAATAGAAGCGAACCTTATATAAGCCAAAGGATCTTTAGTTCTTAGCCAGATAAGTACCATCTCTCCAATCTCTATGGAAGTTAGTGGATGAGGATTTGTTAAGACCCTTCTTTCTACTTCCTCACAAAATTCCTCTATTGCCTCTTCAGGAATTTTATCCTTCTGAACAGCTTTCATAATTCCTTTTTTTAGCTTCTCACAATCAAATTTTTCTAAAGAGCCATCCTTTTTTACTATACTCACATCAACCTTTTCAATTCTTTCATATGTTGTATATCTCCTTCCGCACCTTAAACACTGCCTTCTTCTTCTGGTAGTGCCTTCCTCATTATTATCTCTTTTGTCTACTACCTTTGACGTAGTACAACCGCAGTATGGACATTTCATAAGTTTTTATATATATACAACTCCTTGTGCTTTGTATTCTCATTATATACAACCCATTGTGTAATACAACGGCCCGTAGTGTTTTGACAAATTAATACTGACAATTCAGTACTTCAGGAAAGTAGAAAAAACTACAGGGTTAGATATTGTAATTACCTTAAATCTCTGATTAAATATTAGACTAACTTATCAATATTTTTTTATATGATTATCCCTATAGAAGATTTTCCAAAGCTAAGAGAAAGTGAATTGAAAGGCAAGACGGTAGTTGCTACATCTGGTTTTTTTGACCCTATACACCCTGGGCATGCATCTTGTTTGGTCGAATCAAAGAAGTTTGGAGATGTTTTAGTTGTAATCCTAGACGGTGATCAAAGAGCGAAGACGAAAAAGGGGAAATCCTTTATGCCTGAGATAGATAGAGCGAGGGTGGTAGATTATATTAAAGAGGTAGATTATGTTGTCATATATAATCATCCTACCAGAAATGATTGTGTAGAAGCCGTAGAGATAATTAGACCTGATGTCTTTACAAAGGGTGGCGATAGAGATGGTTCAAAGAACGTTCCAGAGTTTGATGTAGTTGAAAAGTATGGAGGTAGAGTTGAGTTTAATGTAGGAGATCCTAAAATGTGGTCTAGCTCCAACTATTTACAGGAGTGGGTTGATTTTGTTAATAGCAAGGAGGAGTAACCTTAACTGTTTAGATATTTATATATATCATTTGCAGCTATACCTCCCTCGGAGACCGCTGTTATAACTTGTCTAAATTCATTAGAGTTAGTTGTACAGTCACCTGCAGCCCATATACCTTCTATACTTGTTTTCTGCTCATGGTCTACAACGATGTATCCCTTTTTATCTGTTTTAAGAGCAATCTTTTCTGGTAAGTTTTTGTTAGGTTCCGATCCTATCTCTATAAATACACCATCTACAGGCAAGATATTTGATCCTCCGTAGTCCCGGTTAAGCTTTAAGCTCTGTAATCTCTCCCCACCTTCCAATCCAATAATAACTGTATTGTAGAGTACTTCAATTTTTTCATTAGCGAGTACCTGTTTTTTCCATGCAGGATCTCCTCTTAATTCATTTCCCCTGTATATGATATATACCTTCTTGGCTATATCGCTAAGCATCATAGAGGCCATTGTGGCTGCACTACTTCCTCCTATAACTCCAACTATCTTGTCCCTGTAGAAATTTGCATCGCAGGTAGCGCAGTAGGAGAGACCCTTTCCTAAGAATTTGTCTTCATCTGGTATAGATAGCTTAGTTCTTTCTGTTCCGATTGTTAGTAATACAGTTTTAGCCGTGTATTCTGTCCCTATATCTGTAGTTATTTTGAAGTAGTCATCTATCTTCTCAGCGTTAGTAACACTTTCAAATTTCATTTCACATCCTAGTTCTTTGGCATGTTCGTACATTTTAACACTTAAATCAAGGCCTGTTATTTCAGGGAATCCAGGGTAGTTACATATTTTGTGAGCTTCTGATGTAGTACCTCCAACCATTTTCCCGAAGATGATTGTTTTTAGTTGGTATCTAGATGCGTATATTCCAGCACTGTATCCTGCTGGTCCACTTCCTATTATTGCGATGTCGTACATATTTAAAGGGTTGTTTAAATTAACATATTTACATATATATGATATCACATGAGTAGGGGATTTTTAAAAAGTTAAAAGAGGTTGGGGGGAATGATGTAGAAGACCGTTAGAGGGTCAATTAGAAAGTGTAACTGACCCTCATTTGGTCGATTCCCCATTAATTGCTTTGTTTAGTTCTTGCAAGAATTGTGAAATACACCTTATCCTTAGGTATTATTGTGATCTGATTATTTCCCCATAGAACACATGTCATGGAAGAATTATAAGGATCATATTCACAAAATTCTCTTCCTTTAATTACAGGCTCATCAATCATTGACATATTGAGAGCATTGACTTTTAATGTGCCAATTAAGCTCTTTTGCTCAATTGTAAGCACATTCGCACGGAAATTTATCTCCTCTTCCCAATTGTTCAATGTCCAAACTTTGTCCTCTCTTGAAAGTATATAATTACCTTCATTGAAAGTGTTACAAGTTTTTTTCTCGAAGATAAACCAACCAGAGAAATAACATAATTCCCATTCTCCATTATAGAACTCTTGAGTAGGGGATGCATTAACGTTTGTTTTGGGAATAAAAATCCCAAAAATTATCAAACATACAACAAGAAAAATAACTGATTTTCTAAACATTTTAACTCCTTTAATAATTATCTCACCGAATTGTGAGACAGTTAATCTATACACCAACTAAATTGGTATATAAAATAAACTGTCCCTCAATGGGAGACAAAGGAGTATTCCCAACCTCTTTTGTTAAAGATCATATATCTATTAAAGATAAACATCATTTATATAGATATATTGCTCAAAAAGCCTTTATAAAAAGAAATAAGGTATTATGAGCAGATTAGAATATATACGTATATATACCCTATAATATTATACCATAGGGCGTATTAAATCTCAACCTAAAAGCTGTCCGTTAGCTTTACAAAGCCATCATTAGTAACAATACCCATATACTCATACATACTCCCCTTATACCCATCAGAAGATATAACATCCCAACCATTATCAGCAACATATATATCATTAGACTTAGTAACCTGACACTCAATACAAACAACCATACCATCCTTTAACAAATCACCAGTACCAGGCTCACCATATGAAAGTATCTCAGGTTCATCATGCAAAGTCTTACCAATACCATGCGCAGCAAACTCCTCAAGAGTAGTATAACCATATTTCTTAGCAGTAGATCTTAGAGCATGAGATATATCACCAGTCCTATTACCAGCTACAGCCTGCTTACAACCATTCTCTGTGGCCTC
>JBAYNT010000020.1:0-10010 GCA_041678645.1 Candidatus Dojkabacteria bacterium
AGAGAAAAATGAAAGAGTAGGAATGAAGCTAGGTATAACTGGTAAAGGTAGATGCAATTTAAGTAATTACATTACTGATTTAAATGAACTTGTTAAACAGTATTCACATAATGGGAAATTTCTTTACCATGCATTTACTCTATTTAGTCCAGTTGATACTAAAAATTTCTTTGAACAACGGCTTAATATACCTCTAAAAATTGAGAGGGGTAACAGGATGTTTCCAGAAAGCGATAAAGCTTTAGATGTAGTTAATAGATTTTACGATGAATTAAAAGATAACCTTTTACTCAATACAAATGTAAAAAGTATAGAGAGTGATGGTAAAAGGATTGTTAAGGTAGTAACAGATAAAGGAGAGTACACCGCTGACAAATATATAGTGGCAACTGGTGGTAAGACATATCCATTAACTGGTTCAACTGGAGATGGTTATGAGTTTGCTAAAGATTTGGGTCACACTATCAACCCTATCCTTCCTGTTTTAGTTGGTTTTAAATGTAAAGAAGGTTTTGTTTATGATCTAGCTGGTTTAACTCTTAAACATGTAAACATTACTGTACTTAAAGATGGTAAGAAATTTAAAGAAGCATTTGGAGATGCTATGTTTACTCATGATGGGATAAGTGGACCCATTATTCTAGAGCTATCTCAGTATACATACGATATGTATGATGAGGGTTTTGAGATAGTGATAGATTTGAAACCTAAAGTCGAAATTAATGAACTTAACGATAGAGTAAATAGATTGTTAAGAGAGAATGGAACTATTGCTATAAAAAATATTCTGAAAGAATTACTACCCTCCTCTCTCATACCTATTTTTATAAGGCTTACTGGTTTAGATCCATATATTACTGGGGCTCAGATTAATAAGGAGAATAGAGAAAATATGGTAAGGTTATTAAAAGATTTCAGATTAACTGTTATAGATTCAGAAGGTTACCAGAGAGCTGTTGTTAATACTGGAGGTATAGATATTAGAGAGGTTGATTCCAATAGTATGCAATCTAAATTAATTGAGAATCTTTACTTTACTGGAGATATATTAGATCTGTTTGGTCCTACTGGTGGGTATAATTTACAGATTTGTTGGAGTACAGCTTACGTTGCTGTTAGCTCCTTAACTTAAATTCTCAGAAATGGTATAATGGTGGTATAGAAATAACGCCTTGTCGCTATTTAGCGAAATTATAACCGGCCATCTAGGTCGGTTTTTTGTTCTTTGAGGAAATTGTTTGTCTGGCAGAGGATCACTGTCAGATAAGCTCCTAGGGAGCGAAAACTGTTAATGGGTGTGGCAAAAGCTCACTCTGTGGGGTCAAAGAGATTTTCGGAGACCCCACGATTAACAGTGTCTAACCCCATAGGCCCATAGTTCTCAAATCTTGCTCTTGTCGTTGTCATATAAACAAACCTTAGGTGTTAGACACCACGAAAAGGGCTTAAATCAACAATATCGATTGTTTTTGCTAGTTACAGGCTTAGAGGGTTAGACACCGTAGCTGATATAATACAGCATGGAAAAAGCATTAGAAATCTTTAAAGAAATAGAAAAACAGAAGAAATGGACAAACCATTCTCTACACAAAATTCTCAGAAAGTATCCTAAAGAAAATATAGGTCTCTACAGACATGATGAACTAATCGTAGAGTACAGAAACCTAATTAAATCAAAACAACTAAAGCAAAGCAAAACAATTGAAGACAGAATAAGACTCAAACCTACCCGAACCCAATCTGGTGTAGCCATTGTAACCGTCCTTATGAAACCCTACCCATGTCCAGGCAAGTGTATATTCTGTCCAAATGAACAGAATATGCCCAAAAGCTACATTGCTTCCGAACCAGGTGCTCAAAGAGCTTTAGTTCATAAATTTGATCCATATGATCAAACCAAATACAGAATACAAGCATTAAGAAATGTTGGGCACAGTACAGACAAAATAGAACTCATTATCCTAGGAGGCACCTGCTCTGTATATCCAGAAAACTACCAAATATGGTTTGTAAAAAGATGTTTTGATGCTATGAATAGTTTTAGTACAAATTACAAGATAGAAGATATCTCTGAGGATAATATAGCTTGGGAAGACTTAGAAAATGTACAGAAATTCAATGAGACAGCAAATTGTAGAAATGTTGGATTAGTATTAGAAACAAGACCCGACTTTATTACGCAAGATGAAATTGTAAGGATGAGAAGGTTGGGTGCGACGAAAATACAGATAGGTATACAGTCTTTAAACGACAAGATATTGGAGTTAAATAGACGAGGTCATACAGTTAAAGAAAGTAAGAAAGCTTTCAGACTACTAAGAGTAGCTGGATTTAAGATTCATGCCCACATTATGCCCAATCTCTATGGCTCAAATATTAAAAAGGATATTGAAGATTACAGAAAGCTTTGGAGTAAGAATTTCTATCCCGACGAATTAAAAATATATCCTACATCGATAATTCCTAATACTAAGTTAGCCCAGTTATACGAAAAAGGAGAATATATTCCATATAGTAGAGATCAATTACTTGAGTATTTTGTTCATACCTTACCTACTACACCTAGGTTTGTTAGATTAACTAGAATTGTTAGGGATATACCTTCTAATGAGATAGTAGCAGGGAATAAGGCGAGTAACTTCAGACAGATAGCCCAAGAAGAGATTGAGAGATTGGGGATGAGGGTAGAAGATATAAGGAGTAGAGAGATAGGGGGTGAGAAAATTACCTGGGATGAGATTAAGGAGGAGGTTATTAAATACAAGACTTCTGTTAGTACCGAATTTTTTATTTCCTACATCACAAAGGTAGATGACAGGATATGTGGTTTTTTAAGGTTATCTATACCTAAGAAGGGTTTATCAAAAAAGAATTTTATAGATGAATTACAAGATTGTGCCATTATTAGAGAGGTTCATGTATATGGTACTTTGGTAGGTATTGGTAAAGAGAGTATGGGACAGGCTCAACATTTAGGTTTAGGAAAAAAGTTAATAGAGAGATCTGAAGAGATTTCTAAGAGTAATGGTTTTAAGAAATTGTCTGTTATATCTGCTATTGGTACTAGAGAGTATTATAGAAAGAGAGGGTTTGAGGATGGTGAACTTTATATGAGTAAAAAGCTATAAGCTAACAGTATGGGTGTACAGGGACTCGAACCCTGAACCTAACGATTAAGAGTCGTTTGCTCTAACCAGTTGAGCTATACACCCATATTTAACAACGTAATCATACCAATATAAATGTCAATTTTCAACAGTAATCTCCTTTACTACAGTATCTAAAGCAATCAACATAGAACCATTAGACAAAATACGAGCCTCTTTCTCCTCTATCTCCACTACCTCATAACCAGTCTCCAATATCTCTAAACTATAATCTCCTTTATCAACAATAAACCTATACCTACCCTTACCATCCGTATAACGCTTAGCTACAATCCTCCTAAACTCCTTATCCTTGAGACCAACAGCAACACCCTCTAGAGGATTCCCTTCACTATCCTTAACAACCCCATACTCTATCTCCTTCTTGAAAACAACGCGTATTACTAAAACAAAAGAAGGAATGTAAAGAAGGATAATTATAAAATTAAACCAATTAGAATTAATGCTATAAGTATATATAGAAAAGAGTAAGCCAAAAACAAAAAACAGTATACTCAACACCTTGTAAAGAACCCTAAACCTACCACTTACGGTAGTAACAAATTTAGAAAACCATGACATCTCCGTGGCATCCATAGGTATAGAAAATTCTGGAACAATCTTTTGGGTAACGGTAAACTTCCCTCCATGATATACATTCTCTAAGGGATAATCAGATTTACCAAAAATAAGAGTAGATGGAAACTCATAACCCCTTGCTGCTACACTCATCATATACTCCCCATCATCTAATCCTAATCTAAACATACCTCTACTATCAGTAACATCAGTCCAGACTAAACGCTTTTCTAAAGAATATACCCTAATTACAGCTTGAGATATGGGATCCTTACTCTTGCTATCATATACATACCCTACCCTCTGCCCTCGCTTCCTTAACCCAAGCCATGAGAGGAAGCCCAAAAGCAATTGGAATAGATATATCGGTATATAGAATAAGCCCCCCAGCAAACCACCAATACTTATCGTAATTGTGGCGATAGTAGTAGTAGTAGTAATATCCTGTAACTGAAGATCATCTAAGTTCCCAAACATATTATCCATTGCTATCTGAGTCTGATCTATAAAGTCCTTTACAATCCTTCCAATATAGGTGGGTATCTCCTTTGGTGGTTCAGGCTTAGGCTCTGGTTCAGGCTCTGGTGGAATCGGAGATTGCCAAGGAGGAACTTCTAAATTAATATCGCAAATCTCTGAACTGTTACCCGCACCGTCCTGAGCATCTATACAAAATGAGTAAATAGGGAAAAGGTCATTTATACTCTTCTTCTCTAAATTAGCCAATGTTATAGTGGTCGTATATACACTTCCATTAACCACTGTAGTTCCACACTTTACACGTGTACCATTCTGTTTAACACAGTAGAAATTACTATCTTTAACAAAGAGATTATCCTCAATCTTGTAAACTATCTCTATCTTATAACCGCTCTCCCACTCTCTGCTATTATTTTCCCCTATACTACTTATCGAAAGAAACGTTATTACAGGGGGTTCATTATCCTGCACACTATATCTCACATTAGACCATATACTTTCACCACCGTAGCTATTACGAGCTTTTACTCTATAAAAGTACATGACTCCATTTTCTAAATTATCAAACTCAAATTTAGTCCCATCAATCCAACCACTTGTAGATTTAATGGAACTGAAATCAGCATATCTACTGACCTCAGTATAGTATTTATATCCGGAGCCTAAGGAATTCCAAAAAACGGTGTTTGTTGTACCCCTAGTATATTTAGGTTCTTCAAGAAGAAAAGGTGCATCAAGAGGATGAACATAAAGAGTGTCACGATCTAAAATATCAATAGTAAGATTAAGGTCTGTTATATCCTGAGCTGATATTGTGTAAGCCCCTGATTGATCAGAGTAAACCTGTACAAATATCTTTCCCTGAGAATTAGACGGTTGTGTTGGCTGAGTAAAGGTAACACCAGGTGCAATTAGTCGTATGTAGTGACCAGAAAGAGGGTTTAAGTTGTTGTCACGGATAGTTACAATCACAATTGCTCTCTCCATTATTTCGACACTGTTAGGTAACACCTCTAAGGTAGAGAATGTGTCTTCATTTATAGTCGCATTAACAACAACACTTCCCTGATAAACCTGTGCAAATACAAAGTTTAATGAAAGTAGTACTAAACTTATAGGTATTAATATATATTTTGGCAGTTTCATTTATATTTCTTCTACTATTTTTTTAATGTATTTATCTAAAGCCTCTGTAAAAACAGAATTAGCATAGATATTCTTATCAAGTTTAACACCTTTATCGCTCTTTGAGTAGCAATCTTTACATACAACAGTGAAATTCTTAGGGAGAATAAACCCAGGCTCTTTTTTTTTCTTACACACATCACAGATATTAAAATCTCCAAGAAAACCCAAATTTTTAAGTATCTGGAGCCTAAACTTATTTACTCTCACAGTATCCATACTGTTTTGTAAAACACTCTGTAAAAGATCAAAAACCTTTTGATTTCTCTCCCCCTCTACAAGAAATTTATTAAGAAGATACAAAACCCTCTGGGTATTTTGAATATCCATATGAGAATCAATCTCTGGAGAATATATCAGCTGGGATTCAGTAAGAATTGGAAGACCTCTGCCTTCATAGAAGGATATTTCGCTTGTTGATAGGGTCTGCATATTACCTCTATTCTTACTAACGATCTTTCTAATACCCTTAGCTATAAGTGCAAATTTACCATTATACTTTCCATATACCGTAAGAATTTTATCTGCCTCAGAATAATTTACTGACTTTATTACCGTAACTATATCTCTACTCATTTTCTCCCCTTACCTGTAATTAATATCTTTGGTGTCTTAAGAAGTATCTTTAGATCTAGAAAGAAATTGCGATTTCTAGCATACATGGCATCTATTTCTACTCTCTGTGAAAAAGGGAGTGTGTTTCTTCCCGAAATCTGCCATAGGCCTGTCATACCAGGTTTAACTTTTTGAATCTTTCTCATATTTAATCTGTCAATATCACTGCCTCCATTAATTATCTCCTCTATCTCCCACAACATATATGGGCGTGGTCCTACTAAGGACATCTGTCCAAAGATGACATTTAGAAGCTGGGGTGTTTCATCTAAGTCTGTCAATCTCAAAAATTTACCAAGCCTTGTAACCCTAGGATCATCGTTTACAGATATCTTGTGATCATTTTTAAGTACCTCTTTAAGTTTTGGATTACCCTCCAATATCTCCTGTCCATTTAATTTCATAGTACGAAATTTATACATAAAGAATGGACGGAATTTGTATAACCTAACACAATCGGGTACAAACACAGGTCCCTTACTTGTAAGCTTTATTAAAATAGCAACAATGAAAAGAACAGGAGAAAGTAATATCCAGAGGACAGCTGCAAGAAGAATGTCTAAAATCCTTTTAAGTATTATGTATAGCATCTTCTACATATGTCTTCAATTTATACATAAATATTGAAGAATCGAATCTTTGAGCATTACTAACACAGTTCTTCGAAGTAAATTCCTCTTCATTAAAATCTTTAAGTGCTTTCGACAATGACTTATAGTTATACTTTTCAAAAAACACTCCTGTTTTAGGGTTCTCTTCTGAAATGGTCTCTACAACTCCACCACTTCTGTAAGCTATCACTGGTGTGCCTACAGCATTGGCCTCTACTGGAACTATACCAAAATCCTCCCCTCTTACAGGGAATATGAGAGCCCTAGCTCTTCTCATTAAATCTATCCTCTCCTCATCAGATACAAATCCCAAGAATTTTACCAAACCTTTTGCCTTTAGCTCCTTTACCAATTCATGCATACGGTCTTCATCGTCTCCTTTGCCTACGATTTTAAGTGGAACCTGGGCATCTACACAGGCTCTAATAGCAAGTTCAACGCCTTTATATGATTCAATACGACCAAGATACAAAAACCAATTCTCCCTCCTATTGAGTGGCCTCTCTATCTGCATCTGTGCCACCTCTACAGGTGGATAAATTACATCCGCTTTTATATCATAAACTTTCTTTATCCTTTTCTTAACAGTCTCTGAGTTTGCAATCATATGATCAACCTTCTGGGCAGCTTCCTTGTCCCATTTCTTCCAAAGGTCTTCTAGAAATGTATCCATAAAGAATGAGTATATAGCAAAGGAAAGTTTGTTAATTCCCCGAAGTTGTTTTCTGTCTTTTATACTCCTATCCTCTTTTTGCCATAGGAATTTTGGTGGAGACATACAACTATTTATATGCTTCTTACCTTTAGGTGCTTTAGCAAATTTCCCAAAGATTATCGAGTGAGATAGCACTCCATCAAAGTCATTGAACTTAAACATTTTAACAGCAAGAGGATGAAATAGGAGATAGGAATGTTTCATTTTTGCTTTAAATGGGAAGCGCTTTAAGAAGGATTGGTGGATAATGATGTTAGGAAAATGCTCTTTAACAAATTCCCCGTCATAATACGGGACAAACAGCTCAGAGTTTGGGAAAGTCTTTAATATATATTGCAGATGTTTTTCCGAACCCCCATATTTATAGAGAGGATCTGCTACGATAGCGAGTTTAAGCTTTGAAGTTGGTATTTTTTTATGTGAATATTTACTCTTACTCATGAATTGTTTCTAGGTATTGATTTAGATTGTTTAAAAAATTCTTTTCACTAAATTCTCTGGCTCTATTGATAATTGTGCCCTCATTATACCCTTTTTTACTAAAATCATTAAGTAACTTAGTTAACTCTTGATTATCTTTAAAAAATTCCCCTGTTTCATTTTCCAAAACTGTCTCAGTAACCCCACCTTTGTCATATGCGAATATTGGTGTACCCTGTGCCATAGCTTCGACAGGGACTAATCCGAAATCCTCTATGCCACAAAACAGGAGTAGTTGAGCCTGTTTATAGAATATACGCACCTCCCTATCGTCTTGCAGAAAGCCTAAAAAGTATATATTACTATGGCCTTTAGATAGCTTTTTAAGATATTTTCTATCCGGCCCATCACCGATTATCACTAGATTTTTCCCAGTATCAATTGCTGATTTAATTGCCCAATCTATACGTTTGTAGTCATACAGTCTTGATACGACTAGAATAAAATCCCGAGGTATTGAATACTTTTCTAATGTAGAATCAATCTCAGATTTACTAAAACTTTCAAAACACTCCTCCTCTATGCCCGGATAGATAACTTCTGATTTAACATGATATCTCTTCATGATTTTCTTTGATATAAAATTGGAATTAGCTATCCAGTAATCTATTCTTGGGACTAAACTTGTATCCCAAATTCTTTCATAATTATTAAGAACTTTAGATATAGGTTTATATAGATTTTTTAATTTGCTAGCCCTAATATTGAGCTCGTGATCCCAAAGAGAACGAGGAGGGGTCATTACCATAGCGATGTGTATCTGGTTAATATCAGGGATTACTCCTTTTGCAGGTCCTGCAGATATAGAGATAAGAGTATCGTATTCTCTTAAATCAAAATTTTCATATGCTATTGGGTTTAATACTTTTAGATGTTTAGAAAATTTGTATTTAAAAGGTAGTTTCTGTACGAAGCTTGTATAGATATTCTGTTTTATATCAATATTGGTATATCCTGAAGGATTGTATAGGACAGTATATATGTCAGCCTCTGGCATTAGTCTCAAAACGGAAAGCATTTCTCTGTCTGCACCACCAAATGCAGTCATCTGATCTGCAATTATTGCTACTCTACCGAGATTATTAATCATGGGCCATTATAACTCTGGAAGGTCGTCTGGGTCTATATCCATATCTTCAAAGGTGTTCTCTTCATCACTTTCATCTAATTTCATAGTCAAATCTGAGATATCTACTGAGTTGTCGCGAAGAGCTGAAGTCTCATCATTGTCTGCGAAGATATCATCTAACTCTAGGACTTCTTCTTCAGTAATAGTATTGTCGTCATCATCATTTACACCTTCCTCATCTTCCTCTGAGATAATAATTATATTAGGACTTTCCTCTTCCTCTTGATATTCCGAGGTGTGAGCTTTTAGAGATTTTATCTGTTCAATAATCTCTTGTGCTTCAGAACCAAACTTCTCAACAACATCTATTACCCTCATCTCTTTACCACACTTATCACAAAACTCAACATGCTCTATTTCATGACCACAATCAGGACAGGAGTAAAAAATTACATGAACACTTAATTTGGATGTTACTGTCTTTGCATTATTCCCTTTTTTATTATTGGCCATAGCTATAAGATTTGAACTATATGTTATTTAAAGGATAGTATACAAAATCACAGGGGTCAATAATCTTATAGTTCAAACTATGCTACTCATATTTTGGATAACAGCATTTCTTATATTTTTTCCCACTGCCACAAGGACAAGGGTCGTTCCTCCCAACCTTTATACCCTTCTCTATAGTTTTCTGCTTAGAGACTTGACCTGGTCGATTATCCTTTTGAGGTAGTCTAGGCTGTCGTGCTTGCATATTACTTGGTGGTATTGCTGCGTCTCTCCTAACAATTCTAACCTTAAAGAATCTATCTCTTACACTTTGATTTATACTCCCAAACATCTTATCAAACATTTCAAACCCTTCATTTTTATACTCTACAAGAGGATCCCTTTGCGCAAGATTCCTAAGAGATATTCCCTCTCTTAAATCAGCCATATTGTCTAAATGCTCCATCCAGTACCTATCAAAAGATTCAAGGATTAGAACTTTAGAGAGTTCTTTAAGAGCCTCCTGCGTTATATCCTGGCTATGAATTACAAAAGCCATTAGTATCAACTTCTTTACTTTTGTTAAATCTGTAATCTCTTCATCTGTATATTTCAATTTCTTCAAGGCTTTCTCATAT
>JBAYNT010000021.1:0-9767 GCA_041678645.1 Candidatus Dojkabacteria bacterium
AATTCTGAATTTGAAACAAAGATGTATGAACTTAGAGAAGCCATTACCAAAAAAACCGGTACAACATCTCCCGATATTTTAGTACAGGAGATGATAGATGGGAAAGCAGAGATCTTTATTGGAGCTAACAGAGAGGGTGACAGTAAGATTTACGAATCTGACGGATTAGGCTTTGGGCACTTACTAGCCATAGGTCAAGGGGGAATATATACAGAGGTTTACAAAGATATAGAATACGTATTGCTCCCAACAGATAGAAAGTCCATGGAAGAGGCTCTGTATAGAACAAAGATATCTAAAATAATAGATGGATATAGAGGGAAAGTAGTACTTCCTAAAGAAAAGCTCTTGGATATGCTAGAGAATATTCAAAGAATGCTAATCTCTTATCCTCAAATAGTCAGCCTGGACATTAATCCTGTAATTCTAACTGTAGATAGAGCAATTGCAGTAGATACAAAAATATATATTAAAGATTAAGAAGTTTTTTACTCTCTTTAATATCATCCCAGTCATACTCTTTATCTCCAAAGCATAGAGATTGTTCATGTGCTTTACCTGTGATAATTACTGTATCTTTATCTTTAGCTAGGCAGAAAGCTTTCTTTATAGCATCTACTCTAACCTGCACATCTTTATCATCATAATCAAATCTAAACAGTTTGTTTTCTTTACCACCATCCCTATAACCTCTTTCAATTTCATCATTAATTTCTTTTAAACTTTCTGTTCTAGGATCTTCTGCCGTTAATATCGTAATATCTGCCAGTTGATTTGAAGTTTTACCCATCTCATATCTCTTGGAAGGATCTCTAAGACCCGCAGAGCCAAACACATGTATAATCTTACCCTCTGTAATTTTTCTGATGCTCATAAGAGCTTCTAAGATGGAGTTAGGTGTATGTGCAAAATCAACAAATACCTTGAAAGGCTCAGATTGTAGAAGTTCCATTCTTCCTTTAACTGTTTTAAATGTTTTAATTGCCCTTGAGATATCCTGTAATTCAATCTGCTCATTCATACATACGCCACAGGCAAGAAGAAAGTTACTAATATTGTATGTGCCATATATTGGTATATATATAGACTCAGTATTTGAGACGGTTTTAACTTTAAATTTTAAGCCATTGGAATCATCTATATCATATGCGTAAATATCTGCATCCTCATTTTTTAGACTGTATTCCATGCTTCTTCCTAGTGCAAAGCCGTTAAGGTATTCGTAAGATTTATCATCCATATTCAACACTATAACGCTATTTGGTTTACTATGATCTTTAATCAGTAAGGATTTTGCCTCTAAATATTTCTCATATGTCTTGTGATAGTCAAGATGATCATTAGTAACATTTGTATATCCAAGTGTATCAAACTTAAGTCCTGCTATACGTCCCTGACAAAGCCCATGAGAGGTGGCCTCCAAAACTATATGTGTACACTCAGCCTCCTTAGCCCTGACCAAAAGATCAAAGAGCTCTTGAGAGCTAGGAGTGGTTGTATGAAAGCCTGTATCTATCTCATCATCTCCAATTAAGGCAGAAACTGTACTTATTAGGGCAGGCTTATACCCATTCTCTTTAAGAATATGGTAAATCATACTACATGAGCTAGTTTTACCGTCTGTTCCAGTTACTGCTATTAATCTGGTATCTTCAAAATCTAGAGAGTAGAGTGGGGCAAGTTTAGAATCATGGAAGGCCTTCTGCTGTTTCTCACTCAAGAGTCCATCTTCGTAATCATTGATAATGTTAAGATACATCTCCCCAACCTCATATCCCTCAATATCAATGTTTCTCTGTTTTAATTTCTCAATTTCCTTTGGATTCATACCGTGAGTATAAATATAGTAGGAGCTCTCAAAGGGCTCTGTGGGGTTCTCGTATATCATTACTGCACCCATATCCTCTAACAGAGCAGTCCTATCACTCTTTTTTAAATCATAACCATAGACATCTACTCCGCAAAGCAGTAGAAATTGTGCTATGTAAAAAGCTCCACTACCTCCTACACCTACAATTGACACGCTTTCAACTTCATACTTGTTCATACTCTATATCCATTAAATTAAAGATGGCTTTAAGATTCCCAGCAGTAGCAAATATTAATATATCGTTCTCATCAAATCCTTTAAGAATCTTTGCGGTGTTTTCAAAATCCTTTGTATACTGTATATCCTTTTTAGGATTCTTCTCCTGTAGATATTTTACAAAGTCCTCATCTGAAAGTTTGTCCCTATACTGATCCTGTTCTCTAAGAGGAGAGAAAATGTTTGGTATTAACACAACATCAGCATCATCTAAACTGCTAGCAAATTCTTCCTTAAAACTTAAACTCCTCTCTATACTGTGTGGTTGCCATACAAACACAATCTTCTTATTCTTAAATTTTTCTCTAGCTCCCTGTAAGCAGGATTTAATCTTCTTAGGGTTATGAGCATAGTCTAAATATATTTCATTTCCATTACTGCTTTTGCCAATATACTCAAACCTAGAGGCAACTCCTGGAAAATCTTCAATGTCAGGAAATATTCCTAATAGATTAGCTACTGAACAGGTACGCAGAATGTTCTCCTTGTTGTATTCTCCGTAGAGACCTGCAGTTACCTCATCATACATACCCTCTATATCTTTACAATCAAGAACTTTAATCTCTAGGTTCTTAATAACTTCGGAGATGTTCTTACCTCTGCTATCAATTATAACTGCGTATTGTGAATTAGATATGAACTCTTTAAAGGCACTGTTATAATCCTCTTGATCCTTATAGTAGTCTGTATGATCTAACTCCACATTGGTTATAACGGAGATATAAGGTTTAGGAGCTCTATCAAGAAACTGCCTTTTGTACTCACATGCCTCTAATACTAGGTACTCACTATGAGGGTTAAAATTAAAAGATTTCTTCATTTCTAATATATCATCACCGATTACAAAGTTAGGCAACTCTCTATACTCCTTATACAGCATCCATGTAATTAGAGCAGAGGTTGTAGTTTTACCATGTGTACCAGCAACTGCAATAGTTTTAAATTTCATGCTAATTAATCCCAATATCTGTCCAACTGTTACAGTAGGGATATTAAGTATTTTAGCTTTTTCACATTCCGGGTTGCCCGGAATAGGGCCATTTGGGAATATAACTAAGTCTAAATCCTCTTTAATATATTGGGCACTGTGCCCTCCTTTATAAAGTACCCCTCTATCTATCCATTCTTTGGAAGCCTGGTTGTCTTGATTGAATTCAGAGGCAGTAACCTCTATACCTAAATTGAGCAAATATGTAGCTACAAAACTACTAACACCAGAAGCTATACCAATCATATGGATCTTCTTAAGATTTTCTAGCTGTAGGTCTTGGACTTCTTCTCTGGTAAGCATATTTGACTAAAGTGAATTTACATAATCAACAAATTTCTTACCCCTATCGAATTCGTTAATAAACATATTAAAACTACTACCACCAGGGCAGAGGATAATCATATCATTAGGGGTAGATATTTCTTTTGCCTTATCTATGGCACCATTCATACTATTAAAATACTTATATGTTTTAATATATGGGTTTGAGACTCTACTGATTTCCTCTGAAGCAGTACCTTCAAATAGAACTAGAGCTTTAAGATACTTCTCCATGTTATCAAGTATTTTTGAATAATCTAATCCTTTATCTACACCTCCTGCTATCATAATAATCTTACCCTTATTCTCCTCACCAAATCTCTCAAACATTGCATTTATAGCTTCTACAGATGTAGCACATGTGTCATTGTAATACTTAACACCCTCTAACTCTCTTACAAACTCCTGTCTACATTCTAAACCTTTGAAGTTTTCTAATACACTTTTAATCATCTCAGGTTCAATTGCCAGGATTCTCGTTGTAGCTATAGAACAAATCATGTTGTAATCATTGTGCAAGCCTTCTAAAATAGTGTTCTCTAGCCGTAATATCTTCTCTTGATTTTCATATACATTTAAGTTCTCATCCATATAGTAATTAGCTTCACTGTTTTTTAAACTGTAGGTTATAACTTTCCCTTTAGCATCATTCTCAAATCCTCTTGAGTTCTCATCATCCAAGTTTAATACAAGAAAATCTTCTTTTGATTGATTAAGAAATATGTTTTTCTTTGCATTAATATACTCTTCTAAACTGCCATGCCAATCCATATGATCTTGATATATGTTTGTGATAACCGCTATATGTGGTGAGACCTTAGCTTCTCCCATGCTGTCTAGTTGGAAACTAGATAGCTCAAGTACTGCAAGATTCTCTTTGGATAGAGTAGGGAGTTGTCTAATAGCACTTTTACCAATATTACCTCCAAGGATAGCCTTGCTACCATACACGGATTTAAGAATTTCATAGATTAAGGAGGTGGTAGTAGATTTCCCTCTTGTTCCTGTTACCCCAATTACTGAGCATGGAGCAATTTTATGGAATAGCGACATTTCCATAACTATCTCCTTTCCTGCTTCCCTTGCCATCTCAAGGTATTGATTATTGGGTTTAATGGCAGGATTTCTTACAATGATATCGTTGTCTGTAAAATCACTCTCTATATGTCCACCTAAATGATATGTAATATTTGGATATTGAGAGAGTTTCTGTAGTGAGATTTTAAGCTCTTCTTTGCTTTTACCATCGGTAATTGTTACTTGAGCACCTTCTCTTAGAAAATATTGAGTCATACCTAATCCTCCATCGTTGAGACCTAGACCGAATATTAACACTTTCTTATTTTGGTACATAGTGGTATATAATATACTGAAATGTATCCATTATACAATTCTACTATTATAAAATGATTTGAATTCTAGGCTATTATGGAAGACTCCTCTGTATTTATTTTCTGCTCTGGAAAGGCAACCAGATTAAAGCCCCTATCATATCTCATCCCTAAGCCTGTCCTACCGTGGACGAAGGACAAAAAGTCAATGCTCGAATTAAATATTGAGAGATTCTCAAAGCTTGGATTTAAAAATTTCTATATAACATACAGTAAGAAGCGAAGCCTATTTGAAAAAATCATTAAAAAATATTCCAAAGACTTAAATATATCCTTAATATATGAAAAGGAACCTGTAGGACAGATAAAATCCGTAAGGGATTTAGGTAGTGAACTTACAAAGTTCAAATATACCATATGTCAAAATGGTGACACTTTCTCAAACTTTGATTTAGATCCTCTTCTTAATGAAATCAGAGAGGAGAATATCGGCTGTGTATTAGCTTCTTCTCCAGATATCAAAGATTTGGCAAGCACGATTGTTTCTCAAAGAGATGGTACTGTTGTAGGAACCGATTCAGGGAGTAGAAGAAAGCTTTTTTATGACTACAAGGGGGAGACCTCCTTAACTAATTATATTGGGACTTTAATATTAAAAAACAAGCATATCCAAACTTTAAACGATGATACCTTTATCGGGATATTTGGTAGTAACGACCTATTAGAGCAACTTACAGAAAAGAATCTTTATGCTAAATGTATAGATGTTAAATGTAAAAATTTCTACTCATTTAATACATACAAGGAATATTTTAATATAAAAGGGCAAGAAAACAATGTATGATTACCCACAGGATACATTTGAATTAAAAGAAGAAATTACTACCCCCCTAGCGATTATCCATGCCCCAAATTCCTTGATTGACTTAAGATCTGCTAATAGTACAGATAATAATATTCGCAGACTCTCAGACAATTTTGATTACGGATTGAGAAGCTCAAACGAGATCTATCATCAAGAGCTAGCAAATAAACTTCAAGAAGAATTACGATCTAGGGATAAGGGTACCTATAATGCTGTAATTAACTTTCTAAATGAAAACAGTAAAGATAATCTATATGGAGACTTCCAGCCAAATCATTTGAACATTAATTATTCTGAGGGAGAGAGTGTCAACCCTGCACTATTCCTAGCAGAGTATCTGCTTGAACAGAGAAATAAAAATAGTGACAAAATTCTTAATTTTGTTTTCCATCCAGACATAATCTATTTCCTAACACAAGGAGATCGTAGTAAGGAAGTCAAAACACTCAAATCTATAGATGAGCTCTGTAAGGCTCTAAATGTGAGTATATTCTTTGAGAATGTTCATTTTCTGAAACCTTCTTTCCAAAATGCTCTTCCATGGATGTCAGACCCTATAAATCTAAGAAATATGATAAAAGATTTTACTAATTTAGGCTTAGCAGTTGACTTAGATCACCTTTTAAAGGAAGGTTGGAGCGAGGAAAGGATAATTAACACAACATGCTCTCTACTAAATGAACTAAAAAGCAGGGCAATTATACATTCAAGAACAGAGCACAATTCTAAATTTGTAGGATTGTACGAGAAGTGTGTAAAGCAAGCTGTCCCTTGGGTAAATGAAGATTTACAACGTAACTAATCAGGCACTGCGATTACTACACGCCTTAACAAATCCCATAAACAATGGATGAGGCTCTAAGAATCTTGTTTTTAATTCTGGATGATACTGTGTACCTATGAAAAATGGATGAATCTTTTTAGGTAACTCAATTGCCTCGACCAGGTTATCATCAGGGCTCTTACCACTAAGTATTAAACCAGCATCTTCAAATTGCTCCCTATACTCATTATTAAACTCATACCTATGCCTGTGCCTTTCATCTACGATAGGTAATGAACTAAACAACCCATTACCGTAAGTTTTATACATCTTCTCAAGAAGTGAACCTTCCTCAACCTTACAAGGCCATCCACCGAGTCTAATAGTGCCACCATATGTTCCATTCTTAATATTCTTCTTTTGATCCTCCATCAGATGTATAACGGAATGTTCTGTTTTAGGATTAACTTCCTGAGAATTTGCATCTTTTAATTTAAGAACATTCCTTGCAAACTCAATCACTGCCATCTGCATACCGTAACATAGTCCAAGATACGGAATTTTTTCCTCTCGAATAATCTCTATTGCCCTAATCTTACCCTCGGCACCCCTTGCACCCCAACCTTGAGGAACAATAACGCCATCTAGTTGCATTAATTCCTTTCGCAAACTCTTCTTCTCCAACTTGTCTGCAACAAACCAAACAATATTAGCCTTATATCCCTGCTCCCAACAAGCATGATTTATAGCTTCAAGCACAGAAACATATGAATCCTTAAGATCAAATTTGCCACTCTTAAAATACTTTCCTACAATCCCAATATTTAGCTCCCTGTCTATACTTCTAATCTTTTTCATTTTCTTACTCCACTTCTCTAGCATATCAGTAGGTTTTGTCTTGAGATTTAACTTCTTGATGATGTTCTTAGTCAAATCCTCCTTGCTGTAATTAACAGGAACCTCATAAATATACTCGACATCTGGAGCAGAGATAATGTTTTCTTTAGGTACAAGACAGTATGTACTTAACTTCTCTATTCTTACCTTATCAATACCTTGCTCAGATCGAGCAATTAGAAAGTCTGGAAGTATTCCATGACTATTAACTACCTGTGTAGATATCTGTACAGGCTTGCTTTTCATCTCTCCAAGAGTAGGGGGCAGTGGTAAGTATGAGAGATGTACATGGATTACATCATTACCGTATCTACTCTTCATAATCTTGTTTGCTTCTAGAAATATCCCATTACCTATCTCTCCTACAGTGCCACCAATCTCAATGACTGTTACGTCAGCCTTAGCATCCTTTGCCACCTTCTCTATCCAATGAATAATCTCATCGGGAACGTGATAGTCTAAGCTTACCCATTTACCATCGTATGCTAAGGAGCGCTCATCTTTAATTACCTGATTTATCACAGCACCACAGGTCATAGAGTTTCTTCTAGTAAATGATTCATTAACAAATCTTTCATATGTACCTATATCCATATCTGTCTCAAAGCCGTCTTCTAAGACAAAAGTTTCTCCATGCTCTAATGGATTCATAGTACCAGCATCTACATTAAGGTAGGGATCTGCCTTAATCATAGTGATTTTAAGACCTTGGGATTTGAGAAGGAAAGCTATGGAGGCTGAGGTTATACCTTTACCTATACCTGAAATAACACCCCCCGAGACAAAAATGTATTTAGACATATGTAGTATGTATTGAGGTTATTGAATACATTACAACTATTATCAGATGCATGTCAAACAAAAAGCTCAAAAACAGATTTAATACTTCTCGAAGGAGGAGTTCTTAAAAAGGTCTAAACACTCATCTCTATCTAATTGGACTTCTTTGTAGGCATCGTTGTTTCCACTCTCCTCATCAAAGCCAATAACTTTAGCATCCTCATATGAGCATCCGTAGTACACCATCTTTACCTTAGCCCAATTAAGTGCAGATCTACACATTGGACATGGTCTACCTGTAACATATACCTCACAATTTGAGAGATTGTAATTCTTTAGCTTCTTGCTGGCCTTCTGTATTGCATTTATCTCAGCATGTTTAGTAGCATCCCTATCCTTTAAGACCGTGTTATGTGCTTTAGCAATTACCTTTCCATCCTTAACTACGACACACCCAAACGGACCACCATGCTTTTTCTTCAAACCAATCTCAGCCACGTCAATTGCAAGTTGCATATATCTATTCATTATCGAATTTCCTCTCAAAGTTAATATCCTCTGCATGAATCTTCATACCAGTTCTACCTAAGTCCTTTTCATATCTCTGAGCGTAGTTTTTGTACTGTGTAACTCTCTTTTTTCTTTTAGATAAAGGGTAATTTTTAACCATACCAGGACCATCTATACAGCCCCCATTACAGGTTAGAATATCCAAGAACTTGTAATCCTTGTACCAACCATCCTTAAATCCATCAAATATCTTTGAGATATTCCCTATACCCTCCTTAATTAAGATGTCTTTCTTCCTGAGTATATGGTGATGATGAAGAGTAGAGGATAGTCCTCCTGAAAGAGGATATATCTTAGTATAATCATTGTAGAACTTATCAAATGTCTTCATATATTTCCTCTCTGTTATCTCCTCTGGTATTTTGTAATCTAGAAATAGTTGATCTAATTCTTTGAAGGTAATTGCACTAGCTATGCCCCCTATCTCTTGGGCTTCTAATTTCTTAGTTATACATGGTCCTACAAAGATCTGTTTGTAATCAGCAAAGAATTTTTTACATATCAAAGACATACAGCCCATTGGGGAGTGTACAGGTACTAAGTTGCGTAGTAGATGAGGATATTTAGTCCTTACAAGATTAACCATAGTAGGACAGGGTGATGATATCCATGTCCTATCTATCTCATCTTTAAGTATAGAGTAGTAGGTAAGGTTAGTCATTTTAGCTCCAAATGTTAGCTCTACTACTTCTGTAAAGCCCAGAGCTCGTAGTCTGTATATGATATTAGGGTAATCATACTCCGCTATAAATGAGGGAGCTAACATACATATAGTCTTTTGATTAGAGTCTAGGAGTTTTTTAGTAGCTAAAACATGATCCATATATCAATATATCATTTAATTAAAAATATATGCAATTTATGTTACACTTAAGATATGGAACTAAAGAAACTCTATAAATATGACAGTGGATTACTATCTATGCTTAACACAGAGTGGTTTCAGATCACATTACTTACTGTTATATCAATCTGCGCCCCTCTTCTTATCAAATCTCCACAGATATTAGTAGGTAGTATTGTTAATTTTGTACTTTTCTTTTCTGCTAGAAAATTTGATTTTAAGAAAACATTACCTTCTATACTGCTTCCTTCTTTGATTGCATATTCTAGTAATATTTTGTTTAATGGTGCTACTGTATTTCTAATTTACTTTGTACCTA
>JBAYNT010000022.1:0-9200 GCA_041678645.1 Candidatus Dojkabacteria bacterium
AAGATCTTCTCTTTGGATATTTTCAATAAGGGCAATCTCTAGCATCTCTCGAGGGGAAGTCTCTTTGATAACTACTGGTACTGTCTTAAACCCTGCCAATTGTACAGCTCTAAATCTTCTTTCTCCGGCAACAATATTGTATTTATCTGAATCCTTGTCCTTAGTGATGAGTAATGGCTGAATAACACCATGTTCTCTGATTGAGTCTGCTAACTCTATTAATTTTTCGGGATCAATATGCATTCTTGGTTGGTAAGGATTGGGCACTATTCTATCTACATCAAAATCTTCGACATATTTTCTAGAGATCTCTCCAGCGGGAGACTCCGTGTCAATGAGTGCTGCTAGCCCTTTGCCCAGTCGTGTTGTTTGTTCTGCCATATTTCTTTAAATAATAATTTATCCAAATCGTTTTATAAACTCCTGAGCCAGGTCTGCATAAGCCTTTGCACCTGTTGAGTTATTGTCATATTCGAAAATACTTTGTCCAAACGATGGAGCCTCAGAGAGTCTTACATTTCTAGGGACTAGAGTCTTAAAAGCTTTCTCTTTGAAGTGCGCCCTTACATCATCTACGACATTAGATGATAGGCGTGTACGACTATCAAACATAGTTAGGACGATTCCTCCTATCTGCAAGTTAGGATTTATTCCTTTGACTAACTTTGTAGTTTGTATAAGTTGTCCTAGACCTTCTAGAGCAAAATATTCACACTGTATTGGGATTATAAGATAGTCAGAAGCGGTTAGTGCGTTAATTGTTAGTAAGCTTAATGAGGGTGGACAATCAATTAGGATATAGTCAATGTCTTGGTTAAACTCCGAGATTGCTTTCTTAAGCAAGGTTTCTCTAGCAATTATATTCACCATCTCTATTTCTGCACCAGCAAGAGAAAGGTGTGAAGGAACTAAGAATAAGTTTTCTTGTGATGTAGTAACGAACACTTTCGATAGGGGAACGTGATTGATTAAAACATCATATATATTTTTGTATGGTGCACCATCTTCTTCGTTCCAGCTATTTTTATCGAACTGTCTTGTGAAACCAAGCCCTGATGAGAGGTTTGCTTGAGGGTCAAGATCGATTACTAAAACTTTTTTACCCTTACGAGCTAGGCTTGCACCAAGGTTAAGTACAGTTGTGGTCTTTCCTACACCACCCTTCTGATTAGCTATTACGAATATTTCCATCGTTTAAAATCTATCATGTTTCACAGACAGTGTCTAGAGAGTTTTGTACTCTTCGTGCGTTACTATCCTGAACTCTGAAATTGGTAAGTAAACAATCCAAGCTTTCCCTTTAATTTGATTTTCTGTAATAGGACCGAAGGTTCTAGAATCAGAACTGTGTGGTCTGTTGTCTCCTAATACAAAATATTCGTTTTCTCCAATAGCTATAGTTTGTCCCTCGGCTAGATAATCTCCTCCACTTGTATATACTGTTTCAGCGAGGTAGTTAGTTTCGTTTAATTGATTCCCATTTATATATACTCTTCCATCTTTAACCATTACACTGTCACCAGGTATTCCTATGATTCGTTTTATAAAATCTTGAGTATCAGAGTATTTAAATATTATCACATCTCCTCTTCTTGGTTTCCCAAATCTAAATGTCAATTTATTGGCCATTAGATATTCTCCATTTTTGTATGTTGGATGCATTGAGTTACCCAATACCTCGTGTGGGGTCATAATGAATAGGTAGAGGACTACAGCAATTACTAATGCTATGACAACAGTTTCTACAAATGAGTATATAAATGTTCCAATAGATCCTAGTACGTTTATAGCTTTATCTTTCCCTGTTTTAGGCTCTTCGTTTTCTACTTCGTACATATTTAAGGGCGAGTTAATATTAACAGATACATTGTAGCACGAAAATTTTAGTATGAAAAACAATTCAGATGTTTGGTACCGCTACGGGGAATTGAACCCCGGTTTACAGGATGAAAACCTGTTGTCCTAGTCCACTAGACGATAGCGGCATAACTTTGTATTCTACTAAAATAGTGCTACTTTTTCAAACTTTTAAGATATTGCTGCTCTTCTTGAAGTGTAGCTCTTCTATATTTATTAATCTTCTTATCATGTACATACTTTCTTTTACATTTACATCTCACTATCTCGCTATTCTCTGTTAGGTTTCCTAGCTTTTCACAGTTCTCTAATGGGTGAGTGCATGCTACACATAGTCCTCTATCTAGCAAGACTTCTTGAACAGGTTTTAATATCTTTTTAATCATGACCTTGTTTATTAGTTTAATATGGTGCCGAAGACAGGACTTGAACCTGCAAGGGGTATAAACCCCACATGCTCCTAAGGCATGCGCGTCTGCCAATTTCGCCACTTCGGCATATCCAGGGACATTTTACTAGAGAATGGGACAATTTAAAAGCTTATGACTCTTTAATATCTCCAAAGACCTTACCGTAAATTTTTACTAAACCTAGTTCTTTGTAATTGGCATTCTTTAACACCTCTTCTTGAGTTAACGTTTCACCAGCTTCATCCTCTCTTAGGGTAGAGAAGGGGACATGCTTTTTCATAGCCTGCTTACCATCTACATTAACCTCTTGTAGTTCATCAGCAGAGTCCAGTATAGTCTTCATCTGGGGGGTAAACTTCTCTAGCTCTTTTTCTGTAAGCTTAATTCTAGATAACTCTGCAATATGTTTTAGAAAAGGTATATCTATTTTCATTTCTCTAACTCTTCAATTAAAATTGATCTAGCCTCATTAGGATCGGCAGTGCCTTGAGTTTCTTGCATAACCTGACCAATTAGAAAGCTCAAAGATGCTTTCTTACCAGCCTTGTAATCTTCTACAGCGTTCTGATTTTGAGTAACAACATCCTTTACAATATCCTCTATATTACCTGAACTCTTCTTAGCTTTTTCTCTAAACTGATCAAGCAAATCACTTAAATCTTTACCCTGCTCTAAAGATTCTTTTAGTAACTCTTCAGCCTTGTTCTTTGTAATTTCATTACTGTTTAACGCTAAACTCCACTGTACTAAATCATCAATATCTATACTGGCTTCTGATATAGATAAGCCTTTCTCATTTAACCATGCAAATACCGTACCTGTAATACAGTTACTTGCTAATTTTGCACTAACGGCTAAATTATTAATCTCACCATGCAATTCCTCAACAAGTCTATCGTAAAATTCTGCAACTTCCTTTTCCGAACTTAAAACCTCAGCATCATAATCAGAAAGATCGTACTCCTTTGTATACCTTTCTACCTTCTCACTAGGTAACTCTACTAACTCCTTAGATATCCTCTCTATATCTTCTTTTGAGATATCTATAACAGGAATATCTGGTTCAGCCATATATCTGTAATCATCTGCTGTTTCCTTGCTTCTCTGGAACTCTGTAATGCCCCTATCTGCATTCCAACCTCTAGTTTGCTGTATTACCTCCTCTTTGTTTTCTACAGCCTCTACAAGGCGATTAAACTCATACTCTATAGATTTCTCTACAGCAGTGATAGAGCCGATGTTTTTCACTTCTACTTTAGCATTAAGTTTGTAATCACCAATGGGCTTAATCATCCCATCTTTGTATTCCCACTTATCTTTTTCCTGTATAGAGATATTAGGTTCACATCTCATCTGCCCTTTCTCCATATCAGCATCAGATATATCTAGGTATCTAGCAATTTGTCTAATCCTAGTAGCATATTCCTTTGCTTCCTTAGCAGATCTAATGCATGGCTTTGTAACAATCTCTATTAGTGGCACACCAGACTTGTTGTAATCGATTAAGGAGTAATTTAGACCTGTACCAGACTCAACATGGTGTGTAGATTTAGCTACATCTTCTTCCTGATGAATTCTTTCTATTTCCACTGTGCTATTGGAGAGTTTAATCATACCATCCGAGCATATTGGCCTCTTATACTGACTTATTTGATATCCCTTTGGTAAATCAGGATAGAAGTAATGTTTTCTATCAAAATATATTTCGTTACTAATACTACACTCGGTTGCTAATCCCATTAATATACAGAGCTCTAAAGCGCGTTTGTTAGGTACGGGTAGTGCACCAGGTAATCCTAAACACACAGGGCATACATGTGTATTTGGTTCTTGCTGGAAATATCCTGTAGGACAGCTACAAAACATTTTGGATTTAGTCTTAGTCTGTATATGTATTTCTAAGCCTACAATTAGATCATATTTATTACTTTGCATATCAGTAATATTATCAAGAATATATTAATTCTACAAGGATAGTATGATGTCTGTATCTTTCTGTAAGGAGAAAGAACAAAGGAGTTATCTCTAGAATTTTGTCATAAGGGGTCGAGTTCGTCCCGTTTAGAATATTATAGGAGCAAATTATTAAATACTTATGAACTGAGATGAACTAGAACACCTCTATAGCTTGCTCATCCTTTCCAAATACAGGCAAATTAGCCTTTATCTCAACCCCTTTCTCGTCCTCTTTAAGTTTGTAATGTGTACCTCTTCCTTTTCCTTTTTGTACAACATAGGTTTTTTGCATTAAATCCTGTAAATCTCTATATATGGTCATAAAAGATACGCCAATCATATCTGTGAGTTCCTGCCTTGAGGCTTTCCTATTAGTCTCTAGGTAATCAACTATTTTCATTTGCCTTGGGTTTAATTCTTCTGTCATTTGAGGGTATCTAAGTATTTTTTCTTTGTAAATCTGTGTAAATTCTCTTGTAGTCTCTATTGAAGTAAGAGAGATGGTGTATAGAAGAGCTTCTATGAAAGTTGTTAAATCGTTTTTACCTTTAGATATCTTAAAGGCTGATTTGAGATCTTCGTTGATAAAGTTAAATGATTTAGAGAATGGTAGGACAATATTAGGGTTGTAATCGTAGAGTTTTGCTATCAGTTCTAAGAGTAATACAGTAGTTATTTGGTTTCCTGCAAAGAAGGGTGCCTTGTCTATAAATTCGTACGTAAGTACCGCAAACTGTACGAGTTTATGTGTATTGTCATCACTGTTAGTTATCCATCTGAATGTATCGTTGAAGTGATATTTCATATCAGTGCTAGGGTAGTAGTCTCTTAGGTCATACCAGGTGTCGTATAGGGTGTTTGGTTTTTCAGAAAAATCTTTTATCCTTCCTTGATCCCAATCGTCGTTCCATCCTTTAGTCACCAATTTGTTAAGGTGTATGGCTAGTTCCATACTGGGTTTAAGTGCGTTCTTGTGGTTATATTTTTTAATATATTCTTTTGCGTTTCTAAATCCTGCGAACACTTTTTTTTGGCTTCTACCTGTGGTGTGTTCTTGTCCCCTGAGTACCCTTAGTGCAGTGTTGTATCCGATAGGGAATGCTACCAGTTGTGATAGATGATCAATGTCTTCTGCATAGAGTTTTTCTATTAATGGTTTTTTGAGCTCTATTGGTAGGTTTGTATTTTGAAGGTCTTTAATGGAGGTTTCATATTTGATGATGTATTGTAGCATCAGGTTTGTTAGTGTGTATTTTGGTCTTTTCATATATTTATCTTTATTTAAAAAGAGCTGATGGATGGAGTCGAACCATCGACCTGTCCCTTACGAAGGGAATGCTCTAGCCAACTGAGCTACATCAGCATAACAGTATTGTAACATATGTTTGTATTGTATTCTATAATATTTTAGGAAGAGGCTTATTAAATTCCTTTTAAAGTTTCAATTTGCAAACTTTTTTGAGCTAATAACTCATCTCTTGGAAACCCTAAAGTGTCTGCTATATCAAAAACTAACCACTCATTGGTAAATTTGGAAAACTTAATAATTTCTAAAAATTTTTGAGTTGCTTCAATTCTATCCATATTAAATTTTGAAGAGATTTTCTCTAAACATGCACGGATAGCTAAGTATGATGATATATATGAGAGATCGAAGGAGCATGATTGGTTGGGGATAAGCATTTTCCCAAAAAAGATATTTTCTTTCTCCATTTTTAATAGTTCATTTATTGTAAAAATCTGATTAGATTTGAGATTTTTAATAGCATTGTGGTGTTCTTGGAATTTATCCTCGTAACGCATCGTATACAGCACGAAGGCTTCTGCAAATCCTTCAGATACAAATCTATTTTTTTGAAAAAACATACTATGTACAAGATGTGCTAGTTCGTGTATATGGTTAACTTCTCGTGTCAAATTAGGGTCTTCAGGGAAGTTCTCAAATATATTTTGACTTACTCCATATGCAGAATTAAAGCTGTCAAGATCGTAAGATTGTACTGGTCTACCGCCACCTTTTTTAGTTTTATCTGGAAACTGTAAGAGTTCAACAAAATCTGTATCGGAAACTATGTAGATGTAAAATATTGGGTTAGCATTTGCTGGGTATTTTAGATTTAGATTTTGGATTTGTTTAACATACTTTTTAAAGCTCTTAATAGCATTATCGTATACTCCAGAGTCATATTTCTTAGATAATTTTTCTGATAGGCGAATATGAAGAGTTTGGTCTACGATTTTTAATGCAGATTTATCAATATATTCTTTAAGTTTATCATCTTGATACATATGTTATTTCTATTATCTATTGGAGCGAGAGACGGGATTCGAACCCGCGACCTTCTCCTTGGGAAGGAGACATTCTAGCCAACTGAACTACTCTCGCTTATGTGTATTTTAACAAATATTTAAACAAAAAGGGGAGTATACACTCCCCTACAAATCTAATTAAAGATAGAGTTACTTAAATGATGCTTTAACCATGTCCCAATCTCTACCTAGCTGTGTACCCATTTTCTCTGCTATCTCTACAGTTACCTGACCATCCTCCTTGAATTCATTTAATACCTTGTTAACCATATTCTTATAAGCATCCCAATCAATCTTCTTTCCTGCCTTTTTAACCTCATTTAATCTCCTCTCTACCTCTTTTTTAATCTCCTCATACTTATCTGTTGCTTTATCACTCATATCTACAGCAAATTTCTTAATATCTCCTCTTGTCTCTTCTCCAGACTTTGGAGCAAGTAATATACCTGCTACTGCACCTACAGCTAATCCAGTAAATAATCCTGAAAAGAATGATTTTGTACTGTTATCCATAATAATCCTTATTTAATTTATATATTATATAGTAGCATATAGAGTCCAAGTATGAAAGTTTTTACTTGTTACTCATCTTTATCAGTAAGTATGCAATGATTACTAGTAGTGCTGGTGTAAGTATAGCAAAGAGTATTGTTATAAAACTGAAACCTTCTGTTTTCTGAATCTTTAATTCCTCAGATAGAGTAATTGGTTCTTCTGTGCTTTCTTGCTCTACCTGTATCTCCATTTGAGTGTTTTCTTTTACAGTATCTTCCTGGGCATATATTGGTACTGTACTTAATCCCACTATTAAGATTGTAGCTATTAGGAATTTCTTCATATGAATATGGTAACATATTTGCATATGATATATCCAGATAGCAAATTAGAAGAAAAACTTTGGGGAGAAGGGTATGAGGTTGTTGTTGGTATAGATGAGGTTGGTAGAGGGCCTTTAGCGGGACCTGTGGCTGCTGGTGCAGTAGCATTTACTAAGGATTGTAAGGTTGTAGAGGGAGTAAGGGATAGTAAGACCTTGTCTGTGAGACAGAAGAATAGTTTGTACGATCAGATTAAGAATACAGTTAAGGGTTACGGTGTAGGTATGGTTAGTGAAAAAGAGATTGATGAGATAGGGATACAGATGGCAGTTCTAAAGGCTATGACCTTAGCACTAAGACAGGTAGAGGAGATGATTGGTAGGAGGGCGGACTATTTGATAGTAGATGGTGTTAATGTGGAGTTAATAGGGGAGTATCCTACTATGAAGATGTCCAAAGGCGACCAGAAGCATTACAGTATTTCTGCTGCTTCTATACTTGCTAAGGTAGATAGGGATAACCTTATGATTAAGTACTCAGAGAAGTATCCAGAGTATGGTTTTGAGAGAAATATGGGTTATGGTACCAAGGAGCATATGGATGCGCTTAAGGAGTATGGTGTGTGTGATATACATAGGAGGAGTTATAGACCTGTTGCAAAATGTGTTAAGGAAGGGATATAATCATCAAGTTTTGGGCCGCTAGCTCATCCGGCTAGAGCAACTGCCTTTTAAGCAGTAGGTGCTGAGTTCGAGTCTCAGGCGGCTCACCATAAACCTCCCAAGTTATAGCAATGTGATATAATGTCCTATAATATATAGTTCTAAATACATATGATGAGTTCAGAGAGTAATATAACAGATGAAAGCGTAAAGGAGTTTAATAGGGTTTCCAATCTCCTGAGAGATCCTGATGGAAGTTACTTCAGTGATGTTGCCCTCGAGATCTTTGTTTATGGGTTTTTGACTCCTACATTTTATAGTAATCATCCAGAATTATGGAGAGAAGGTCTTAAGACTTTGTATAATCATGTAGGTAAATCCATTTGTGGTACTAGACTTTTAATAGAGGTATTTGGAAGAGAAGAAGAAATAAAGATTAACGGAGATCCTGTGTTAGTTAAACAGATTGATATTATTAGAGATAATGATGAAAAGATCTATGAAGCTGGTATAGAGATAATGAATGAGTGTAGAGAGAATAATCCTTCTATCCTATCAGAGGCAGCTAAGGAAATTTTAGAGAATTATAATTAAAGTTTGTTTACTATCCTTAAGAGTATGTCTTTCAATGTGTGATAAAATATTCTTATATTTAAATATTTACATAAATATATATGATAGAAGATATAAATAACAATACAGAGATAGAGTTACATTATACTGATCCCCCAGAGCATGTTAAGGTTATGTTAGATATCCTCCCTAAAGAAGAGGTTGAGGATTACTTTACTAAGTATGCTACAGATATGTCAGAGGATAGTATTAATTGTTTCTATGGAGGATCTGTAAGGTTTCAGGATCCTTTCTTTACATATAATAAGGAGAAGTCCGAGGAGTACGTCCAGAGGGTTAAGGATAGGTTGGGTTGGGTAGTAGGGTTTGAGTATACTCCATTAAGGATAAGAGAAGTGACAGAGGAATTTCTAGAGGAGTTTAATGGCAAGAGTTTGAGTAGTGCTAAAGAATGGACAGAGGTTGTTGATGAGTGGGTTAGTATTATTAGGCCTTTGGCAAGAGAGGTTAGGGGGAAATAAAAGATACACAGTTTTAAGTTAACAGAAGATTCAGTTATCCGGAATTTCCGGATAACTGCTGGTGATGGGAAAGATTACGATACAATGCATTAT
>JBAYNT010000023.1:0-9170 GCA_041678645.1 Candidatus Dojkabacteria bacterium
AGGCGGAATGCCTGGAGTAGGACGAAATAAAGGTGCAGAGGTTGCAAAGGCAGAAAACTTAATGTTTATGGATGCAGATACTTATTTCCTGGAAAAAGGTGATTTGTTAGCAATTTATAAAAAGTTTGAGGAGAAGAAATATGATATTGCATCGTGCTATTTTAAAACCGATTCTTCATCAAGAAGTATTCAAAATCTATTTAATCTTCTGAAGTGGTTTGCTACTTGGAGATACAATCCAATATTAAGGGGAGATTTTGGGGCATTTCTGATTATTAAGAAGGACCCTTTCCACAGGGTAAATGGTTTTGATGAGGATCTCTTTATGATGGAAGATGTTGATATCGTCAAAAAACTTCTCAAACTGGGATATTCTCAGGGATTAATTAATAAAAAGATAGGAGTAACTTTAAATCAAGAGAAAAGAGGGAGAAGGAAAACATTAACATTCAATACAGTTTTAGCCTTTATTTTAAGCTATCTCTCTATAATGCTAACCGGTTTTAGAGGGACAAGGAAATTAGCCTACAAACTAAATAAGAAGGCTTTAAGCCTTTATGGAGAATTAGGAGGTGTTATAAAGGCAGATAATCCATACAGTCCAGATGATCGCTCTCAGGGCTATCCTAAAAACGTTAGTAAGGCCACTAGAAGATTTTGGGAGATTTTTGTAGGTGCTTTTTCTTGGTTTTTTATACTTTTACCCGTAATTTTAGCTTTGCTTAGATTAGATAAAGTCTTTGTTATTTACATCGCATTTCTAGTTGCTTACTGGTTAATGAGGACGATAAAGTTTGTAATTGGTTTAACAGTAGGATATCGAAGATTTCAAGAGGAAACATCAATTGATTGGATGAAAAGGATAGAAGGTAAATATCCTGAAGAATTTAAAAGCCTTAAGTTTACATACTTATGCCCAGTATATGCAGAAGATTTAAGAGTATTGGAGCCTTCGTTTACTGCTTTTGCAAACAGCACCGTAGGTGCTAACAAGATAGATGTTGTTGTTGCAATTGAAGAGAAAAAGTCAGATTTTCAGATAGAGAACTTTAAGCTTTTAAAAAAGAAATTTGGAAACAGGTTTAGAAGTATGCGTTACTATGTTCATCCAGCGGGAATTCCTGGGGAGGTCGCAGGTGTTAAGGGCGGGAATATTAATTGGGCTGCAAGGCATTATGTTAAAGATATTGAGAAGGAAGGTGAGAATATAGAGGAATATCTATTAATTACCTGCGATTCAGATTTGAGGCCACATGAGAAGTACTTAGCAGCAGTTGCGTATAAATATTTTGAGAACGGAGAAGAAAAAGATAATTTCTACTACGCCTCTGCAGTACACACCTTTAGGAACAATATTTGGGAAGTTCCTCATATAATTAGAGTTCAGTCGAATATGTTAACTCTTGTATTACTCTATACCTGGGTTATGGATAAAAAGAAATTGATACCATTTAAAGGTGAGGAAATATATATTAGAGACACTTTTTCGTCATATATTGTTAATCTTAAAACATTACAGCATTTTAAATTCTGGGATCCTGAGATAGCTAATGACGATACTGCTTTTTATTGTAACGCTATGGTTAGAAGCAAAGGTACTTTTAAAAGTCAAGAAGTTTATATCCCGACGTATAGTGATGCTGTACAAAATAAGACATATTGGAAATCTCATGTATCTTACTATAAACAGCAACACAGATGGGGATGGGGGAGTATTAATGTCCCAACAACATATGCAGCAATATTTAGTGACAATGAGAACTTCCCTTTCTGGAGGAAGTTAGTTATTTTCCAATACCTGTTTGAAACCCAAATATGGTACTTATCTATAGCCTTTGTTCTGACATTTGGTCTTGCACTTATGGGAATTATAAATCCTAGCTACAGTTTTACAGCGTACTCATATAATCTTGCCCAGTTAATGAGTGTAGTCTTTACATTTATAACATTATTAAACATCCCATTAATCATATATAGAAGAAAGATTTTAGGAGTACCTAAAGATTGGAAATGGTTTAGGCACGTTTTAGATTTCGCAGAGATTATATTCATAACTATAAATATGCTTACTTTCGGATTTATTCCATATATTCAAGCTAAAACAGAATTGATGTTAGGCTTAACCTCTTTTAAGAGGAATTTCTATATCACAGAGAAAGTAAAAGCAGAGGAAAAGAATTCATAGGAATTTAATAATCATATTGTAATCTTGTAAGTATGATATTAAATAGACTCTCTAAAAAATCCTTACTACTGTTTTTTGTGAACTGTGTTCTATTGAGCCTTACTTCTCCGGCGCTTGCTTTGGGCAATGGCTTTTATAGCACTATATCCTTTTCAATCCGATCGATAGGTAAGGAGCGCCTGACTTATAGCTCAAGTGATATCGTTGGAGAATATACATATAACGTAGTGAGGAAGAAGAATATAGACGATTTAACTAATGATGAGTACAAATCCCGAATATATAACCAGTATCACTATATTGCGGTACCTCCGTACTCGGAAATAGATATAGGGTATTACTGGTACAACAATACCCCGGACACTCTCAATATAGAGACTATACGTATACCTATGAGTAGGCAGTCACAAAATAGGGGAGATATTACAAATTTAGTGTATGATATTGGTTTTCAGGAAGGCCCAACATATACGAGTAATCATGGTAAAGGAGGTAAGTATTTAGATGTAGAGGGTATGGGATTGGTCTCATCTGATATGGGTCAGAATGCAAAAAAGGGAATAATTTTAGAAACGCTCACAGTCAAACTACCAGTAGAAATTACCCAATACGAAGTAGAGTACTTAAGTGAATATGATTCAAGGGTTCTTATACATGTTAGGAATGCAACAAATCAGTGGTTAAATAATGTTTGGGTTAACTACAAAGGTGATGTAAGCCAGATAATTGATTTAGAGCCCTATGAAGAGAAGGTGCTAGAGACATATAAGCGATGTGATTTAGTAGATAACGAGCTAAACTGTGGCACTGTAAGGATTATAGATAACAATACCGAGACAGAATGTGTCCTGTATGGGGCTCCTTGGGGCAACTATTATCAGCCAGATTCGATAACAGTTTTTAACAAAATAGGTGATAGCTGGTTCTCAGGGGCACAGATACAGCCAGAATTTGAGTCCTTTTGTATACAAAGGACACCCTACACATATACTACAGAAGAGATAATTGTGAAAGTTGAGCCAGAAGAGCCGGTAGTCACCAAAGAGCAATACTGGGAGCAACTTCTGGGCATTAACATACTACCTATCACTTCATATCGAATTAACAATTTAGAGAGATACTTAACATTGCTAAAACCCCTTAGAATTGATACTCTTAAAGTATTATGAAACTGCAAGTTACAATTCCAGACTATGTACAAAAGGTTGCTAAGGCACTTGTTGAAGAAGGTTTCGAGTGTTACCTAGTAGGTGGAGCTATTAAAGATATGGTTTTGGGTAATAAACCCCATGATTACGATCTTGCAACTGACGCACTCCCGGATGAGATGATAAATATATTCCCTAAATCAGTAGCTACAGGCGCTAAATTTGGGACAATACTAGCACTAACACCTGATAGTAAGGGAGAAATTCATGAAGTAGAAGTTACCACATTTAGAAGTGAAGCTGGATATGTAGATGGGAGATGGCCAAGTGAAGTAGAATTTGTAGTTGAGATAGATAAAGATCTTGGCAGAAGAGATTTCACCTTTAACGCGATGGCCATTGATTTGTCAGTTGCTAACTTAGATGGAAGTATTCAAGAACAGATCTTAGGGGTTTATGACCCTTTTAACGGGCTAACAGATTTGAATTTAAAAGTCGTTAGAGCTGTTGGTACTCCTATAGAAAGGTTCAAGGAGGATGGTTTAAGAGCAATGAGAGCTTGTAGGTTAGCTAGCCAATTAGAGTTCGAAATAGAGGAGGAAACTCTCGAAGCGATAAAGAAATCAATCCCCGTTGTTGAAATGGTCTCAATGGAAAGAATCCGTGATGAATTTATGAAATTGCTACTTAATTCTCCTAAACCCTCAAAAGGAATAAATCTACTCAAAGATACAGGACTACTTGGGATTTTCCTCCCCGAGCTTTTAGAAACAGTAGGAGTAGAGCAGAAGCTATTCCATAAATATGATGTGTATGAACACTCGCTTCGTACCTGCGATATAGCAGAAGATAGCGTAAAGCTTGTGGCCCTCCTACACGATCTTGGGAAGGTGCGCACTGATACAAAAGATGGACATTTCTATGGCCATGATAGTGTAGGGGCAGAGATAGCTGGAAATGTAATGGAACGACTAAAATTTCCAAAAGAAGAAATAGAGAAAGCGAAAAAATTAATCGAAAACCATATGTTCTACTACCCACATATCACTGAGGATATGGAAGAGAGTGAGAAAGAGAGGGTAAAATTAAACGAATGGTCTGATGCTGCAGTAAGAAGATTCTTAAGAAGAGTGGGGGAAGAGAATATTGACGATCTTTTTAGGCTAAGATTGGCAGATGCTATGTCAAATCCTAGTTCTGAGTATGACCCTAAAGAAATAGCAAAGCTTCAAGCACATATATCGGAAGTATTACAACAGGACATGGCACTAAAAATCTCTGACTTGAGAATCACAGGAGATGATCTAGCTGAGATAGGAATTGAGAGGGGGCCTATGATGGGCCAGATATTAGAAAAGCTCTTAGATATAGTTATCGAGGACCCATTAAGGAACAAAAAAGAGTATTTACTGGAAGAGGCTGAAAAGATGATGTAATATATATAAAATAAGATTTAAAAACTGCCTAAATGAAAATTCAATTTTGTGGTGCGGCACGAACAGTTACAGGATCATGTTACTTCGTTGATCTTGGAGATGTTAAATTTGTTGTAGATTGTGGGGCATTCCAAGGTTATAATATGGAAAGTGAAAATTACGAACCATTTCCCTTTGATCCAGCGTCAATAGATTATGTATTTCTTACTCATGCCCATTACGATCATTGTGGGAGATTACCCATCCTTGTTAAACAGGGCTTCAAAGGGAGGATAATATCAACGCAGCCCACCAGAGACCTTACTGAGGTTGTACTTTTAGACTCAGCAAAAATCCAACTGGAAGATTATGAACGATGGGAATCGAGAGCAAAGAGAAGAACAGATGATATTCCGCAGGCAGCAATAGAAGCTAATAGACCGCTATATTCAGAACAGGATGTGCAAGCAACAATTGAACTTTTTGAAATATATCCCTACGGTAATTCTGTAAGACTAAGAGATGACTTGGAATTCAGAATGCGTGATGCAGGTCACATATTAGGCTCGTCAATATTTGAGATATGGGTAAAAACCGAAGCTGGTAGGAATAGAAAGTTTGTATTCTCAGGTGACTTAGGTCAGCCGGGTGCTCGTATTATCAAAGACCCAGACTTTGTACGTGAGGCAGACTATATTATCTGCGAATCAACATATGGTAATAGGTTGCATAAGAATAAAGATGAAACTGTACTAGAGCTCCTCGCTATCATTAAGAAGGCACAAGAAGATGGTGGTAACGTTCTAATACCATCATTTGCAATTGAAAGAACGCAGGAGGTTTTGTATGAAATCAATCTTTTTGTAGAAAATAAAATTCTAGAAGGGTTAGAGGTGTATCTTGATAGCCCAATGGCATCTAAAGCGACTCAGATATTTAGAGCGTATCCTAATTTCTATGATGAGGACGCTAGAAGACTTCTAGAAAAAGGAGATGACCCATTTGATTTTCCAGGATTTACTATAATAGAATCCCCAGAAGAGTCTAAAAGGTTGATAGATAAACATGGAGTAGTGATAATTGCGGGCAGTGGAATGTGCACAGGAGGAAGAATCCTTCATCATTTGAAAAATAATTTGCCAAACCCTAAAACCAATGTCGTAATTGTAGGCTATCAGGTAGAGGGGACACTAGGTAGGAAACTGGTAGAATCCGAACCTGTCGTTGAAATATTTGGAGATGAAGTTGAGGTAAATGCCCAAATCCATACGCTAGGAGGCTTCTCTGCCCATGGAGACCAAAGAGATTTAAGATATTGGTTAAGAAGTTTTGGCAAATCTCCAAAGATGGTATTTTTGACACATGGAGAGAAGGAGATAGCAATAGGTTTTGCTTCTAATATTAGATCGGAATTAAATCTGGAGGTAAAGGTTCCAGAAATGAATGAAGTGTTTGAACTTAAATAGTATGAAATATCCAAGGAAAATAGAAAAAATACGTAGAGATATTGCTTCAATAAAAATTCAGGGGGCAACAAATGTTGCTATAGCTACATTTGAGGGGATGAAGATTGCTCTAAAATCAAGTCTCGGACGAAGTGACAATTTCTTAAAAGAAATTCTGGAAGTTGGTGCCTACCTTGCATATGCTAGACCTAATGAACCTTTGGCTCAAAACGGTATCCTCTATGTCAAACACTTCTTCACTCGAAGGGGTGGAGAGAGTTTACCATCAGAGCAAAAGAGAGATCTGTTAGAAGAGGTTTGTGATGACTTTTTACTGAAAATTTCTAATGCCAAGCATAGGATAGATGAACTTAACACGCCTAAACTTAAACATATAGATCATATTTTAACACATTGCCACTCATCTACAGTTGTTAGATTAATACAAGGTATTTCTGAAGAGGATAATGACTTCACAGCTGTTTGTACCGAGACTAGACCTCGTTACCAAGGCAGGATTACTGCTAAAGAGCTAGTAGAGGCCGGTATTGATACGACATTAATAACTGATGGTGCCGCAGAATCTTTCGTTATAGGTAGGGGTAGCAAACCAGTATCTGCAGTATTTATTGGCTGTGATGCTATTACAATGCAAGGATACTGTATAAATAAAATTGGTAGTTGGGGGATAGCAATGTCAGCATACCAAAGTGGGAAACCTGTATATGTTGTAACTCCACTCCTAAAGATTGATAGAGATACTGCCTACCATGAGATAGAAATTGAGATAAGGGAGGATCAAGAACTCTGGAAAGGTGCACCAAAAGGGTTAGAAATATACAATCCAGCTTTCGAGGTAGTAGATGCAGGCCTAATTACAGGCTTTATAACGGAGTATGGGATTATTAAACCGAGCAATATAGGGGATACTGTTAAAAGGGAGTATCCTTGGTTATTTGTAAACTAATTAAATTAAAAAATTAAATTCGACCTATGGGACTATACCTGAGAACCAAAGAACTAGATCTAGAGGGAGGGAAAGACCTCTTTGTTGTTCTTAATACTATTGATGCTGACAAATTAGGACTAGCTGACGGAGATATGGCGTATTTGGGATACAGAGACACTGAAATGTATGTAAAGATTGTGACTACCAAGAAAAGGGTCAAAGAGGGTGAGGTGGGGCTGTATGGAGAGCTTGTAGATGAGAGATTTACTCCTGTTAATAGAAAGGTCTTTATTGATATACCGAAACCTACAAAATCACTGGAGGCTATAAAGAAGAAGATAGAAGGCGAAAGATTAACTGAAGAAGACTTAAATGAGGTAATGCAAGACATTGGAACTCGAAAACTGAGGGAAACAGAGGTTGCGTTCTTTGTTAGTACCTTCTTCAATCCTGGCTTTAATGAGGATGAAATCTATTGGATGACTAAGGCAATGGCTTCATCTGGAGAGACGTTAGATTTCAAAAACATTAGAAATAATGGTGACATGGTCGTAGATAAGCACTCTGTAGGAGGTACAGCGGGGAAGGGTGTTACTCCAATATTGATTTCAATATTATCTGCCAACGGCTTGGTGTGTCCGAATACCTCTACCAGGGCTATTACGTCCCCAGCAGGTACTAGCGACATATTAGAAGTTGTAATGCCTGTCGCCTTAAAAAAAGAGAAGGTTTATGAGGTGGTTAAGGAAACTGGAGCATGTCTTATATGGGGAGGCTCGTTATATTTAGCCCCTGCGGATGATGAGATTATCAATGTTGAAAGATCATTGAGGATACAGGAGTTCCAAAAGGTTCTTGTCAGTATCGTAGCAAAGAAAATAGCCATGGGTGCCACACATGTCTTAATCGATTTGCCCTATGGAGTGAACACAAAAATAGATAGACCTGATGATCTGGAATTTTTAGAGAGAGAGTTTAAGAAGCTTTTTGAAAAGGTTGGGATAGAATCTTATATAATGAGGAGGCAGATAAAAGGGCCTGATGGTAAGGGCGTAGGACCGGCGTTAGAAATCCGAGAAGCACTTAGGATTTTAGAGCAAACGGAGAATCGGTCGATCGACTTAGAGGAGACTGTCCTAAATATGTCTGAGATATTGCTTGAAAATACGGGGAAGGCAGAAAAGGGCAAAGGTAAAGAAATGGCAAAAAGGTCTTTGGAAGATGGTAGTGCGTTAAAGAAATTCTGGGAAATTGCTACTGCACAGGGCCAAAAATCTATTATTAAATCTGAAGATATTGAGATAGGGAAGTTTACTTACGAGGTTTTCTCAAAAAAGAATGGAAAGATTGTCTCTATACAAACTCGTGGTCTTGTAGATATAGCTAGAGCTTTGGGGACCCCTAAAATCAAAAAAGCCGGCCTATATATGCATAAAATGGTTGGAGATAAGGTAGAGAAAGGAGACCTTTTAGCTACTATATACTCAGAAACAGAGAGTAGATTAAAGGAAGGTGTAGAGAATTGCGATATTGAAAAGACGTGGGAGATAGCTTAGAGATTCTTGTTCTTCTCTTTCTTCTTAAGTTGTCTAATAGCTACTCTAACAATTGATATTACTATTATCAAGAGCAACACAATCAAGAGTATAGGTGTGATAATAGCGACTGATCGTCCTATTGTGCTTGCTTTAACAAATTTGTTAAACCAATCACCAACATTCTCGCTTTGGCCCTTATCCTTTATAGGCAGTATTTCATCGTAGTTTTTAAGTTTTTCCATATCTTCTATATCCTTTTCCTCTACAGCAAATACAGATATATTAAATTTGATATCATCAATTTTATCTAATGAGTCTGCCGAATATATTTTTGTGTTAGAAAGATCATCGCCATTAAAAGTCTCCCAGAGTATTCTATGTATATTTACTCCTATATCCATATTCTCACTCTCCCAGGTTGGATCTATAGAAAGCCATCCATAATTGGGGACCCATACCTGTACCCATTGATGCCTGACTTGTGAGTCTG
>JBAYNT010000024.1:0-9038 GCA_041678645.1 Candidatus Dojkabacteria bacterium
AACAGTGAAGCCCATAATGTTGATACAGAGAATGAAGCGAAAAGATACTATCTTGACGGTGAGGAAGGTACTGTTTGCGTAAAGGATAGCAATAAATGTTATAAAGGTATTGATACTAGGAACAACCTCCAACCTTCTACGCAAGTGGCCGCAGTATTTTGTCTTCAAAATAACGACTCAAGTCTTAAACTAGATCGGGAGAATCCTTTAATAAGCCTCTTGAACCAAAGAGGTATAGGAGAAGTTTTAGCAGAAAATAACAAGGAAGATACAGTTGGTTATATAATCGATCCTCAAACGGGTATGATTTCTGATATAGATCCTGGATCCTACCTCATTGAATATAACAATGAGCATTATGCATTTGAGATTAGGGATTATGAGCTTGAAAATAATGAGGGCTCTGTGCTAATTTATATAGATAAGGACGATAATGGAGAGTATAATAGCGAGACAGACCTAAAAATCAGTGATATAGCCTCAGAAATAAGTGTCATAGCCTTAAATGCAGAGCATAAATATAGCTTAACAGAGGGTTTTAACTTCGTATCTTTCCCATTCCTAGTATCAGGTGCGGAGTATAGAACAGCCGCAGGTTTACTTAAAAAACTAAATGAAGTATACAATAACTCTCTCTACTCAATCTCCAAATTCGATGGTGGGCAATGGAAAATCGTTGGTGAAAATGTACAACTATATGATAACAACGACTTCCAATTACTCCCAGGAGTAGGATATATGATTAAAGCTAAAAGGGATATCAATATAAGTATTTTAGGACAACCAGTACAATTCGAAAGCGAATCAGATACTGCTCCGATATACTTTAGTCAAGGATGGAACCTAATAAGCCTATACGGAACAAAAGTTAAATCATATACAGCTAAATCCCTAATAGAAGGTATTAATGCGGACAATTTTAAAGCAGACAATGTAACCAAATGGGCTAAAGATAAACAAATGTATGAAGGATTTCAATTAGAAAACAAAGAAGAATATGGATTTGATTACCCCTTAAATAAATTAGAATCATACTTTGTGAGAATTACCCAAGGGAAAGGTAATTGGCAACCGTCGTTAAGTGGTAATAACTAAGGATATCTGTTATTCTTAAACATATAAATTAAAACATTTGAAGCTATGTTAGATACAATACCTGCTATATACTGGATGATAATAATAGGCGTGCCTGTAGCATTCTTTACTTTTATATTATTCCAAATAGGAATGTTTATAAAAGACTCTAGAGGTATAGTAACAGAAACAAAAGAGACCTTAAGAAAAACAAACAAAATATTAGAAGATGCACAAGAGATAGTTGGTACCGCTAAAGGTACAGTACACGAACTAAACCAAGCTATAGTTACCCCTATTAGAAGTATAAGTACTGCACTCTCTGCTGTATCTGCATTTATATCAGGAGTTAAAAAGTAACTAAGAGAAGGTATAAGTTTTATCTTACAAATAATGTCTTTTTTTGCTTTTCTTTTGCTCTATTTCCATTTGTCTAAACCACAAAGACAGGGTAATATAGAGTAATGTACTTAACGCCTTACCAAAAGAAACAACTAACAATTGTAATAATACTACTCATAGGTATACCACTAACCCTCTTTGGCATACATAAAGCAGTGCAACTATTCATCAGCGCTGCAGGAGATACTCAGCCAAGAAACATTGTTGTAGCAAACGTCACGACCAACTCCATTACAGTAACATGGACTACCGAAAGTAAACAGACAGGCTCAGTAGTGTCTATACTAAACGGCTCTAAAAGTGGTACGGTTACTGACAAGCGAGGGAGCTCTAAAAGATATACTCACTATACGGAGCTTAAAAACTTAGAGCCAGGGACCAAATATGAGTTTAAGATAATATCTGGAGGAGAAGAATACAGTGGAACCGATGGTCATGATTTTAGTTTCACTACAGCAAATATAACTACAGATACTCCTGTACCTAAACCAATACATGGGCATCTAGAAGATAACAAAGGAAATGATGTATTAATATATGCCTTACCAAAAGATAAAAGTACCTACCCTGTAGCTACAATACCTTCAGAGAATGGTAACTGGCTACTAGACCTATCTTCATTAAGAAAAGTCTCAGATAAGAGTCTATCTGTAATCTCCAATTCGACCGAACTTGTTATAATAGCCTCATCTGCTGTTGATAGTGGTGGGATTGTCCAAGGTACACACGGCAACATATTTGATTCTAGTGGGAAATTAACCGAGACCCTTATATCAAGCGGTACTCAATATGACACATACATTGGTAACGAATCTAAACTCATAGCTAAAGAAGAAACACCTGTAGATTCGGAAGAAGAGAAACCATATGTGCCCCCTATAGTTAAAGAGCCAGAAGAAGAGGAACCATTTGATAGGGATTACGAATTAAGAACAGATTTAGTATGGATCAATTTAGTGTCCTCTGATGGCTCCACTTCTTCCACACCAGACAGTTACGGAGTAGATACAGTAATGATTACTAATCTTACCGATGTAGGCTTTTCAGTACTATGGTTCTCACAACAGAAAGAAACAGGGCATATCATGTATGGTACTAGTCAAAAAGGTCTTCCTGATAGGGGTAGGGATGAAAGAGATGGCATATCTTCTCAGGATAAATACTATTTACACAGTATAGAAGTTACACAACTAGAGCCAGAAACCAAGTACTATTTTAAGATATATTCTGGGGAGCAAATCTATGAGGAAACTTTCGAAGTTACAACTTTTAAGACTCAAGCAACCCCCCCACAGTTTGAAACAATATCAGGCATAGCTAAAGCAGAGGATTATCAGAGTATGGCTGTAATAGCGACGTTTGTGGATAAAGATGAGGTGGGTTCAACAGGAGAAAGTCTCCCTATATCAACACTGGTAGACAGCAAAGGCTCCTGGATATTAACAACAGGTGCTGCTAGAGATCAACAAGGGGGATATTTCACTAAAAGTAGTAATGACGTAGTTAGATTTAAGCCTATCTATTTAACAAAACCCTCAACTATCGAAATGACTTTTGGCGAAGCAACTACGGGTGAAGTTCGACTTACATTAAGTGATAGTAAGGCGACTTTTACTAAAATACCAAGGCTTTCAGACTACGGTATTTTGCCTCATTAAGTTGTTGATTAGTCATATTAATCAATGTATATTGTAATATGTCTGAGAAGATCCATAGGAAAAAGATAATAGTGATGTTTACTGCTCTGTCGCTGTTTGCATATCTGTCTGCAAAGAAACTAGGAGGCATTTCTGTCGAGAATAAGGAAACGGTGAGTAACCAATATTCTATAGAGCAAAAGGCGGTTTCTCCAGCAAATGAGAGAGAGTTAGTCCAAGATGTTTTCTACGAGGTAGATGCAAACTTAGATCCTGTTAAGCAAATCTTCCCAGGTACGGTACTAGCTGCTAGTGAAGGTAGTGGAGAATGTCGAACAACTGACGATTTAGTATATAGCTCAAAAAAGATTTGTTCTATACCCATTACCCTTACTGAGGACTTCGGAAGAAGGTCAGTACAGCCATCTGAAGGAGAATTAATAAGTAGGGATGCCAGTATTAGGTTGGTTAGTGTGGTTGTCCCACCTTTGCTTAGTGGCTCTCCAACAATGGACTCTTCAGTTAAGCAAATCTATAAAGATGAAGAAAATGATAAATACCACTGGACTCTAAAGCCTGCGGGAGAGATGGTAAGTGAAAATGTTGTTGCGGGGACAGTATCCTATCCAGGAGACACAAAAACCAAAGAGATATTAGATAAGGCAAATGAAAATAAGACTCAACCCTTTGCTCTAACATATGGGGTACAGGCAGGAGAAAATGCAAGTGGTGGAGGTAAAACCGATTTTACCGTGTCTGAATACCATACAAATGATTGTATTGAGGATTGTGATAACTCACCTAATCCCACGCCTGAAAAGTATTTAAAGACTTCTACTATCCTCGCCCAATCTAAGAACTACCCAACGTACTATGAGAAGCAGGTATCTGAAGAAACTGATGATAGTATAGGAGATTGTGAAGAATCTGATTCCCAATTCCTTACGATGGATTTGAAAGGAGAAGCTTCAAGAGGCTGTACTCCAAGTTTTAAGCAGGTTGTTCTTAGTTTTTTCAAGAAAATAAAAAATCTATTCGACGCCCAAAGTTGCACCGTAGGGAGTGAGGTTGATGAGGGTTGCGTAAGCGTCTCTAGTATTGTAATCATAATGGAATCTCCATGGGGCACTAAGGTTGACTGCAGAGATAATGGGCAGTGTACTAATGAGTTCAACGAATTAAGAGATGGTGATTTCAGATATCCAGGAGAAGGAAAGAATGGTAATGTTTATGTCGTAACAGATTGCGATGCATATATAGAGGGCTCTGGCACTCGCACTTTGAAATGCGCCTGGGATATTGATTATATTGCTAAAGAGGTGGAGTTTCAGGCTAGTGACAACGTGCCAGGAGAAGAATATCCTGATACAATGGATTATGTAGGATTTCATGTCAAGGAATCTGGTACTAGAACTGACAAACCGATAGCGATGTAAATTTATTTAAAATATTTTAATCTGTCAAATGAAAAAGTTTAACAAAACACTGTTTTTCTCCGTGCTGTTCATTACATTCTTCTTCCTGTCAAATAATAGCTATGCAGCTCAAGACGGGGCAGAAGATTCCCAAGAAGGTAAGATAAGGTTAGAATCCGCATACCAAAGCACAATCGAGAGCTGGAATATTGGTCAAGGAGCAACTGAAGCAGACGAATATAGTGCGCCTAGATCTGGCGCTGTCAGTACAGTATCTTTAGTAAATAATGCGCTGTTGACATTGGACCCCAGTATTTCTCCTAACTATGATAAAATGCTAGAGTCTGAAAATATAAGCTATGATGCCAAAAGAGGCTTCTTAGGGATGTCTGAAGATGGTGTATATGCTATGTATGAATCTCAACCTTTTGTTAATGTGTACGCACATTTGGCGGATGAATGGTTACCAGGGTATCAGGCATCGTCCACAATCTATGCAGCGCCATCTGGTTATGAGTCTTTAGTAAGTACTGGAATCTCAAGTATTTGGTCACAGGTAAGAAATATAACCTATGTTTTCTTTATCCTTATTATGCTTGTAGTTGGCTTCATGATTATGTTTAGAAGCAAACTAGGAGGCCAAACTTTGGTTACTTTGGGAAATACCCTCCCTAACATTATACTTGCCCTGATAGGTGTTACCTTCAGTTTTGCAATAGCAGGAATTATTATAGATCTTGGTGGTGTTATCATGGCGATATTAGCAGATCTGTTCAACGGAATATTTGAGCAATCAAATGGTTATGCCGAAACAATTAAACTAGGAAGTATAGGGGACATTTTTAAGGCATTTGTACCTCAAGGCCTGTGGAATGATATAAACCCACTAAACCTCTTCAAGAGTAATACTGGAGGTAAAGGATTATTAGGCCTACTAGGCGGGGCAGGTATAATAGCAACTATAATAGGTGCCTCTAATCCTGTTACTCTTGGCGCAGGTCTTATTGTCGGATTACCTCTATTACTCATAGTACTAGCAATTTTAGGAGTAGCTACTGTTGGAGTTTTCAAAGTATTTATAACCTTGGTAAAAGCTTATATAGGGATCCTCATTAGTGTCATAACAGGCCCATTGCAAATAGCAGTATCTGCTATGCCGGGTAAAAGTGCAAACTTCATTAATTGGATGAAGGGAATATTAAGAAACGTTTTAATATATCCAATTGTTTTTGCGATACTTAATTTGCCGGGAGCCATATATTCTCTAAGCGGAGGTAAGCTATCTCTCCCCGGTCCAGAGAAACTCACACTATCAGAAAACAGCATGAACCTTTCTGTAGCTGAAGGAGGAGATTCTTGGAGCTCTCTGTTGATAATGATTCTACAGATAATTGTACTTTTTCTAGCTTCCAATGCAGACAAATATGCTCAGGCTATAATTCCTCCTACAAGTTCTAAGGAGGCAGGTTTTGCCGCAGAGGGTGCGAAGAAAGCTCTTGGAGGTATTCCTCTTTTGGGCAAAATGTTAGCAAAGTAATGATATATGGCTAAAAAACAAAAGGATCAAACAATATCGTCTGTGTCGGATATTCTAGGATTTATTTTAGAACAATCTGAGAAACCAGTTGACAAAAGAAGGCCGGTTAATGTCCAAACATCAAAAGTTCAAAGTGAATCAGAGTATGTCTCAGCTTTAATAGATGCCTTGGCTCTGCCAGGTACTTTTGTAAGTGATCAGGTGCTATCCACGGTTCAAAATCTTGTAGATGCTGAGATTAGCTTTGGAACACAGGACAAGTTAGGTAAAGTAAAAGTAAGAGCAAGCGACTTGCCAGATTTTTTTGAGAATCCCGATGCTTTCGTAGATAAACTTTTTGAGAAGAATAAAAATATAGCGAAGCTAGGAAGATTAGATGCGTTTGGTGGGCAGATGAGGTCTCTGGCGGGTAGTGCTTATGCCAGAAAGGCGGAACTTTTTAAGGATGATCCTAAAGATATGAAAAATATCCTCGTTCGGGCAATGGGCCAATCTGCCATGGCCGGCTCGCCAAAGGACCAGGCTTGGATGGTAGAGGCTGCCGAGAAGATAATGAATGAGGGCCACATAGCAACTAAATTGCGAAATTTGCAGAGCCGTCGTGTGAGTGCACGATCTGCAGGTGAGTTGGAGGGAATAAATAAAGAGATTAATAATATCGTTAGCAATTACAATGTAGCTCTCAATCAAGCTTCAGAACCCGAAGATTTCTCTCCACTGTTGGGCTTTAGAGGTTTGCTTAAAGAGGAGTTTAAGGCTAGATCAGAAGAGGTCCTTAGAGGGAGGGAAGTAAAGAATTTGAGTAAGGAAGAATATGAGAAATACCTTAAAGCACAGAGAGCTAATAACATGGTCGCTCTATGGGGCTCTGCTGGTAATTTACCCAAGTCGCCATCTGATTTCAAAGAAGCAAGACAGAACATTAAAGGCGCTAAAGATGATTTCCTTCGTAGAAAAGAAGCAATAAAAAAGGGCACTGTTTGGAGGGCTGATGGACGAAGTGTTGACTACAGTACTTACTCCCCCGAGCAGAAACGAAGAGAGCTCAAGGGTGTTAGTGGTTCTATAAGAGAGCTTAATGATGCAAGCAGAGCTTTAGGAACCATGGGATTCTCATACACCTTAGGGAAAGCCGAAGGTCTTTATTATGGACTGCAAAGTACATTAGGTCCTGGAGCAGTTGAAGCCCTGGCCAATGGTGATTTCTTTGACCCTAAAAAAGGGTATTTTGGTGTACCAACAGAGAAAGGAAACTTTAAGCTTTTAGGTAAGGGTGGTGAAGTTGGCTTTTTGAAGCCTAAGTATCAAGAAGGACAAAAGCTAAGGAACAACTATAACGATGCTATGACTAATCTTTATTACGCTAACCCTGTAACATGGCTTCGCTCTCTTGTATCAGGAGAAGCTTTTGCTTGGATGGCTTATAAACAGGAGAAGAAATTGGCAAAAATGTGGGGTGTAAGCGCAGGGGATTTTACAAAGTTAAAGGATAAAAAATTCTGGTCTTTCTATAAAAATTTCAAAGGAGCCTCTGACGAGAATCAGATTAGACTCCTCCTTGAGAATCCTGAGTATCGAGGATTAATGGGAAGATTGAAAAGAGCCCTTGGAGACAAGAATAGTAATTTAGCCAAGAAGTTTGTTAAATCAGAGAAGATTTTTAATTCCTTAGGGCGATGGGGAGGTTTTGCAGGTGCCCTTACTGCGTCTACGAGATTTATAGGGGGGATGGTCAACAAATTCCAGGGGAAGTTTAGGGAGGCTGCGTTTTCTATACTCTCAAAGATGTCAATGTTTACTAAGGATAAAGCCGCTATGGCTATGCTAGAGTCTTGGAAACTTACTGGTGGACAAGCTTTAACAGCTGCCATATCTCAAGGCATAATCGGATTCCTTCATCTAGCTGGCTCAGCAGTTGCAGGTCCATTAGGGCTAGCAATCTCCCTTGTTATCTCATCAATATTAAATAAGATAGCGAAAGTCGCTATAAAAGTTTTTATATTTGCGCTAGTGGGAGTTTTTGGAATTTTTATACTATTAGGCTCATCTTCTGGCTCAAAACGGTATGCTCAAGTAGATGGGTACTCCCGAGTTGTGCCTGGAGAGGTTCAATATAATACTGGCTTTGAGAGTTATGGAGGAGGGACTAATGGGGGTGGGGGTGGAGGAGGAATCTCCCCAGAATTTATACCCGGGGATCTTCCTCCTGGCCAGCAATGCTTGTTAACTGCAGGACCATCCTTACCTTGCTCCCAAGGGCCCTTTTCTTCCTGCTCTACACCAGGGTATCTCCAGCCTAGTCACTCTAATATGAATGCAATCGACATACCTATTGGTGGGAATTTTGCAGCCCCACAATTCTGTGATTTGTCATCAGGTAATTGTGTAGTAGAGGAAGTGGGTATTGACCCTCGTTGTGGAGGTTACGTTCGTTTCAGAGCTACTTATAAAGATAGAACTTACAATTTCTTTCTCCTCCATATATCTTCTGGTGTACAATCTGGGCAGAAATTAGATGCTGGACAAGCGGTTGTGACTATAGTTGACAATGCAGCATACAGAGGATGTTCAACTGGGTTGCATCTCCATCTTGAAGTGCAGATTAATAATCAGAAGGTGAACCCTCGCGACCCTCTAAATGTCGATTTTGGATGCTCAGTGGCAGAGTGCCCTGTAACAGGAGTATGTTATCGTTAAGCAATACATATGGAAAGAAAGAAACATAAAAAAACAGTATTAATAATTGTAATAACCTCTATAGTAATTGTAGTGATTATTCTCTTTTCTCTTTTTCTATCTAAAAAACAAAACGAATATCCCAGTGACCCCATCTCACAAGAATCTCTAGGTAGAAGTGAAATTGCTAGTTTTGATCTTGGGGCTATAGAAGATCACCCAGTAGGTGATTATAAAATATGGGAAGTATCTAGCAAGGTCTTTATTGATGACATATCCCATATGGTTGAGAAGATA
>JBAYNT010000025.1:0-8879 GCA_041678645.1 Candidatus Dojkabacteria bacterium
ATGATTCATCATTTTATCCAAAATACACACAAGGTATTTAGTAAAAACTGGAAAATTCCAAGACCAAGGGTTATTGTGGGCGTCCCATCATCTGTAACTGAGGTTGAAAGACAAGCTGTAATAGACGCCTGTAAGATTGCTGGAGCAAGACATGTGTATATAGTCGAAGAGACTATGGCAGCTGCTGTTGGCGCAGGGCTGCCGATAGAAGAGGCCTCTGGGAACATGATAGTGGATGTTGGCGGAGGCACTACGGGTATTGCTGTAATGTCCTTGGGTGATATTGTAATAGACAACAGTGTGAAGATAGCAGGCGATGAAATGAATGAAGACATAGTGAACTATGTTAAGGATAAATATAATATGCTGATAGGGGAAAGGACTGCTGAAGATGTAAAAATAGCTATTGGTTCTGTAATTCCTCTAAAAGACGAAAAAGAGGTTATCCTGCAGGGAAGAGACCTGGTTAACGGTTTACCGAAGTCAGTAAGTGTAAGTAGTGTAGAGATAAGGGAAGCTATAATGGCATCGATTCTAGCGATAACGGAAGCCGTAAAGGATGCAATCGAGGATACTCCACCAGAATTAGTCAGAGACCTATTAAGCTCTGGCTTGCACCTTGTTGGTGGTGGTTCACTAATTAAAGGTTTAGACAAATATTGGCAGAAAGAGTTAAATATGCCCGTATATATAGTAGATGATCCAATCTCAGCTGTTGCAAGAGGTACCGCACAAATGCTTGATCATATTGAGCTTTTGGATAAAGTCCAATCATCTTGGAAAGAATTAGTTTAATAATTTATAAAGATGTTTCTTAAAAATGAAAGCGAACAGAGAAATAGTAATGGCTGGTTATCAATACCTGTAACCTTAACAATATCAGTATTCTTTCTTTTTCTTAATAGCGCAGGTTGGCTTAATAGCCTTAAGCTAGGCATCTCATATATTTTAGACCCTGTCTACGAGAGCTCTACCAATTGTGCGCTAGAAGTTAGTGGATTCTTCACCACTGTTGTAAATATCTCCGAGTTTAGAGATGAGTATAATGAGATGAAAGTAAGGATAGCAAAGTATGAAGTTGATAATTTGGCATTTAAAGAGTTAAGCAATGAGAATAAAGATTTAAAGAAACAGTTAGAATTAGAAAATCCAGAGAACCGATATGTCCAAAGCAAGATTCTTGATCATATTGAAGCAGATTACGTAATACTTAATGTTGGAGCAAAGGATGGTGTAAAGAAGGGCGATATAGTAGTTTTAGGAAACTCTTTTGTCGGTATTCTAGTAGATATTAATCAATCTAGCTCGAAAGCAAGACTCCCAATATCAAAATCAAATTTCTTAGAGTCATATATACTCTCATCTGAGAAGGGGCTGGACCAAAGAATTTTAAGTAGAGCTGTAGTTAGTGGTTCATCCAACGGTATTAGAATAGAGAACATTGGTATGAATAGCGGTGTTAAAAATGGAGATATAGTTGTGGTAAATGATAGCAAAGTAGGGGAGAATCTAATTTTAGGTACAGTTGTTGGGCTCTCGGAAGATCCTGCTACTACCACAAGAGCAGGATATGTCTCTCCAGCAGTTGATTACTATGATTTAGTTAATGTTTTTGTAAAAATAGATAATGATAGTTAAAACTTTAATAATAGTTGTAGGATTGTTTTTGCTTTTGTTCCTCGAAAGCTTTTTTACTACCCTTTTTTCCTTTTGTGTATTGATACTTGTACTACTAATCTTAATTGATAAGTGGGATTGGAAGAGCTGGAGCTTTTTTGCTGTAATCAGTACCTTAATAACAGACACTCTCCTACATCGACCATTTGGAGTAACACTCTTTGCTGTAGCTATTTCTTTAGCAACTTTATACTTGCTATTTTTAGTTATGCCCAAAAAACAGATAATTCTCTCTTACATCCCGTATTTTTTTGCTATCTTTCTTTTCTATTTACTCTTGAATCTACTGACACCCTTACTTCAGGATGGAGTATGGGGGGTTGTAAACTGGCTTGATATATTTGGGTACACTATAAGAGCAATCATTAGTGTGCTCATAATCTTTTTAAGTAATAGGGTAATTGAAAATTTTAGATCTAATGAAGATATCCTGGTATGAAAAATCTTGAAATAGATAAAAACTTAGACAAAAAAACATTGAGAAGGCCTAGGATTAGTAATCCTGATATAAAACCCACCAACGGAATTGATGGTATCAAAAACCTTCTCTATAGCGAAAATTCGGAAGAAATTTCTGCTTGGAATTTTTTGTATGTTTTAATATTTTCCTTCTTTCTCTTTACAGTCCTTTTCCTTTCTCTTGCTAAACTGCAGATAGTACAGGGCGAGCAGATGTCGCAGAGATCCCAAGAAAACAGTATTAGGATAACTTCAGTACCAGCATATAGAGGAGTGATATTTGATAGAAATGGGCAAAAGGTTGTTGAGAATGTACCAGCTGTAAATGTATATCTTAATATTGATGTATATCTTGATAAGGAGATGCAAATAGAGCAAGAGAAGTTGGGTAACGCCACAATGATTTTAGAGCAAATCTTAGGGGACAAATGGAAATCAACATCTGAGGATACTCAGGCTTACAATAGCATATATGAGAAGGTTGTCTCTATATATTCAACCAATCCATACTTCTCTAATATTCTAATCGCTAAAGATATAGATAATGATACATCTATAAGCATTAAATCTATGGGAGAAGAGCTAGAAGGAGTTGAGATACACGATGAGAGCAAAAGGAACTATACATACCCTATACAGTTCTCTCATATCTTAGGTTATGTAGGGCAGGCTTCTGCTACAGATATTGAGAAGTACGATTATGTTTCTAGCAATGACACTGTGGGCAAGTTGGGCATTGAGAAATACTATGATGAAATCTTAGCTGGGGAAAATGGGAAGCAAGCTACTGAAATCAATGCATTGGGTCATTCAATAACGGGATCTTCCTATGCAATTACTCCTCAAATATCTGGGGAGAGTATATATATGAGTATAGATCTAAAAGTCCAAAATAAGATGTATGAAATGATTGAAGATGCAGTGAACAAGAATGGTGCTAAAGGAGCATCTATAATAATAGAGGATGTTAATAATGGAGAGATCTTAAGCATGGTTTCTTACCCAGGATATGATAGTAATCAATTTATTGGAGGTATATCGCAAATTGAGTATGACTCCATTTTAAATGACTCAAGAATACCTCTTCTAAATAGATCTATAGCAGCCCAAGTACCTCCGGGTTCGACATTTAAAACATTGGTTGCTGCTTCAGCTTTGGATGCTGGCGCGATTAATACCTCAACGATATATAACAGTAGAAGAGGGTACACATTTAGCAGTGGGGCACCATTTCAAGAGTTTCAAAATCATGCATATGGGAATCTAAATGTTATACAAGCAATCGCAAGATCGTCCAACATATATTTTTGTGAGACAATAAGGCACTGGAAGATGGAGGAGTTAGCTAAGTATTTAGAAGGTTTTGGTATAGGTCAATACACAGGAATAGATATCCCAGGTGAGATGCCGGGAAGGTTACCTTCTGCAGAAAACAAGATATATTTAGCAGAGCATGGTGCTACTTGGCTTGACCCAATATGGTATCCAGAAGGAGATGGATGTAACTCAGTAATAGGGCAAGGTATTACGCTGGTAACCCCTATACAAATGGTTAATTGGGTTGCTTCTATAGCTAATGGTGGGATTTTATACACCCCACATATTATAGAGAAAACTGTAGATGAAGATGGAAATGAAAAGCAGATAGAGTATGAAGCTCTAAGAGAGAATTTCATAGGCAAGAAATCTTTAGAAATAGTTAGAAAAGGTATGTGGTCAGTAGTATACAGTGACTTGGGTAGTGCTAAAATGTTAAGAGACCTGGGAGAGCAAGTGGCTATAAAAACTGGTACAGCAGAATTTGGCGCATTAAATAAAAAAGGAGAGTACGAACATAGCCATGCTTGGATAACAGGCTTTTATCCATACGAAGATCCTAAATACTCCTTTGTAATATTTTTCGAAGATGGAGGCTTAAGTTTTGAGTCTTTGCCTTACGCTAAGGACATCTTGTCATGGCTAATAAATTCAGGGTATAAATAGATATATGAATTTACAATTTCGTATACCAACAGCAGATGAAGAGTGGGATAAGTATGTTTTAGAATTACCTAATTACTCATTCCTGTTGAGCTCAGCAAGATATAGATTTATGCAGGATAGTAATAAAGAGGCCTTTAGATACCTAGTATTTGATGGTGAGAGATTTGTTGGAATACTTGATGGAGTCATAGATAGTGTAAAAATCTTTGGTAAATATCTAGAGTGTAAACATAACCCAATGATTGTAGAAGGTTTAAGCGATGCCTATAAAGAAGAACTTTTTAGCGAGCTTTTCAAGAAATTGCAATTAATAGCTACAGAAAACAGCTGCTTCTTTGTAAGGATTTCTCCACTTACAGTATATGATGAAGTATATGAGAAGGTACTTTTAGAATTTAAAGCAAAAGAATCTCCAGTTCATCCACAAGATGCATTAATATCTCAATATTTTGATGTAAACAAAAGCGAAGAAGAGCTAAGACACGATATGAGTAGCTCTACTAGGAATAATATAAACAAATTGCTCAAAAATGAGGACATATCGATTAGGGTAATAAATAACATGTCTGAATTTGATACTTTTGCCAACTTCTATAACCAAACAAAGGATTTTAAAGGATATAGAGGGAAAAGTTCAGGGAGTCTTAAAAGAGAGTTTGAGTATCAACAAGAAAAAGGGATGCTCTACTTTGTTGTTGGATACTACAAGAACAAACCTATTGCGGTATGGCAAAACAGTGTGTTTGGTAAGTATATGCATGTATATCAAGCAGGTGGTGATGTAAATTTTAGAGAGAAAAATGTTAGGATAACATATTTGCTTTTTTGGGAGAGTATTAAGCTTGCTAAAAGCCTGAGCTTAGAGATTCTAGATCTTTTTGGAGGAATGTTGCCAGAGGGTTTGGAAGATAGGAAGAATCCTTGGAGGGGTGTTAACGATTTTAAGATGAGCTTAGGTGGCAAGAAGGTGACCTATACTCATCCTCGTGATATTCCTCTTAATCAGAAATATAGCATATATTTACCATATGCTAGATTCAGAGTGGAGAGTAAGGGGCATACCGTAGATTGGTAATTCATAATATTTTCATGTCTTCATATTAAACTCTGGCATATGGAGTTTAATAAATATAGAGTTGCTCTTGACCTTTCTCAAGAGGGTGTAGGTAGAAAAGCTATAATAGAAAAGATTCTTAATGGGTCAATGTTTAGCTACAATGATGAGGTAAGAGAGTATAGTGAGCAGCTTAAAAAAGAAAGTATATACATTCTCTCATCTAATGAAAAGGAGTATCCTGCATCCCTAAAGGAGATCTCTGATTACCCTTTACTTCTATTTTGTAAGGGCAAAAGAGAGCTTCTATCTAAGAAAATGATTACTGTAGTTGGTACTAGGAATATGTCCTCATATGGAAAGTGGTCAGTAAAATATATTTTAAAGGTGTTAAAAGGTACGGATGTAGCTGTAGTCAGTGGTTTAGCTAATGGAATTGATTGTGAAGTACATAGAATATGTTTGGAATTTGGTATTCCAACCATAGCCGTGGTTGCGGGGGGTATCGATAAAGGATACCCCAGGAGTAATCAGTATGTTTATGATGAAATATCAAAAAGGGGGTTAGTTCTTTCAGAGTTTCCAAAAGGGAGAAAAATAACCAAAGGAATGTTCCCGATGAGGAATAGGATTTTAGCTGGAATTTCGTCAGCCACAGTTGTAATAGAGTCAGACATTAGAGGGGGTTCTCTAATTACGGCCGACTTGGCGTTAGAATATGGTAGAGAGATATTCTGTCTTCCTTGCAATATAAACAAGTATTCGTCACAAGGTTGTAACATGTATATATCAAAGGGGGCAACACCACTGTATGACCCCATCCAGTTACTCAAGTTCTATAATAATGAGCTATATACTTGAATGGGGGTGGCGCCTATTGCTGCCGTCATACCAACCAAAAGTAGCGTGAGTAAATATACTGTACAGTGTAGCGAAGGTATGTGAACAGTGTTGCAAAACTTAGGAGTTAAGAACTGCAATTTCTTGACAATTGTTTTTTTTGAGGGTATTTTAATTGACGAATACTATTATGGCAAAGAAACAGAACAACTATAAAAACTTATTAATTGTTGAGTCTCCTGCTAAGGCAAAGACCATCAACAAGTATCTGGGAGACGACTACAAAGTTATTGCAACAGTGGGTCATATAATTGACTTACCTAAAAGTTCTCTTGCTGTAGATGTTGAGAATAAATATGAGCCTGAATTTGTCACAATCTACGGAAAAGGAAAGATAATAAAGGAACTTAAAAAAGCCCTGCCTAAAGGTGGAAATGTATATTTAGCGATGGACCCTGATAGAGAGGGTGAGGCTATAGCTTGGCATGTTAAAAATGCTTTGGAGCTTAAAAATCCTAAAAGGGTTACTTTTAATGAGATTACCAAAGATGCAGTACTTGAAGCCGTTAAGAAGTCAGGCGTTATTGATGACAATCTAGTTGAAGCACAGAAATCAAGAAGGGTGTTAGATAGATTGGTAGGCTACAAACTCTCCGAAATTATATGGAAGAAAATATGGTATGGACTTTCAGCTGGTAGAGTCCAATCTGTAGCACTTAGATTAATAGTAGAAAAAGAAGAGGATAGGGAGGCATTTGATTCTAAAGAGTATTGGGATTTCTCAGTTACTGTAGAGGATAAGCAGAAAAACAGTTTAGATGCACAGTTAAAGACCAAAGATGGGCAGAAGTATGTACCAAGTAACGCAAAAGATATTGAGGAGTTAGAAAAAACCCTGGGTAACTCCAATTACACTGTAGTAGAGGTAAATGAGAAAGAGGTTAAGAGAAATCCATATCCTCCATTAACTACATCGAAGATGCAACAGTCGGCTAATATTGTATTTGGTTTTACATCAAAGAGAACGATGGCTCTTGCACAGGTCTTGTACCAAGCTGGACATATTACATATATGAGAACAGACTCTACCAATTTAAGCAGTAAAGCGATTAATGAGATAAGGGGGTTGATAGAGGGGAGATTTGGAGAGGAGTATCTTCCAGAGAAGCCTAAGTACTACAAAACTAGGAGCAAGGGTGCTCAAGAGGCTCATGAGGCGATTAGGCCTACAGATTTTTCTACTAGTAAGGAGCAGATTGCCAAGGAATTCGGTAGTGCACATGCAAAGCTTTACGATTTGATATGGAGAAGGGCTGTAAGTAGTCAGATGAATCCAAAAAGAGCTAAGGTTCTCACAGTTAAGATATCTCCTAAGGATGTAAAGGAACCAGAATATATATTCTCTCTTGGTGGAGAGATGATTCTGTTTGATGGTTTTAGAAAAGTCCTAGGCGGTGGTAAAGCCCAAGAAGATTTGGCTCAGATATCACAGATTAAAAAGGGTGACGAGCTTAAGAAGATTGAATTTAACAAGGAGCAAAAGTTTACACAGCCTCCTTCTAGATATACTGAAGCTAGCTTGGTAAAGCAGTTAGAGAAGCTTGGTATTGGTAGGCCTTCTACATATGCCACCATTATCTCGACTATACAATCGAGAGGATATGTTGAGAGAGAGGCTAAGGCACTATTTCCTACTGATATTGGTAGGGTAGTGACAAATTTCTTGAGGAATAACTTTGAGAGATTGGTAGATTACAAATATACAGCTAAGGTTGAAGAAGAACTAGATGATATCGCAGAGGGGAAAATAGAGTATGTCCCATTTATGGATTCTCAGTACAAACCGCTTGTAGAAGAGATAAAGAAGGCGGATAAGGATGTTAATAAGGAGGATGTAGTAATACTTGGCAAGGATAAAGATGAGAAGTGTCCAGAGTGTGGTGGGGAGATGGTAGTGAGAATTGGTAGGTATGGGAAATTTTTGAGTTGTGCAAAGTTCCCAGAGTGTAAGGGAATGAAGGATCTGTCGGGTGGAGAGCAATCTTTAGACTATGATAAGTACTTTAAACCTGAGAAGTGTCCAGAGTGTGGTGCTAGTATGGTTTTAAAGAATGGTAAGTATGGTAAATTTTGGGCCTGTGAGAAGTATCCAGAGTGTAAGACTACTATGCCTATGCTTTTAAATGAGAAGTGTCCAGAGTGTGGAGAGAGATTGGTTGAGAGAAAAGGTAAGTGGGGTAGGATGTTTATTGGTTGTAGTGGTTATCCAAACTGTAAGTATATTAAGAAGAGTAAGAGCAAGAAAAAGAAGGAGAGTTAATCCTTTTTTAATAACTCCCCTGTACTATTAACTTATGCTACCCAGAGAAAAATTTCTAAGAAGTGGTATAGATTCTTTGTCAGATACTGACCTCATATCGATCCTTGTTGGTAGCGGTATCAAAGGTAAAGATTTCCAGAGCATATCATTAAACCTTCTCAAAAAAATTAGAAAAAGTGTGAGAAAAGGAGAAGAAATTACAGTTCCATACCTTAGTACAATAGATGGAGTCGGTAAAGTAACTGCTATGAGAATATTAGCAGGAATGGAGTTAGGAAGAAGAGTCTACGGCATATATTCCTGTGAGAAAACGCTTGTATATAACTCTAAACAAGCCTATGAATTACTTAAAAGCATGACTAATTTTAAACAGGAGCATATTGTAGCCCTATATCTTAATTCGAGATTTGAGCTAATAGAGCAGAGAACTATAAGGATAGGGGGGATAGATAACGCTTCACTACTTCCCAGAGATGTTATATCATACGCCTTGGAAAACAATGCATCATACACGATCATGGCACATAATCATCCATCTGGTGATTG
>JBAYNT010000026.1:0-7980 GCA_041678645.1 Candidatus Dojkabacteria bacterium
CGCAGTTGTAGGAACAGTTGTATATGTAGTAGTACAAGCGCTAAGAGCTAAGGATAACAAGAAAACAAAGTTTCAGTTCCCTACAAAAACACTTTTTCATATATATTTGTATCTAATAAGTTTCCTTACTTTAATAATTGCTCTTATTGGTGGAGCTATCGCAATCAAATCAGCCCTCGCTTACCAGTTTGGTACTCCTTTTTCATATACCTTATATAAAGGGAGCTCTTTTGAAGAGGCAAGAATGTACGATACTACAATCAGTAAAGATACTTTCGAAATATGTCCTGATGCTGAAGTGCTTACTATTGGCGATGCCGATTTCTGTTTTGACAGCCAAATGCCAAACACAGATCTAATTGTTGGTTTAACCCTACTTCTCTCTATGGGCATCTTGTTTGCCATTCATGAGTTCGCAATATCTAAGATTACGAAAGAAGATAAAAGTCAGTGGCTGGAAAAGATTTATCTTTTCGCTTCTTTAATCCTTTACAGCATTATTGGTTTAATATCTATCCCTGTATCTATATATCAGCTTACTAATTTCTTACTTCTTAAGCCTGAGAATTACTCCTACTCCACTCCCGATGCTCCTGGTATGGCAATAGGAATGGCTGTGTTGTCACTACCTCTTTGGATATATTTCTTGTCAAAGACTTCTGGGACTCAAAAGAAGACTACTAAAAAGTAGAAAGTTTGTATATAATAGTATCTTATGCTGGATTAGCTCAGTTGGTTAGAGCACATTCATGGTAAGAATGAGGTCCTGAGTTCGACTCTCAGATCCAGCTCCATTAGGTTTCAAACCTTACTAAACAAAAGGAAATATTTGACCAACCCCCTATTTCCCTATATAATACCTCTGTATATTTCCCATTGTAATAAATTGACTCCCGAGAATGATGGCAAAGGTTAAAAAAAATATAGTTTTCTTGCAATGCACTATCTGTAATAGTAGAAATTACTCAATTTACAAAGGTAAGAATGTACAAGATAAGATTGAAAGAAAGAAATATTGTAGTAAATGTAGAAAACATACTTCGCACACAGAAGCTAAAATTAAGTAATTGTTCTTTTAAATTAGGTTGAAACATAATTTGAGGGCCCATAGTTTCAACTGGTAAAACAGTGGTCTCCAAAACCACCGTTCTCTGTTCGAATCAGAGTGGGCCTGCCAGGAATATGAAAAATGTTTAAGAAAATATTAACTGAATTAAAGAAAACTAAATGGCCAACAGGTAAAGAACTACTTGTATTAACAGTATATACAGTAATTCTCTGCGCTGTGGTTGCAATTGCTATTACAGGTCTAGATTTAGCTTTTTTCAAGATCAGAGACTGGTACATTAATGTAAATATATTCTAAAAATATGGCTAAAGAGGAAAAGAGTAAAAAAGAAGTGACTAAAAAGAAGAAAGCTATTAATCCAAAAGCTAAATGGTACGTATTAAATATCCGAACTGGATATGAAAATGCTATTCAAAAAGAGCTAAAACAACGAATTGAAGCATCTGGATTAGAGGATAAGATAGTACAGATACTAGTACCAGTACAAAAGAAGATTGTAGTTAAAAAAGGTAAACAGAAGGTAGAAGAAGATAAGATATTCCCAGGATATATTTTAGTAAAAATGGAGCTTGATGAGTTAACCTGGGAGATTATCAATAATATTGATGCTATTAGAGGGTTTGTTAAAACTGATAAGAAACCTAGAGCATTACCTGAGAGTGAGATTAAGGCAATTATGCAATATATGGAAGAAGAACAGCCATCATATCAAAGTTCCTTTGGTGTTGGTGAGGCTGTTAAGATAACAGAGGGTGCGTTTGCTGACTTTATCGGTAGTGTACAAGAGATAGATCAATCTAAGGGTAAGGTAAAAGTCCTCATCTCATTCTTAGGTAGAGAAGCTCCTGTAGAGTTAGAATTCTCACAAGTAAGTAAACTTTAATATATTTGATTAATTACAATGGCAAAACCAATAAAAGCACAACTTAAAATTACCATACCAGCAGGTAGAGCATCAATGGCACCTCCAATAGGTCCTACTCTTGCTCCATACGGTATTAATGGACAGGATTTCTGTGTTCAATTCAATGAAAGAACCAAGGAGGACAACGGGATACTTACTCCTGTAATTTTAACAATATATGATGATAGATCTTTTGAATTTGAGCTTAAGACACCCCCTACTTCCGAATTAATCAGAAGAAAATTAAATCTTAAGAAAGGATCTAGCACTCCAAACCTGAAAAAAGTTGGAAAATTAACTAAAGCTCAAATTATGGAGATCGTAGAGGTAAAAATGCCCGATTTAAATACCACCGATGTAGAACAGGCCGCTAAGACTATAGCTGGTACTGCTAAACAGATGGGAATAGAGACCGAACTTTAACTTATACTAAATAAACAAATGCATAGAGGAAAAAAATATAAAGAAAGTATAAAAAATTATAATCCAACAGACACTTACTCATTAAAAGAAGGCATTGAGAAGGTTAAGAAGCTTTCTTACAGCAAATTTGTAGGTACTTTAGAGGTGCACGCAGACATTATTATACCCAAAGACAGAGATCCTAAATCTATTAAAGGTGCATATACTCTACCCCACACTTCTGGTAACTCTGATGTTAAAATCGCAGTGTTTTGTCCAAAAGAATTAGAGAAGGATGCTAAAGATGCAGGTGCAGATATTGTAGGACTAGAGAAACTTACAAAAGATATTAAAGCCGGTACTATTGAGTTCGATATCGCCATAGCAACTCCTTCAGTAATGCCACAAATTGCAGTTTTAGGTAAGGAATTAGGCCCTAGAGGTCTAATGCCAAATCCTAAGAGTGGTACTGTAACTGATGACCTTGCAGGAGCAATTAAAGAGTATAGACAAGGCAAAAACACTTTCGCTTGCGATGAAAGCGGTGTAATACACTTAAAGGCTGGTAAACTAGATATGGATATACAGGAGTTAATAGACAATGCCGAGGCTTGTATCAAGGCAATCGAAGAGGCCCTCAACAAACCTTACGAGCAAGCAATTAAGAAATTACATTTAGCCCCTACAATGGGTGCTAGTGTGAAGATTAGTTACTCTAGAGAGTAGTTGTTGACGATACATAGTAAAACATATATAATCAACCCAGTTAATCGCCTGAGAAATGTAGTAAAAAAAGTAAATCTACATGAGGCAATTAGGAAAGTATTCAAATTAATTAAATATATAAAAATATGGCAATCAGTCGTGATAAAAAGACTGAACTACTTGAGGAGTACAAAGAAATCCTTAAAAATAAGGGGGGATATTTCCTAGTAAGTTCAGATAGTATAGATACTACAACCGTTACGGGGCTTAAGAAAGAGCTAAAGGATAACGATGCTGGTTTTAAGGTATTAAAAAACAGCATTTTTAAAATTGCTCTACAAGATACAGAACAACCTGTAGAAATACAGAATTTTGATGGTGCTACAGCAGTAATATATTTTAACCAAGACCCTACTACACCAGCGAAATTAGTAAAAGAAGTTCAGAAAGAGACAGAAGTTATGGAAGCTAAGGGTGGTGTATATGAAGGACAGTTTTTAACTGAAGAAAAAGTAATGCAATTAGCAGACATCCCATCAAGAGAAGAGCTTCTAGGTATGCTAGTCGGAAGCATGAGTGCTCCATTGAAAGGGTTTATGAATGCAGTAACTGGTAATGTAAGAGGCTTAACCGTTGCCCTTAAAGGCATTTCACAAAAAGAGTCCTAATTTTGGATATTAATTAATTTATATATTTTACAAAAATGGCAGAAGATAAAAAAGTTCTCCCAGAATTAACAAAAGATGGCCAGAAAGTTTTAGAGATGGTTGAAAAAATGACCATTTTAGAATTAGCTGATCTTGTTAAGGTTATGGAGGAGAAATTTGGTGTCAGTGCAGCAGCTCCAGTAGCAATGGCAGCAGCTCCAGCAGCAGCTGAGGATGTTGTAGAGAAATCCAACTTTAATATTGTATTAAAGGATGCAGGGGCAGAGAAGATAGCCGTTATTAAGGCCGTTAGAGCTATTACAGAGATGGGTCTTAAAGAAGCTAAGGATCTTGTAGATACCGCTCCTCAAACTATTAAAGAGGAAGTCGCTAAAGAAGACGCTGAAGCTATGAAGAAACAGCTTGAAGAAGCTGGTGCTACAGTAGAATTAGAGTAAATCTCTATTAGTTAGAAATAAGAGCCACTCTCAGTAGTGGCTTTTTATTTTACTAAAGAGAACTTATGGAAAAATCTCTCAAAAACGCGTATAATCTAGAGAATCTGCTCATAAAATACAATAAATTGTCATTAGAATACATATGGAATACTCTCCTTTTACAACATGGCTTTTAAACCATGGCTTGTCCAGCCAAACCTTAGAATTACTCATAGCTATAGCAATACTGGCAACTATTGTAAGTTTCGCTAGATACCTATTTGGTACTAAGTCATACGGAGTATACGCTCCCATTATACTAGCAATAGCATACTCCTATACCGGTTTAAAGTATGGATTAGTGATAACAGCCGTAGTAATAGCGACATCCCTACTCTCCTACTCTATGCTTAAAAAGATTCGTATGCACTACATTACAAGAATCGCTATAAACTACTGCATACTAACAATTTCTCTGATACTGTTTTTCGTTTTGATAAACAGATTTGTTCTTACTCTAGACAATTTACAAAATATCCCACCACTAGCGATGATATCTATTGCAGCTTTAGGAGACTTTTTCACTAAACAGTATGTCAAAAAATCTCTAAAGGCTTCGATGTTAATTGTCTTTTCTACAATAGCTATATCTACAATTGGTTGGTATGTGATAACCAGAGATGTTATCTCTACATACTTCTCTAACAATCTATGGATAATACCGGTTCTCATACTTGCCAACATTGCAGTTGGACAATTTAAAGGATTAAGAGTGAAGGACTTTTTTCGATTCAGATCAATAACTGGGAGTAAAGAAAATGCTTAGAACAAGATTTAAGGATATTCTTGGATTAAATAGAAGAAATCAAGAATATATAAGACCATATAACCCTCCATCTGCAAAAAGGATTGCAGATAATAAAATACTGACTAAAAGGATCTTGCGAAAAGAAGGTATCAAAACTCCTGAGGTATACAAACTTATCAGAACAAAAAAGCAGTTAGAGTTCCTAGATTGGGACTCCTTGCCAAAAAGCTTCGTTATAAAGCCAAATAAAGGTACAGGTGGGAATGGAATTATAATCTTTTATGGCAAAACAAAAAGTGGAGACGCATGGATTAGGCCAAATGGGCAAACTATGAGTCAAAGAGATATAGTTCTTCATATCGAGAACATCTTAGAGGGGCGATTCTCCATGGGCTCTAAAAAAGATATTGCCATCTTAGAGGAGCGAGTGAAGACAGACCCTTTACTCAAACAGTATTCCTACAAAGGAGTCCCTGATATCCGTATAATTTGCTTTAATAAGATCCCTATAATGGCAATGACAAGGCTGCCTACCAAAAGATCTAATGGAACAGCAAACTTACATTCAGGGGCAATATGTACAGGAATCGATATAGCTACAGGTATTACTACCTACTCTATGCACATGAGTCCCACCGCCATAATGAGTGATACGTATGAACTCCTCGATAAAACCATAGATCTTAAACAGAATAAAATACTCAGTGGAATACAGATCCCCGATTGGAACAACCTCCTGGAAATAGCTCTTAAATGCCAAAAAGCTATAGGGCTTGGATATATAGGTGTAGACATTGCACTTGATAGGGATAAAGGACCCGTAGTGTTTGAAGTTAACGCTAGACCTGGACTCGGCATACAAGTTGCTAACCAAACTGGCCTTCGTTGGAGGCTAGAAAAAGCTAGGGGACTAGATGTAAAAAGTATAAAACATGGTATTAGACTCGGTAAGAATCTTTTCGGTGGGGAAATTGAAGAAAGCATCGAATCTATAAGCGGAAGAAAGGTCCTAAATATCGTTGAAAGAGTTAGTGTATATCATAAACCTGCAGTTTCTATGAGAAAAAGGAAACAAAAAATTAAAGTTGATAAAGAAATTATCAATACCTTTATGGATACCGGAGTTCTCACTTCTCGTATGACAAGCAGTCTTGCTAACAGGATAGGCTTTACAGATGCTACAAAATATTTCAAGAGCATAGAGATGCCCTCGAATTTCTCTACTCTTAAGGATGCACAGGACTACATTGATACACAGGGAAAAGAAATTGTAAAACATGAGGATATTCTTCGTCTGGCGAAAATCGTAGAAGATGGTAAGATTAATATTAGACCAGTTATTAGAATAACTGTTAAAATGTTGGGAGATGTAAAGGATATTGAAGTTGTTATTACAAACGATATAATATATCCCCTAGTTATTGGTAGGTCAGAGCTTTCTGGTTATTTGATAGATACAACTAAAACATTTAAATAAACATATATATGAAAAATTACGAACAATATTTAAAGGAGGCTGGTAATGTGCACCTTGCTTACTACATAGAAGCAGCAGACATATTGGATATCAAGTATAAAATTCTTGTATATAAACTACTCGCTAAATTCGAATGTGAAGATAAGGTCTGGTATATAATAAATACAGCAACACCACTTACTAATTCCCCATCTTCTACCATCGCTAAGCGTAAACACCTATCAAATCTCGTCTTAGAGGAGGCGGGATTACCTGTACCCAAACAGGTCCCCCTTAATAGCCCTATAGATACTATAAAGTTTTTTGATACATATAATAAAAGGGTTGTAATAAAACCAGCTCAACAATTAGGTGGAATCGGAATTACCATACTTCCAAATACTGAAAATGAAGCAATAAAAGCATTTGAGATAGCTAAGGAGAAGAACAGATCTAATGGCAATACTCAAGTTCTAGGTGAAGAGTTTATAGATGGTGAGAACTACAGATTACTTGTTGTAGGTAAAGAAGTTGTAGGAGCAGTGAGGAGAAAGGCGGCACATGTTACTGGGAATGGACAGCATACAATACAAGAACTAATAGATATAACTAACGAAAAAAGGAAGAGAGATATATTAAAACCCATAGCAATAGATAACGAGGTAGATTTAAGATTAAGGGAGCTAAATATGACATTTGATTCTATATTACCTCTCAATCAAGAGCTCAAATTAAGATATAGTTGTAATTTAACTACTGGTGGGACAACTCAAGAATGTATGGCTGAGGTTGGAGATTACTATAAAGATATTGCTGTCAGGGCCGTTTGGGCGCTAGGCATGGAATTTGGAGGAGTGGATATAATTACACCAGATATTTCAAATGAAGCAGAATGTGGGATAAACGAAATTAACTACAATCCAGGGTTAAGGTTACACTATAAGGTCGATGAAGGAGAGGTTGTAAAAGTTGCAGTACCAATAATGAGATATATTAAACAGAAATATCTAAATTCATGATACCCCAAATGGACAACATAAAGACAATCCAAGGCTTGAACTTAGAATCCCCTACCACACGGGTACAGATTAGTGATATAGAGCAATCTGAAGATGTGAAGAATCTTTTAGATCATATAAAAGATTTTCATCCCATCTTTATAGAATCTTATACTTTTAAAGATGGTAGCTTATCTATAAGCTCAAAATTACCAGCAATTTGGAGAGAGTCTTCTGAAACTTTTAGAGAATTATCAAAAAATAAAATTACCTATAAAGAAGCAGAGGATTATGTTGTAGATACTGTAATAAAATTACAGGTTAAATCTATGTCTACGATACCAATACTCCATAAAGCACAGCAACTAGGATACGAAACTACCTTAACAGTTGTAGATGAAGGCATTATACCCGGAGTAGCACAAGGATACGGAACTAAATGGAATAGATATTACACAATAGGATGTGGCAGGAAATCACAGATTACCTGTTCAATATCCTCTACCCTAGATTCTATTTTCGGTAAGAATATACAACAAGATAAATGGTTAACC
>JBAYNT010000027.1:0-7810 GCA_041678645.1 Candidatus Dojkabacteria bacterium
TTATAGCACCTCCGAAGGCGAAGTTCTCTGCCAAACCTCCTTTTGAGTTAACCACCCTATGGCAGGGTATACTTTTAGGGTCTGGATTGTTATGTAGAGCACGACCTACCAAACGAGGATTGTTAAGTTTTAATTTATCTGATATCTGGCCGTAGGTAGTTACCTTACCAGAAGGCACTGTTTTTACTAGTTTATATATTCTCTTATAATCATCGTTCATAATAGACGTTTCATTTGCTATTTCTCTAGAATTAAAAGGAGTTCATCTCCAATATCTTTATTAAAACCAGAGAAAGCTCTTTTGTTAATAAAGATGATAGGGTAATGCTCATAGGAATTTGAAATACCCTCGCTTGCTGAATTACTCGCTTTGTAGGAGTTAAGTTGTGATACAAAATCGGTATCGGTGGTTAGGTGTTGTTCATATTCAACATCATTTTCTCCTAGGAAATCTATTAACTCTAAACTCATAGGGTCACTGTTGTTATGAAATACTGTAATTTGAATCTCCTCCTCTTTGGTTATTATACTTTCTCCCTCGTTTAAGTCTTCTACCTTACAGGGATTGGTTATGTTTTCCTCAAGCTCGTATGCTATCTCAGGTCTAATTTTCTCTGGAGTGTATGGAGCATTCCTGTTTATTGGTATCTGCCAGATAGGCATTGTCTTATCTATACTTCCTATGGTATCTAAATCTACCCAATCAACGTCATAGCTATCCCAAAACTTATGCCACATAGCATTCCATCTTTCCTTGTACCCTCCAATATAGGTGTGTGATACTCCCATAAATTTCTCTTCCTTTATTGCCCTGTTATACTCTTTTTCCATATCCTCTGGTGAGCCATTTCTTTCATAGAAGCTATAATCACAGAAACTTCCATACTTAAATTCTGGAACATCTATGTTAGATACAGATATTATCTTGACATCGTATTCTTCTGGTTTATACACAGTAGTTGCTAATTCTGTAGTTCCTCTTGCTGTCACATATTCAATGCCTAAATCATGGGCTACCTTAATGGTGTTTTCATCAGAAGCCATATATCTGGAGCTTATTATCCTCGGAGTTATATCGAGATATTCTTCTGATGAGTTAATCATCTCTGAGATTATCTCGTACTGTTGGTCATAGGGCATTCCCCAGAACGGTTCTGGATCGTAGGAGGGTGCAATTTCTATAACTCCTGTTTTAAGTATCTCCTTTATTACCGCAGAGTTCTTTTTAATAAATGGAGTGTTAATCATTAGTATTCCATGTATATCTCTCTCTTTCATGTCATTTGTCATATTAATTAGGCCATCTGTATTATTAAATTCTATGAGCAACATCATTGCTTGAGGAGTATGTTTCTCCTCGCTCTCCCGTTTTTCACAAACAAACCTATTTACTAAGTAATATTCTAGGGATAGTATGACTCCTACAGATATTACAATGCTGAAGATAAGGAGTAACTTTTTCTTCATTTTTATTTATTTAATAATTTAAATCTTTTCTATCTATTAATTCAAAAATTTCCCGCACAATATCTCTCTTACAAGGTCTTAAGTTGTACATCATATGTTTACCATTTCTTTTGGCTTCAATATATCCCATATCGGTAAGAACTTTAAGGTGGTGAGATATTAAATTGTTTTTAAGTTTAGTTTTATTTACTATTTCACAAGCACAGGTGTCTTTTTGGTAAAGCATAGAGAGGATCTTTATTCTAGCATTCTCAAGTAGTTTACTAAGGACATCTGGTTTTATTTTTCTACTGCTATTCATTTCAATCTATATTGAAATATAGTGGATGAGATGAAATAAGTCAAGGCGTGCAGATGAGCGTTAGATTTAGACACGTCAGATAGAATGATGATACAATGTGCTGCTGATTTCTTTCTTTAATTTAGCACATATATTTTGGCAAAAAAAGATAGTAAACTTCAAAAATTCCTTAAGAGCAGTGCAATATTATCCGGCAGTGGAGGGATAGTAGGGTTGATTCTAGCATTAAGCGGTATATGTTTACCCTGTGTGCTAGTACCTCTTGGTTTGATCGGTTCCATATTACTTTTTCTTTTCTCCTTCATATCTGATTATAGATGGTGGTTTTTGGGTTTCTCAGCCATTTTACTTCTTTTAGCATTAGGTGCAAAAAGAGTAACGGTTTGTGAGGATGGTGTATGTAAAATAGATACAAAGCAGAAGAAAAGATTCCAATTTTCATTTTCTAATTTTAAGGCAAATCTCTCTAAGTTAAACAATTGGAAAACATATGTTGCAATACCTGTAATCTTACTTTTTGGAGCATTACTTTTTACTGTATCTCTTTCTACTCCTAGAAAAGGTCAAGTGGAGAGATTAGAGACAGAACAAGATATTGATCCATTTGAGGGTTTTCCTTTTAGGGGGCCTGTTGATGCTAAAGTAACTATCGTAGAGTATTCCGACTATTTCTGTCCTCCATGTCTGCCTCTGTATGAAGATGTCATACAACCGACTCTCGCTAAGTATGATGGAGATGTCAGATTCGTTTCTATTCAAGTTAATGTTTTAATGGATCTAAGCTATTTATCCACTCAAGCATCTTACTGCGCAAAAGAACAAGGAAAGTATTGGGAGATGCATGAGAAGTTAATAGGGAGAATCCGACCGTATGTAGATAGGCCAAAGAATATGGAGTTGTATGTAGATATGAAGGCACTCTCGCAAGAGGGCACTTCTGAATATTTCACACAGATGGCTGCTAGTATAGAAGGAATAGATAAAGAACAGTATTTGAAGTGTATGAATTTAGAGAGATATGCTGAGGAGGTTAGTCGGAACACCAAGGATTTTCAAAGACTAGGTTTTGATGGTGTGCCTGTTCTTATTATTAATGATAGATACTTCACAGGCTCTCTGACTAAAGAGAGTTTAAGTAGGGAGATAGATAGAGCGCTTAGTAGATAGTGTTTGTTAATAGTGAGACTCTTCTCTTTAAAGATGATACAATTGTCGAATATGGAGAAAGGAAAAAGGCTATATTCTGTATTGGAATCTTACCATATTCTTTATGATGGTATGAGGACTATCAAGTACTCTATCAAAGCTAAAAAGGAGGGGGGAATTACTCCTCAGTTTACAGAGAGGATTATGTTAGCAGTGACAGAAGTGAATGATTGTCCTGCTCGTTCTTTTGTACATACTAAGATGGCTCTTGAAACAGGAATGGACAGTGAGGAGATACAGAATATGTTGTCAGGGGCTTTTGATAGTATACCAAAAGAGGAGTTACCAGCAGTTATGTTTGCTCAACACTATGCAGATAGTAAGGGCCATCCCTCTAAGGCATCATGGGAAGAAGTTATTACACAGTACGGAGAGTCAAAGGCCTTAGCTATTCTTGGGACAATTCGTATGATTATGATGGGCAATGTATATGGGATTGTTTTAGGATCTTTTGTTAATAGATTTAAAGGTAAGTCAGATAGTAGGAGCACTATTTTCTATGAGGTGTTGATGATGATATCCGCACTTATTTTTATCCCTGTAGTTTTTATTCATGTATTATCCGCTTCTCTGTTGCATATCCCAATCATATCCTTTGAGGAAAAGTAGCTTTTGGCGAAATATATTTCTGAAATGATGTCCGATATATTAATTAGACGTATAATGGAGTATGGAAGAAGTAATATTTGGTGGTGGATGTTTTTGGTGTCTAGAGGCTATATTCCAAAGAATAGAGGGGATTGAGACTGTAACTCCTGGTTATGCAGGAGGAAATACAGATAATCCTACATACGAGGAGGTATCTACAGGTGACACAGGTCATGCCGAAGTTGTTAATGTAAAATTTAATCCAAATAAAATTACATTAGAACAGGTATTAACAATCTTTTTTTTAGCTCATGATCCTACTACATTAAATAGACAGGGTGCTGATACAGGGACACAGTATCGATCAATTATTCTTTATACAAATGATAAACAGAGAAAGATAATTGAAGAAGTTATGAAGAAGGCTCAGGGAAAATATAATAACCCAATAGTTACAGAGATTAAAGAATTGGATAGATTTTACCAAGCGGAGGAATATCATTTAGATTACTACGGGAGGAATCCAAATGTAGGGTATTGTAGATTAATTATCAAACCGAAGTTAGAGAAGATTTTGGATAGAGAAAAAAGATTGTACTAATGGTGAGATATACACGTCTGTACAAAAAAAGAATCATCATCCTGATATAATTAAAGTATAGAAACTATAAAACAAGAAATTTGTATAGAGGGATTGGAAGAAATGGCATACAAGATTGTTGGTAATGAGTATAGAGAGTATGAATAAGTATTTTATGTATATCACTATAGCCTCTAAGCCTTTATAAAATAGTTTTATGTTTCTCGTCTGCCCACTTCCTCAAATCAGACAAAAAGAGACGGCATAAAAAGGGGATAGCCGTTTCGTATGAAATTAATAAGGAAACAGAATATCCTAGATCTCTGGTGGTATATCCTTTTGCTTCTTCAACTCAAACAGTGATAATCTATTCATCAGCCAAAAAATTGTTGGGTCAGAGACTTCTCTTACAAAAGAAATAAAAAAGCTGTCAAAGGAGGTCGGGATAACCTGTTTTTTAAAAGTAAAAGAATCCCTAATAGCAATTTTTACCAAACGTTCAGGTTTAATAAGTAGCCCCAATCCAACACCAAGCTTGCGCAGCCTCTGCGACAAAGGGAAGAAGTTAGTATCCACTCCACTAGGACAAACCACTGTTACACCGACATTACTTCTTTTAAATTCATAAAAGATGGAACGAGAAAAATCACGTATATATCTTTTTGTAGAATTATACAGATGGGTTCTTGGGAAAGTCATCCATGCAGAGGCTGAAGACATATTTATAATAAAGCCTTTTTCTCGTTTCACCATCTCCTTGCCAAAGAGATACGCCAACATTGTTGTACAATGTACATGCAGGTTAAGGATTGATTCAACCTCTACTTTAGGGAGAGTTTCGAACTGACTGAAAATTAGCATCCCTGCATTGTTCACCAGAACATCTACCTGAATACCCTGTTCTTTACAGAAGTTATAAACATTTTGTGCTGCATTAGGAACAGCTAGGTCTTGTATAAATACCCAAGTATTCACACCATACTGTTTCTCTAGAGATTGGGCAACTTCAGACAATGCACTTTCGTTTCTACCTACTAAAACACAATCAAGGCCCATATGGGCAAATTCGTTCACGAAAGCTTTACCGATACCTCTGTTTGCTCCAGTGACTAAGGCTGTCTTTATCCCATTGGGAGTTTTTACTTTTCTACACATTTGCTCAATTATACATCAAGACAATCATTAATGAAGGGGTCTTATTGGGATAACCCAAATATTAGAGTACATGAATGAGATCTATATTAAAGGGACTGATTGATTATCTGCTTGAGCCTTTTCTTTAATTCTGTTTTTACCATTTTCAGTGAGTTATTATAATCATAAATTTCTTTGTGATTTCTATTACATTCCTCTATCGTAAAATCATGAAGTATTCTTGCTGTTATAAACTCTTCTTCGCTTAATGTTCTGCTATGTGTTGGTCCACAGAGCATTCTTAGATGCTGTTTGGAATCTGTTACTTTGTTGTAAAACTCTATTATATGGATATTGGGATTGGGCTCTATTAATCCGGGAAAGACATGATTGCCATCTATTATAATGTGTTGTTTCTCACTTGCAGCAAAACTTATAACGCTGTTTATGGCCTTTGCAATGGGGCCTATCTGTTTCAAAAAACGATTTGTAATTTCTTCTCTGTTAGCCTCTTCTCGCGGATTTATATATTTGCCAACTTTATATAATTCATATGTGTGTGAGGTTATCAACTCAATATCTTCATTAGTAAGGTAATCACCTATGGAGGACCGTATAATCCCAGTTGGGAGATTTGTTGTATATGCGATTAGTTTAGAAATTTCCTTGCACGTAGTAGATTTCCCTGTCCCAGCGTATCCTCCATACAGGATTGCCAATGGTTTTGTAATTTTTTTATTTTCCCACATTTTGTTAAAAGTTTTTATTGTTGTACTCATTGTTAGAGATTGTTAATCACTGAAGTTAATTGATTGTAATCTAGAAGGACAGAAAGATCTCTAGCCAACTCTTTTCTGTTTGGGATATGTACAGAGACTGCGGTATATTGAAATAGTTTATTAGATGGATCTTTCTCCTGTTTGAGCATATTTCTATATGTTCCAAATGGATCTATTGCTAGTGCTGTTGTTTTATCCATATTCATATTGTTAAGTCCCATCCTTTTAGCTTCATTTCTTATCAAATCTCCTCTCAATGTGTTTTCTGAATATTCTTTTGCACTCCCTTTCAAACTATTAAAAAGATAGTTAGAAACAGGGTAATTTTGTTTAGGTTTGAGATTTTTGAATACAACCGTAGTAACTTCGGAGCTAGTATAGACAATTGTTCTGGTTGCCATTGTAGTTCGCGCATTTGGTGTAGTAATCCCTCTATGGTACAGGTCCCAATATTGTTGTTCACTTAGCTTATGGTCTACTATCTGTATTGGCAACAGGTTTTCTTTCTGTAAGAAAGCTATTATATTCTCTGTGTAATGTGTCATTTCTGGTCTTATTGTTATTAGGCAGACATCATTTTTAAGGATTTCATTTACTAATTCCTCTTCTTTTTTAATATCAAAATCATCTTTTAAATCTACTGAACTTTGAAAAAGTTTGAATTGTTCGTTTGTTAAATATGATTGCATAAAGAGGTCTCCACCTTTTATAGAGTCTTGTATGGTTTGTGAATCTATATAGGAGCTCAATCTATACTTCTGGAGAACCTTTAAATTGTTTTGAGCAATCTTTTCGAGATTTGTTTTCATATATGATTGTATTGATTATTCGAATAGAAGAGCATTATACAATGGATAGAGGGTTCACTCAATAAAGAGGGGAGAGTATTTTATACGAAAGCCGTATTCTTTGATGTATACTTATGATATGCCAGATACAGATTTACTACAACAGGGTTCAAATGAGATAGAGACTTATTTGCAATCAGGTTCCCAAACTCAAATTACCCCTGAAATAGATAGATTAGTTTCAACAATAGAAGGTTCTGTTTTAGAAAAAACTCAAAAGATACTAGAAATAGTAGACTCATTTTAGAAAAAGGACTGGAAGTCAGATAATATAAGACAACTATGTTACTGGGTGTACTGATGCAGCATTGGCATTTATCATATTGGCTAGGGCAAGTGGGATACCAACTAAATATATTGAAACTATAGATAGAGAATGGCTCAAGAAAGGTGGAAGTTCTATTGGAGGGCATGTATATGCTCAAGTATATGATGAATCACAAAGCAAATGGGTATGGGTAGATCCAATGGGTAGAAATATTGGTAATCCTCCGGGCGAAGGAAGGGTTGTCTTCGATGAGGGACTTGATTCCTGGGATTTGGGGATAAGGGACTATAGTACTTTGAATGGGGAATTTGAAGGATTTAGGGATCAATGGCTTTTAAAGTTTAGTTCTTAGAAGTTTATATCTTAGGACCAAGGGCTACTAAAAACGATTACTTTTCAGGGTATTTTCATACACCAGGCCTGAGTATTGAATATCTGCTTTTTCAAGCAAAAATAAATCAACACCACAAAGGCTTCTTAAGCATCGTGCACAGGTCTTGTTGGAACATGTTGAATATGGCGGGATATACGGGTATGGAACCTGAAATTAGTACTTATTCTGGAGTATACTTATCCTCTATCACCCATCTATCATCTCCTTTTTCCCAATCATATCTTAAAACTACTGTATCTCCATAA
>JBAYNT010000028.1:0-7674 GCA_041678645.1 Candidatus Dojkabacteria bacterium
CTAAGATCTGATAGCTGTGGCCTTCTGTTTTGTCTTTGCTCAATAGCCCTAGAAAGCTGAGATAGGCCCACTACCGGGATGTCTAGCTCTTTAGCAAGATTCTTTAGACCTTGGGAGACCTCTGCAACTTCTAAAGTCCTACTCTCTTGGGTGTTACCATGCATTAACTGCAAGTAATCTAGGAATATGATATCTACCCCTCTTTCCATAGCTAATCTTCTAGCCTTAGTTCTTACTTGGTTAATATGTTGGCCTGCCTGATCATCAATATATATATTTGCATCAGCCATAAGACCCATTGTATTTGAAAGCTTCAAAACTTCTTCATCAGACACCTGATTTGTTCTAATCTTCCAGAAAGGCACACCTGATTGCATACCAAGAAGCCTATCCATAATTTGAACCTTAGACATTTCAAGAGAGAAAAATGCAATATTCTTCTTCTCATGAATAGCCGCATGCCTCATCATATCAAGAGCTAAAGCAGTTTTCCCGACTGATGGTCGAGCGGCAAGGATAATTAAGTCTGACTTCTGATAACCTCCAAGTAAAGCATCAAGTTCCTTAAACCCTGTAGATATACCTCTTAACTCATCTGCATTCTGAGCTTTAGCAGCTCTTTCATAGGCATCTTTAAGAAGTTCTTTAATATGAACAAAATTTGCCTTCACTCCTTCCTGGGCAATATCATAGAGCAACTTTTCTGATCTGTCTACTACTTCATGAAGAGGTTTCTCCTCATTATATGACATCTCAACCATCTTAGTCGCACAAGATATTAGGCCTCTCCTGGTCGAGCCCTCTTTAACAATATTAGCATACTCTTCTGCATGTGCAGAAGTTGGTACGGAGCTTGAGAGTTCTGCAAGATATGCCCTGCCTCCAATCTTTTTTAGCTCTTTCTGTTTCTTAAGTCTGTCCGAAATAGTTACGACATCTATAGGTAAGCCATTCTCAAAAAGGTACAGAATATTTTCATATATCTTTGCATGTCTTTGATCGTAGAAATGATGAGGACTTAAAAATCCAGATACATTAATAATTGCATCTTTATCCAAAAGCATAGAACCTAAAACAGATCTCTCAGCATCTAAATTTTGTGGTGGAATTCTTTCCATAAACCATTTTACCTCTAAAGAAAAATAACCTCCATAGGTGTTTCATCTTTCTCCCTAGCACTTGGCTTGACAGTTATATAACTCTCGTCCGAGACAGAAGAAAAACCAAAATACTTAATAAAATCCTCCCTTGATTTCAACTCTTTGCTCAAGTCAGCTCCATCCTCCTTAAGACCGCATGGGAGCAATACCTGTGGATCAACTGCAGCAAATACCTTCTCGAGCATTTCATAGTCTAAAAACAGGTCTCCGTTTCCTATAGGTGCGATAAGAACGTCCACGTCACCAACATCTTCTAAATCCTTAGGGTTAAAACTTTTATCTGCTAACCCCATATAAAGTACTCTAAGATTCTGCTCATCAATAATATAAAAATTCGTTCTTATTGGCCTCCTAATCATTAGCCCCCCTACCTCAAACTCCCCTGGGCTACTTATTTCTAAAATCTTCTCTCTTTTGTCTGGAACAACTTTCTTCTCCATACCTTCGGTTTTTATTATATTCTCCTTAAGTATCAATTTTGGATCAGAAAAAAGAACAACATCAGCTGAGGTTTTAGTAAAGCTAACCCCAGACCTATTTAGTTCTTGCGGGTCTGTTAAAATAGTCGCGTGCTCACCAGATATAAGAAACGAGATCCAGTTGTGTTTTTTGATTTTCATGAGATGCCCTAGCTTATCTTAATGCACACAATTGTATATTTTTTTACAAAATAGAGCAAATAGAAGAGGGCCTGTGTTAAGTACGAAAAGGTCTGTGTTAAGTCCGGCCCCTTTTTTGGATAGGCAATCACAACCTTCGTGCTTTTAATTCACGATTTGTTCATCCCTCTTGCGTAAAATAAAACCGTATGAGTAGGAGAAAAAGAAATTTCAAGAAGGAGTCTTATTATCACATATACAATCGAGGGAATAACAAAGAAAGAGTTTTTGCGACCAATGATGATAAACGCCTATTTATATGTCTTCTCTTTAAATATCGAGATGAAACAGATCTGATTTTCGATACCTATACTGTAATGGATAATCATTTCCACCTTCTTCTCAAGACAGGAGACTATCCAAAAGCCTTAAGTACTTTTATGCAAAGAGTGTGTACTGCTTATGCAGTTACGACAAATAGAAAGTACCGACGGGTTGGACATCTCTTTCAAGGAAGATACCATGCTAACTTCCTTAGATATAAAAAAGATGTAAAGCAAGTTAGGAACTATATCAAACAAAACCCAGTAAAAGAGGGCTGTGTTAAGAAAGCAAAAGATTATCCTTGGTCTCGGTTTGATTAGCGTGGTACAAAAGGGCTACCGAGTAGTTTGAGCTTGCTGAAAAGAGTGTCGGACTTAGCACAGACCCTCGTACAGACCTTCATACAGTTTACAATTCCCCCAATTTTCTGATATAATCCTACCCGTTATGAAGAAAGACATACACCCAAAATATAACCAAATCAAAGTAGTTTGTTCATGTGGAAACACTTTTACCACTGGCTCTACTTTAGATATAGACACTCTTAACGTCGAGCTTTGTTCGAAGTGTCACCCATTCTATACAGGTGAACAGAAAATCGTAGACACCGACAACCTTGTTAAAAAATACGAGGAGAAGGTTGCAAAGGCTAAAACTTTGTCTTTTAAGTCTAAGAAAGAGAAAATGGCAAGCAGAAAAGCTAAGAAGGACGAAATTATTAAAAAGCAGGAGTCCTTCACCCTAAAAGAAATGCTAGCTAACGCCAATATTTCAAAGTAACTATTTCACAAAGGTTTTTTAAAGTGATATCATCCATAGATGAATATTGAAGATTACCAAAACAAATACAAAGAAAGTAAAGCGCTTGAAATCCAAGGCTCTCTTGAGCAGAGAATGGCTAATGCGCACGATACAGGAGAAGATATGTCCTCGCTTAGTGAGGAATTAAACTACTACTCTACTCTAGCAAGCAAAATTATTGAAATAAAAAAGGCTGTCGCTTCATTCAAGGAAGCCCAAGAGCTCCTTAATGATATTGAGATGAAGGAACTGGCAGAGGCAGAGATGACAAAAAATGAAAAGGTCATAGAAGAGTTAGACGAAGAAATCATCGCAATGGAAATTGATAGACAATTCTCCGACGAAGACGATATGAGATCTGCTGTATTAGAGATTAGGGCTGGAGCTGGTGGCGATGAGGCTGCCCTTTTTGCTGCAGATTTGTTTAGAATGTATAAAAATTTTGCAACAATAAAAAACTGGGAGATATCAATGATTGATTACAATGTTACTCAAGAAGGAGGCTATAAAGAGGTAATAGCACAAATTAACGGTAAAGGTGTATATAAAGCATTAAAATATGAGAGCGGTGTCCACAGGGTGCAAAGGGTCCCCACCACTGAGTCCTCTGGTAGAATTCATACCTCTACAGCCTCCGTAGCTATCCTTCCAGAAGCAAGAAATATAGATATCGATATCAAACCGGAGGATCTTAATATTGAAGTAATGAGAGCATCTGGAGCTGGAGGCCAATGTGTAAACCGTACTGATTCCGCTGTACGCATAACACATATCCCTACTGGGATAGTTGTTTCTTGCCAAGAGACAAAATACCAAGCACAAAACAAAGAGAAGGCTATGCAACTACTTAGAAGTAGGCTTTACGAGAAAAAGAAATCAGAGGAAGCTAAAAAAAGATCAGATCTTAGATCTTCACAGATAGGCTCTGCAATGAGGGCAGAGAAGATAAGAACATATAATTTCCCACAAAACAGGGTAACAGATCACAGAATCAAAAAATCGTGGCATAACTTAGAAGATATTTTAAATGGAAATATAGAGGAACTACTTGAGGAAACTAGACACCAGATTCAGGTGATTGCTCTTAAGGAGTAAGGCATGAACAACTTAACACAACTTTTCGAAATACAAAAGGCCTTAAAACAGGTTAAATATCCTGATTACAAAAGAATCTCGAAAGAGATAGCAGAGTACGTTAAGAATGAGAAGGATCTAAAGAGGGTTCTTAATAATATAAAGGCTGATAAACCTTGGGAATATATCTGCGGTAACGCTGAATTTTATACCATACCCTTTGAAGTCAACCAGAATGTAATGATTCCAAGGGTTGAAACGGAAAAGCTTGTTGCTTTAGCTATACAAGAGTACAAAGACAAGGATTTTGACATGGTGATAGATATCGGGACCGGTAGTGGATGTATAATCATCTCCTTGATAAAAAGTCTTTTAATCCCAACAATTTATAAGAAAGAAATTAAGGGAACAGAATTTGTTGCAACAGATAAGAGTGTTAAAGCCTTAAGAGTGGTCAAAAAGAATGTTAAAAAACACGACCTAAAGGATGTTGTTGTCATAAAAAAGGCAGATACTATCAACAACCTAAACACGAAGGGCAAGAAAGTTCTACTTCTAGCCAATTTGCCATATATACCTACAGATCAGTATGAAAAATTAGATAAGAGTGTTAAAAACTATGAACCTAAGAGTGCCCTAGAGGGAGGAGAGGACGGTAATAGAGAGTACAAAAAACTTGCAGAGGAGATAGAGAAGAGCTCTATGAAAAGCTTCACTCTAATTTTGGAGACCGAAGAAAGCGTTATTGATAAAACAAAAAAGCTCTTCAAGAAGTACTCTCCTCGTATCATTAAAGATATCAACGACAAGGAACGCTTTTTAATTATTAGGTCTTAGCTTACTCCAGCTCACCTAGGGTGACTTTCACATCTCTCTCAACACCTTTATTCCAAACCTTTAGTTCGACTTCATCCCCTACATTATAAGCGGAGATTATATTTGCTAGAGATCGATCAACGGCCTTACCGGAGAATTCTATTATAATATCTCCCCTCTCTATCCCACTCTTCTGTGCTGGCCCATAAGCATCTACATCAACAATTAGGGCTCCTGCTACTACATCATCATAATAAAGTGCCTCATTTTTAGAAATCATCTGATATGACACTCCAATATAAGGCCTAATAAACTTCCCGTATGTTCTATATTCTTCAACCCTCTCCTTTACAATATTAATTGGTAAAGCGAAAGAGATATTATCTGCCCCAGAGGTGGTAGCAAAGTTTACCCCTATAACCTCTGCAGAAGTGTTGAGAAGTGGCCCACCAGAGTTGCCAGGATTTACTGCAGCATCTGTTTGGATTACATTCTCATATGTTTTTGCCGTACTACCAAACCAACCAGTTGAGGCAACGACATCCCTATTGAGCCCACTTACAATACCTGCAGTAACACTACCTACATAATCACCCAAAGGGGTACCTATGGCTACAACAGTCTGACCAACAACCACCGCTTCAGAATCACCCAAAGACAAAGGTGTTAAATCCTTTGCATCAATTTTGAGTACTGCAACATCGTTTGTATCATCTCGCTCTATATCCAAAACCTTATACTCCTTCCCTTCAGTAGTAATCACCATATAGTCAGCATTCAAATCAGATACCACATGCTGATTTGTGACGATAATACCATTACTGTCTACAACAAAACCTGTTCCAATATTACTACTCTGGTCGACAAGTCCTTGATCTGGAGAAAAAGATAGCTTTGTTACAGCTATACTAACAACAGAGTCCCTAGCCTTCTGTACAACATTAATAATAGCATTCTCCTCTTCTGTAAGAATTACACTTACAACCTCTTTTTCCGTTTTAATAGTATTGGGAAAGTAAAGATTCAGAAACAGTATTCCTACAAGGGTCCCAAGTAACAAAGAAGTTGTTACCAACATTGTTACAAAAGCTAGTATTCCAGCTTTCTTAGGGTCCTTAATCGTAATTAATTTAGGCTTCTCTTTCTTACTCTTACTCTTTATATCCTTTTTATTTATTTTCTCGTCTCCCATTATTAATTAGTTAGATTAATTTATTTTAATAACTCAATTGCTTTATCCAATTGAGGATCTCTACCTGCCTGAAAATCTTCATTACTAAACTCTACCTTATATTCTGGAGTAATGGGATTCTCTGGATTAATCCATGTGCCATCTGGAAGTAACCATTTATAGACAGTTACATGTAAAGATGAACCATCAGAAAAGCCTTCTATCGACTGGGCCGTGCCTTTCCCATATGTACTCTCACCAACTATTTTAGCAACTTTATGATGTTTTAAAGCCCCTGCTAAAATCTCTGAGGCAGAGGCACTCCCACCGTCCACCAGTACAACTATTCGCATATCTGTTAAAGCACCTCCCTTTTTAGATTTAAACTCTTGACGTTTACCATTTCCATCCTCTTGGATAGATATAACCTCGCTTCCAGGGAGGAAATCATCTGCAGCATAAATAGCCGCATCAAAAAAACCACCAGGATTACTCCTTAAATCTAAAATCAGCTTTTTTGTGCCATTATCAGTCACTTTTTGCACAGCCTGCTCCCAATTGTTTACCCATGTAAGGTAGGTCGTATCAGTAAATCTAGCTAAATCTATATACCCAATACCATCGATAAATTCAACTGTCATACTTGGCACAGTTATCTCCCCTCTTGTTATCTCTATCTTTGCAGTTCCCATATCACCCTTATGTAAGACCTCAAGGGTAACTTTACTACCAGATTTTCCACGGATCATCTCTACGACCGTATATATATTATCTCCTTTACTCACCTTCTCATCATCTACTGACAAGATTACATCTCTAGGTCTAATTCCCGCTGCCTTGGCAGGAGAACCGTCTAGCGGAGTTATAATAACAACATACCCGTCTTCATAACCAAGCTCTGCCCCTATACCTTCGAAATACTTACCTTCATTACTACTTTGGAAAGACTTTGTTTCCTCAGGGGTTAAAAAGGTAGTAGCAGAATCATCATATGAATTAACCAAACCTTTGATTGCACCATACTTTTTATCTTCGATAGAAACATTTTCAGCATTTACAAATTGTGATTCCATTACGTCCCAAACGCTCCAAAACAGATTTAAATCAGGTTTGTTTGATGTGATATTTTCCAACGAATTAATTGGATCAAAATTTGTCAATTTGCCCGCAGTATAGCCAATTGAGAGCATACAGATTGCTAATACAATCATACCCAAGGTTTTTGTTGTGCCTAGATTTCTCTCTTTTTCCATGTTCAAGAATTTTAAAATAAAGTACTCTTATTATATGACTACATAACTATGAAATCCAGAGACCCCAAATCTACTATGCTCTTGCCAGATTGACCAAAATCTACCGTAACGTAGTTCAAATCATTTATTTGTACAATGGTTCCTATATATCCATAATGCGCGCTATGACGAGATATGATTTGAGCCCCCAAAAGCTCTTTGACAAAGAATTGACTCTCAACCTTCTCTCTTTGCTCACTTTTTGCAATAAAAAGCTGCGTTTCTTGCCCATCTAGGACTACAAACTTCTCATCAATTTTATACAGCTCCTTTAGGAATTTCTCATCACAGTGTATTCTACCAAAACCCTCTATTATGCCTATAGGTAGTCCAAGATTTTTGAAGTCTTCATACTCCATAGAGTAAGCCAATATAGCCTTAGCTCCTCTTTGGAAAGCCTTAAGTGCTAGGTTAAGTGGCAAGTGTGCTCCCACCCA
>JBAYNT010000029.1:0-6899 GCA_041678645.1 Candidatus Dojkabacteria bacterium
AAGAGAGTGTTAGGAGAGGGTGGTGGCGCATATATATTTAGAACATCATGGCTTTTTGGTCCAGGTGCTACTAATTTCATAGAGAAGATATCTAAGTATGCTAGAGAGTTACCAGAACTTAAAGTAGTAACAGATGAGATAGGTTGTCCTACTTTTGTAGGTGATTTAAGTGAGAGGATATTGTTAGCAATAGGGGGAGAGATTGAGCCAGGTATATATCATGCTTGTAGTAGTAATCATCTCTCTAGGTACGAATTTGCACAAGAGATATTAGGGCTTCAGGGTATTGAAACTCCTATTAATGAGTGTAAGCTAGAGGATTTCGAAAGGAAAGCTCAAGTCCCAAATATCTCCATATTAAATAATACGAAGATGCCTGAGGCTAGAAAATCGGAAGAAATGCTAGAAGAATACTTCAATATGGGTTAATATTGTAGTGATGCACCTAATAATAGATTGTACAACAACCCAAAATCAACTAAGTCACCACGGCATAGGTGTATATACTAAAAACGTAGTAAAACACACTATCAGAAACCCTCAAACCAAATTCTCATTACTACTCTTTGATGCACCAAGTACCCTAGACGAAATATTAAAGAACAAACCAAACAATGTAGAAATAGTAAGAATAGGGAAACTAAGAGAATCCAGCTACCTTAACTACATATGGTATCTAACTCAATACCTACCCCAAATAAAGAAAATAAAAACTAAAGACTCTGTATACTTCTGTCCATACTTCTGGTTGGGAATACCATCCAACACACTACCTACAATACTAATGATACATGACATGATACTACCGATATTCAACATATACTCAGAGGGAAGTAAGATAAAGAACTTTATCAAAAAACAACTCTACTGGTTTGAGTTAAATAAATCCAAAAAATGCAAAGGAATAGTAGTTAACAGCCAGTGTACAAAAGATGACTACCTAAAATACTACCCTAAGTACGATGAAGAGAAAGTAAAAGTAGTATATTTGGACGCAGAGCTAGAAGGAACAGACTCAAATTGGGATGAAAAGCTACCATCTGATTACAAACAGAAAGGATATTACATATATATGGGAGGTACGGTATATAAAAATAAGAATTCTAAAGGTGTAGTAGATGGATATGTAAGCCTTTTAGAGAAATTATCCTCCAAGGAAGATGCCCCGTACTTAGTAATAGCAGGAGGGAATTTTATAAAAGATAATCTTCAAGCTCAAGAGTTTAGAGAATATATAAGACAGAAGGGAATAGAAAGCAATGTTTTATTAACAGGCTTCTATGAAGATAATCAAGCTCAACAACTACTATCGAACTCAATAGCAATGCTACACCTATCACTCTATGAGGGCTTTGGCATATCTCTAGTAGAGGGTATGAAGGCAGGAACACCAGTAATAGCTCATAATGGTTCATGCTACCCAGAGGTCCTAGATGGAGCAGGTCTACTAGTAGATGGTGAGAACGATGAAGAGGTCGGTAAAGCAATGTATGATGTTTATAAGGATAAGGAATTAAGAGAGGAGTTAATAGGGGAAGGTCTAAAAAGAGCAAGAGAATTCTCGTGGGAGAAAACAGCAGAGGAAACCTATCAGTTTATTTTAAACTCTGTGACCCAATAATTACCCAAACTATCTCTACTCAGTAATCTCTTTAAATTAGGAGACAACATATCTATCTCATAACTCTTTATCTCATACAGTTCATCTTGGAAACTAAAATATCTTTCCTCAATTGGGAAAACTGTTTTTAACAAAGGATCACTCCTACACTCTACAACCTCTACAGTAGGTCTAAGCTCGACATCCAATATCCTCTCACCATCACTACCATCAACCCTTAGATGAGTAGAATACTCATCAGGAGAACTAATATCTCTATTCTCCCACCCACATAGAAATACTCCCTCCTTACAGTATCCCCACAACTGATTCTCTTCTCTTTCATACTCATCTAGAACTTCTCTATTAACAACATCGTACCTGTAAGATCTCTTTTGCTCATTTACAAATATACTCTCACTATCTACCCAATAAACAGGGGCAATTGGATTAATATCTAACTTAATTCTTTCTGTTTTTAAAATATTTATTTCTACTAAAAAGAAAAGAATTGAAACTATTAACTCCTCCATTTATATTAATCTTAATTTATCTAAAACTTCGGATGTGGATTATCCCCACTCAATCTCCCAGGAAAAACATCCTTCTTATTCGTTTTCACTAAATTCCAATCAATATCGATAAAAGGTACTGGATCTATATGAGTACTCTGAGCTCTGGCCTCTCTTAACTCAAAATGTAGATGATGACCCAAAGGCTGACAGTTATGAGCCCCGCTATTACCACTTAGTGCAATTAGATCTCCTTTCTTAACACTCTGCCCATTCTGCACGTAGATCTTCTCTAAATGCATATATGCCATATGATGACCGCTATTATACTTAACAACTAGATAGTTTCCACCGCTATTACACTCTCCACCAAAGTTGTCATATCCTCGAGCTACAACTGTACCACTATCACTTGCATAGATATTCTCTCTGACAGATGCAAAATCTATACCCTTGTGGGGACATTGATAAACTGTACAACCGTGCCACTGATTAACATAGACTATCTTTGAAAATGGGAAAGAATATATACCATTACTCACATCCTTTATCTCTTCAAAAGTTGTAGATTTTTTAAAAGCCAATTCTTGGTCTAACCATTGGTTTCTATGATTGATAGAGAAGTAGCCTTTAAATATTAAATCTGTAGGCAACTCTTTTACTAAAGTAGAAATTTCAAAGTAATCATATCTAAATATGTAGCTAGTAGGGGATACTATTTTTTCCTTTAGGAAGTACACCTCATGGCTTAGGTTAACTTGATAATTATCTGTATCAGTAACTACTTCGTTACATTTAAACCAAGTTTTACTATCTAAAATATCAAAATCACTACATATAAAACTATCAATATATACAGTTATACTATCTCTGTATGTACCTTTGCTATTAACAATTTTCTGATTGTTGTATGTATAGTATGTGGAAGAAGTAATATTTGGATGATCAATACTACACTCTAGTAAAGTAAATAGTTTTTTCTTAATGTCATATTTATATTTACAGTAGTTCCTCTCTTGAGGAGTTTCTCTCTCTTTTGGTTTTTTATTTTCTTCACTGCCTCCAATCTCTTTCTCCTCCTCAAGAAATTCTTTTTTAGCAATATACTTCTCTGTAGATATGCCTAAAACTTCCTCTTCCCAAATATCCTCTTGGATATCTCTAGAGATATGTACCCCTTCCTCAATCCGTGGATTAATATCCGTAACGGGTTGTTCTTGGGTAAGATACAGATCGAAATATCCAGACTCCATATTGAAACATTGATACTCATTACTACTACATCTTTTACCAGCTTCTTTAATATATACTTTCCATAGATATGAGCCCTCCTCATCAATCTCTATATCTAAATAGTTATTTAAAAGCCAGTCTGAGGTATATATTAGTTCCTCTTTACTATCTTTGAGCTTATATATCCCAACCATATATTCACACTCCTGTGCATACTGGCCCCACTGTATATGTACAGGATTTGCATTAAACACTTCAATATCTACATGAGCAAATATTGGAGTAAGAAATGCCAAAAAAATTTTCAGTACTGATTCCATACCCAATTATGATTTGCAAAAATGAACAGACGATTAACTACAGATGTGAGATAATAAGGGTATGTTGGAAATATCTATATATATAATTGCAGGAGGAATATCCTTAATAGGATTGGTTTTAACAGTGATATCTCTGCCAGGTGTATGGTTAATATTCCTATCAACCATACTCGTTGCTATTGTAGACAAATTTCAAACCATTACACCATTAATATTAACTTCCATTTTCCTAATATCATTGTTTTCAACACTCATAGACAATATCGTTAATCTACTTGGTGTTAAAGTAATGGGGGGAACCATTTGGGGGATGGTAGGTGCAGTACTTGGCGGCATAGTGGGATTGATAATTGGCAACATAGTGGGCCTAATTCTTGGTCCATTACTTGGAGCTTTCTTTCTAGAATTTCTCTTGGGTAAAAAAAGTTTTGAAGAGAGTCTTAAGGCCGGACTTGGAACCTTTATGGGCGTACTCTTAAGTGTAATTTTGAAATCAGCAATAAATGTTGGGATAGTAATATTTGTAATTACAAGACTCTTACCATAATTAAAAAGGATGATATAATCTACTCATGTTCAAATTCTTAACGAATCTCTTTGATTCAAATGAAAAACAATTAAATCAGGTACAGCCCATTGTTGATAAGATAAACGATCTTGAGGACGAATACGTCAAACTCACAGACGAACAACTTAGAAATAAGACGGAGGAGTTTAGAAAAATTCTTAATGTAGATCTGAAGAAGAGTAGAGAGCAATTTAAAGAGTTAAATAAAGTTGAACTTGCAAAAGTCCTTGATGATGAGAAATTAAAGATGTATGAAATACTCCCTGACGCATTCGCTACAGTAAGAGAAGCCTCTAAAAGGGTCGCAAATCATAGGCATTTTGATGTACAGATGCTAGCTGCATATGTGCTTTTTGATAATAAAGTAGCAGAGCTATTTACAGGAGAGGGTAAAACATTAGCCGCTAATATGCCCCTTTACCTATACGCACTTTCTGGAAGAGGAGCTCACTTAGTTACAGTAAATGACTATCTCGCAAAAAGAGATGCAGAGTGGAATGGACATATCCTAGGCTCACTTGGTATTACTGTAGCCGCAATTGGTGCGGGAGCACAGTATAGGTATGTATCTGATGAGGAGGCTATAAAACTCAAGGGAGATGAAGCAAAGGAGATGATTGCAAAACGAGATGAGCTAGAGAAAAAAGCAGGAAGACTTAAATATGATCATATGTCTGGAGTAAATCTAATAGAGTGTAGTAAAAAGGAAGCATATGACTGTGATATTGTATATGGAACCAACAATGAGTATGGTTTTGATTACCTTCGGGATAATATGGTTAGAGACATTGATGATAGGGTACAAGGCCCTAGGTATTTCGCCATTGTTGACGAAGCAGACTCCATCCTTATCGATGAGGCTAGAACACCATTAATCATATCTACTAGTGCACAAGCTTCAAACGATATGTATTCTCAATTTTCTACCCTAGTTAAACAGCTCAGTCCAGAAAAGCACTATGTTGTTGATGAGAAAGCTAATGCGGTATCTCTTACCGATGAGGGAATGGACCAAGTAGAAAAGCTTCTTAAGGTTGATAATGTGTATGAGAATGCTCAGTTTGCATATCACTTAGATAATGCACTTAAGGCAAAAGAGCTGTATAAAAAGGATGATGAATATATGATTAAGAATGGGGAAGTGATAATCGTTGACGAATTTACGGGTAGAGCCATGGAAGGTAGAAGGTACAGTGAAGGATTGCATCAGGCAATAGAGGCTAAAGAGGGGGTCGAGGTAAAAAGAGAGTCTAGAACTATGGCTACCATTACTCTTCAAAACTACTTTAGATTGTATTCCTATCTTTCAAGTATGACAGCAACTGCTCTTACAGAAGCAGAGGAATTCTCCTCCATATATCATCTTGATACGATAGTTGTGCCTACTAACAATCCTGTTATCAGGGAGGATCATAAGGATGTGGTTTACAAAACAGAGGAAGCAAAATTCAATGCAATTGTAGAAGACATTAAAGTACACTTTGAAAAGAAACAGCCAATTCTTGTAGGTACTACCTCTGTAGAGAAGTCAGAGTTCCTCTCAGAGCTACTCTCTAAGCAGGGTGTTCCCCATGAGGTACTTAATGCCAAGTATCATGAGAGAGAGGCTAAGATAGTCTCTCAGGCAGGTCAGAAGGGCTCTGTAACCATAGCTACCAATATGGCAGGTAGAGGAACAGACATTGCATTAGAGGAAGGTGTTACAGATTTGGGAGGATTGTATGTAATAGGTTCAGAGAGACACGAATCGAGAAGAATTGATAATCAGCTAAGAGGTAGATCTGGAAGACAGGGAGACCCAGGAGAAACCCGTTTCTATATCTCCTTTGAAGACGATCTAATGAGACTCTTTGGTGGAGAAAGGATGCAACTTCTAATGTCTCAAGTCGGACTCGGTGATGATGTCCCAATATCTATGGGTATTTTAGGAACAACAATAGAGAATGCTCAAAAGAAAGTAGAGGCCCAAAACTATGATATACGTAAAAGGCTTGTAGAGTACGACGATGTCCTTAATCAGCAAAGAGACATAATATATGGCCTCAGAACTAATATCCTAAAAATTGCAAAAAAGGAAAGAAACGGACAGGAATTTAATTCCAAAGCAGATTTAGAACTTGCAAAAGAAATGGATATTGAGAAAGTCCAAGACCAATTGGATGCATTTACCTTAAGTCAGGAATCTAGTTGGCATATTGAGATACTATCAGATTTCACATACGGATATACACCACTAGAAATATGGATACTTAAAGAGCAGTTAGCATATATGGACTTCCTTTTTGCTGCTCAACGTTCAGATGACATGAAGATAGATGAGGATGAAGAGAGTAAGGTAATTACACAAATCAAAAACCTGCTATCCGAAGAGGTATATGAGAAAGCCTTGAAGAAATTGAAATATACAGATGAAGAGCTTACAGATTTAACAAAAGTAAAGAAGTTGATACTAATGGCTTTTGTAATTCATAGCCAGGATATAACGCAGGAAGCCCTTAAAGAACTCTCTAAAGTTTTAATCCTAGAATCTTTTGATAGGTACTGGATGGAGCATTTAGACAATATGGCTGATCTAAGAGAAGGAATATCTCTTAGGAATCTCGCACAAAGAGATCCTCTTGTAGAGTATAAAAATGAAGGATTTGAAATGTTTGATAAGATGTTTG
>JBAYNT010000030.1:0-6676 GCA_041678645.1 Candidatus Dojkabacteria bacterium
TGTCTGTTTCTAAGAAGGCTCAAGAGGAAATCTTAAAAGCTGGCGGTAATATTAAATAAGGTACTGTAAAAATTTATCATGAAAAAGTTTTTTGAGAAAATCCAGAATCTCTGGAAAACTAAGGATATAAGAAAAAAGATAATATTCTCTATAATTATCCTTATTGTCTATCGTCTATTTGCAGCTGTCCCGGTTGTAGGTATTCCAGCAGATGCCATAACTAAGCTCTTCGCGGGTAGTGAACTTGGAGATCTTTTAAGCACAGTGTCTGGGGGAGTGTTGGAGACAGCGTCTATTGTGGCTATTGGTCTTACACCATATATTAATGCTTCTATTGTTTTCCAACTACTTGGTTCCGTAATACCCAAACTTGAGGAATTGCGTAAAGAAGGAGTTGAAGGTAGAAAGAAAATTAGTATGTACACAAGACTACTTACTGTACCTTTAGCCATACTGCAATCTTTTGTTATCTACTCAACTCTAAGGGGTTTTGGTCTTGTTGATCAATTGGATCCGTTAACATTAATAACTATGTCCGCGACGTTAACCGCAGGTTCTGTTGTTATGATGTGGCTTAGTGAGCTTATCTCTGAAGATGGTTTAGGTGGAGGCTCTTCCTATCTTATATTTCTAGGAATAATTGCAGGAATCCCGGGAACCATAAGGAATAATCTAAGACTAATGGACAATTTACAAACTACCATATTCTTTCTCTTTGGGGTTATTCTTGTTGCAGCTGTGGTATATATTACCCAAGCTGAGAGAAGAATTACCACGCAGTATTCTCGCAGAGTAAGAGTAGGAGGGGCTAAAGACAGCTATATTCCAATTAAACTTACACAAACGGGTGTTATGCCAGTCATCTTTGCTATCTCAATTCTCTCTTTCCCCCAACTAGTTGCACAATTCCTAATTAGCAAAAATTATAGTGACAAGGTTACACAAATATCTCAGAAAACATTGGAATTATTGTCAGATAATGTTTTTAAAAATGTCTTAACATTTGTATTAATAATAGCATTCTCTTTCTTCTATCTTTCTGTAGTATTTAATACAGAAGAGTTGGCGGAAAACCTACAAAAACAGGGAGCTTTTATCCCGGGGATTAGACCAGGTAAAACGACCTCTGATTACTTAAGAAAAGTTGCTCTTAGGCTTACTGCAGTTGGTGCTTTATTTTTAGCCACTATAGCTGTTTTGCCAAACTTATTAATATCCTCAGGGATTCTTACAACAACAATTGTCTCAGGTACAGGCCTCCTAATTGTCGTAAGTACAGTATTGGAAATAAAGAGGGAAATAGAGTCAATGTCAGTCGTTAGAAGCTACGATAAATATCTCTAATATGCTATTATTAACGAGCATAAATAAAATGACTTCAATTGCAAAAGTATGAGAACAGTCCTTTTTCATGGTCCTTCCGGTTCTGGAAAAGACACGCAAGTGGACCTTTTAGTGAATGGCTATAACTTTGAAAATATTGGTACTGGAAGTATGTTTAGGGAGATGTACTCCCAGGGAGATATAGATGCAATAAAGGCGTACCAGTTCTGGTCAAAAGGAAAGTGGGTCCCAGATTCACTAACTTATACAATGCTTAAAAAGTGGATTAAGCAATTCGATCAAGAAAAAAACTGGGCCTTTGTATCAGTTGTAAGAAGTCGTGGGCAGGTGCCACTATTTGAAGAAGTGTTAGAAGGGGCCAATCGTACTTTAGATGCATTTGTACACTTTACTCTTTCTGAAGAAAACGCTATCGAGAGACTCTCCCTGAGGTGGGTCTGTCCCAATTGTGATGCTATATATCATGAAAAACATAAGATAGAGAATGTAAGAGGGTATTGTGACAAATGTGGGACTAAACTGGTACAAAGAGAAGATGATAGTCCAGAAAGGATAAAGATGAGGATGAGGGAATATAATAAAACAATAGAACCCATAATTTATCATTACAAAGAAGAGGGTAACCTCATAGAGATAGATGCAACGCCGAGTATAGAAGAAATCCATAAAGTAGTTGTAGAAAAATTAAAACTAAACGAACTCACATAAATGAAAAAATGGTTAGTTAGACTAAACAAAGTAACCCTTCTGCTCACCCTATCAGACATTTTTACCTGGGGATCATTTGTAGTAATCTCTGCATTATCAGGAATATATCTTGCTGGTAAATTGGGTCAAGACACCGTAGAGTTTGTAGGCATAGGAACTGGAATATACTTTATCACTCGTGCTGTTTTTCAGATACCTATTGGGATATTAACAGACAGATTAAATAAAGATAAAGACGAGATAATTATACTTGCAATCGGCTCTATCTTAGCGGGTACACCCTACCTATTCTATCCTCATATAACTGAGCCTTGGCACTATTTCCTTCTTCAGTTTGTATTTGGCTTTGGGATATCTCTAAACGTTGTTAATTGGAGAAAACTATTTGCCCTTAATATAAGAGAGGGTATGGAGGGTAAAGAATATGCCTTCTATGACTCTGCTCTGAGCATCTCCACTGCAATAATAAGCATATTGCTTGGTATAATCGCTAATATAAGCGATAAGCACTTCGATATGGTAATGACACTATCTGGAATTGTTATGATGTTAGCGTCTGCTTGGATCCTCCTCATATTTAAAGTAAAAAACAGAAAGAGCAGATAAAAATGAATTTATCGATATGTATTGAATAGTTATGTAATATCTGGTATTCTTACACCGTTTCCGAGTGGTTATCTACCAGGTATAAATACTCAAAAAATCTTTGAATTATGAGCAATACTTTGATATAATCACTGGACACATTTAGTTAACTAAATGCTTTTGGATGGCGAAAGATACAAAACAGATATTTGAATTTGAAGGAGTGGTGAAGGAATCTCTACCAGGTACGAAATTTACAGTAGAGATAGAGGCAGACGGTAAAAAGCATGAAGTTATGGGATATCTTTCTGGAAAGATGAGAATGCATTACATTAGAATTCTAGAAGGAGATAAAGTTAAGATAGAAATGACTCCATATGATAAGAGTCAAGGTAGAATTACATATAGATATAAATAAATATGAAAGTTAAGGCCTCTGTAAAAAAAATATGTTCAGATTGTTACACAGTGACAAGAAAAGGTCGCGTATATGTTTACTGTAGAAAAAACCCTAAGCATAAGCAGAGACAGGGCTAATTAATATTTTTCTTTTAAATATGGCAAGAATAGCAGGTGTAGAAATAACAAATGATAAGAAGATATGGGTCTCCTTGCAGGAGATTTATGGTGTTGGTGAAAATAAAGCAAAAGAGATTTGCAAAGGAACTAAAATTGATGAAAATACAATAGTTGGGGATATGTCAGAAGATGATCTAGATAAGGTGAGGGCATACCTTGACAAGAACTTGCAAACAGAAGGTGAACTTAGGCAAAAGGAATTTAGGGACATTAAGAGATTGAAAGATATTAGAAGCTATAGAGGTCTTAGGCATAAGCTAGGATTACCAGTTAGAGGTCAGAGAACTAGGCATAATGCACATACTAGAAAAGGTAAGAGTAAGCCTGTCGGAGGATTAAAACATAAGTTAGAAAAGACATAGTCTAAATGGCAAAGAAAGCAACAAGTACAAAAAATAAAAAAGTTGTAAGTAAGAGGAAGGTTGAAAGAGGTATGGCTATGATCCAAGCATCTTTTAACAATACAATAGTCACATTAACAGACGAGGAGGGCAATGCACTAATTCAGGGAAGTCCCGCAGTGGTTGGCTTTGGTGGTGCACGAAGGAGTACGGCATTTGCTGCAACTAAAGCGGCTCAAGATACAGCCCAAAAGGCTATTAAAAAGTTTGGATTAAAAGAGGTGAAAGTTTTTGTTAAAGGTCCAGGATCTGGTAGGAATGCTGCAGTTAAGGGACTTGATGCTGCAGGTCTAAGGATTACACATCTAGCAGACAGGACACCTATACCACATAATGGATGCATGCCAAGGAAGGCACCTAGAAACTAATATATTAAAAATTTTTAATGGGAAGATATACTGGGCCAAAAGGAAAATTAAGTAGAAGAGAGGGTGTAAACCTGCACCTTAAGGGAACTAGATCATTTTCTGATAAGAACGCATTAAACAGAAAACCATTTGTCCCAGGGCAACACGGTACTGAAAGGAGACAAAGGTTATCTGATTACGGTGTTCATCTTAGAGAAAAACAGAAAGTAAAGAGGACATACGGGATGAGAGAAAAGCAGTTTAAGAATGTTTATAAAGAGGCAGATAGAAGATCTAAGGTAAATAATTCAGACAAGGGTTTAGAGTTCTTAAGAATGTTAGAATCAAGGCTGGACAACATCGCTTATTATGCAGGATTTGCTCCTTCAAGGGCAGCCGCAAGACAAGCCATAGTTCATGGACATGTGTTAGTAAATGGTCAGAAACTAGACATCCCTTCCTATGAAGTTAATGAGGGAGATTCAATTGAGATTAAAATGGCGAAACTTGCCCCAGTCGAGAAACTCTTCCCTGTGCCTGCATGGATAGAGGCTAAAGGAACCAAGGCTAAGATGGCAAGGTTGCCGGTTAGAGATGAGATCGATGAAGGTATTAGAGAAAACCTTGTTATAGAGTTCTATTCTAGATAATTTGTTTTAATATATATATGGAAGCTTTTAAAGATATAAAGGTAATAATAAAAGACGAGGAGAAGAATTTTGGGCTGTTTGAAATTTCTCCTTTACCAAGAGGCTATGGACATACACTAGGTAATGCCCTAAGAAGGATCCTCTATTCTAGTCTTCCTGGGGCAGGAATTACATCTGTGAAAATAAAAGGTGCAAAGCATGAATATTCTACTTTAGAGGGTGTAAAAGAGGATGTCTTGAGCATAATTCTCAGCCTTAAAGAGTTGAAGTTTATCACTCACAAAGATGAGCCACAGATTTGTAAGATTAAAGTAAGTGGTGAAAGAAAAGTAACAACTGATGATATTGAATTCTTAGGTGATGTTGAGCTTTCTTCTGAGAAAAGAGATATTGCCACACTTACAGATGCAGGTGCGGAGCTTGAGATAGAATTTACAGTAGAGAGAGGTATTGGATATAAAGATGTTAAGAATGTTGATAGGCCTGAAGCAGGGATTATTCCATTAGATTGTGATTTTACCCCTATAGAAAGAGTTAGCCTTTCTGTCGAGCAAGCTAGAAAAGGTCAGAGAACAGACTTAGATGCTGTAGTAATTGGTGTATATACCGACGGAAGTATTGAACCTAAAGAGGCGCTTTTGGAATCCGCAAAGATATTACAAGAGTTTGCCGGGAAAGTAATGATCGCTATGGGTATGGCACAAAAAGAAGTTGAGCAGTTAGCAGATGCCTCAACGGCTGTTGAGACTGAAGAAGACCTATCAGAGGATGAAAATGAAGTACATGGTTGGAAGATCGAAGAATTACCTATATCTAAAAGATCAAAGTCTGGATTACTATCTGGGGGATACAAGACAGTAGGAGATTTGCAGGATACCACTAAATCAGACCTTTTGAATCTACAAGGATTTGGTAATAAGTCATTAAACGAGGTAGTCGAGCTATTGAGCGAATATGGAGTTAATATTAAATCGGAAGAATAATTAAATGTATAAGAGAGTTGCTATTAAAAAACTAGGAAGAAAAAGATCACATAGGTTATCCTTGATTCAGAATCAGATAAGAACCCTATTCACCAATGGAGTATTAAACACTACTACTCAAAAAGCTAAGGTGATAAAAGGTGCAGCCCAATCTCTTCTTTCAGAGATGAGCAAAAAAGATATTACTTTAGAGGACACGAGGAAATTTCATAGAATCTTGGGAAGTAAAAAACTAGTGGAAAAAGCAACTAAGTATGCCAAGAATGAGGATCATGGTGTAAGAGTTAGGAAAACAGGATTTAGGGCAGGAGATAATGCAGAACAGTCAAGGCTCGAGTTAATAGGTTTTGAGAGAAGTAAGAAAAAGGTTGGTAGCAAAGAGAAAGAGCCGAAAGAGGATATAAAGAAATCAGAGATTGGTAGAAAAGCAAATAAAAATATCGATGAGAGAAAGATTAAAAAGATTGCAGGTGGGAAATCGACTAAAAGCGAGGGTAAGGCAACTCAGATAGTTAGAACTAGAGCTGGATTATAATTTTTATTATTTACAAAATGGAGTACAAAACAGGTTGGACAAAAAAAGAAGATATTGAAAGAGTATGGCAGGTTGTAGATGTAAAAGATCAGATTCTTGGGAGAGCTGCTACTCAGATAGCCTCTTTGTTAATAGGTAAAGGTAAACCAGAGATAGTTCCTAATTTAGATTGTGGAGATTTTGTAATAGTGCTTAATAGTGATGATATAAAACTAACAAGAGGTAAGGAAAAGAAGAAATTTTATAGACATCACACAGGTTATCCTGGAGGTCTAAAGGAGATAAGGTTTGATGAACAACTTAAGAAGGATTCTAGACAGACTATCATCTTAGCAGTAAAGAATATGTTACCTAAAAACAAACTTAGAGATGGAAGAATGAGTAGATTGTTTGTATATAGGGGACCCGAGCATAAGCACGAAGCTCAGAAGCCGGAAATCTGGAATTTCTAATCGAAGGGAGATAACGAAATAGCTAAAATGCAATACTGCGGAACAGGCAGAAGAAAATCGTCCGTTGCCAGAGTAAGACTTGTCCCCGGCAA
>JBAYNT010000031.1:0-6565 GCA_041678645.1 Candidatus Dojkabacteria bacterium
AAAGACAAGCTGTTCTTCTACTTCAAACTCTTACTCGCCACTCTTCCAACAGCCGTAATTGGATTTCTCTTTGAAGATTATATAGCAAATTTTCTAAGAGGAAATATAATTATGGCAGTATCTTTAATAGTCGTAGGAATACTATTTATTCTTGCTGAAAACATCAAACTTCCATCTAGTGAGGTTAGCCCTGAAGATGTACCCCTGGGTAAAATGATGGTCGTTGGTACTGGACAGATATTATCTCTTATCCCTGGAGTATCAAGATCTGGAGTTACAATCTTAACAGGTATGAGTGTTGGGCTTGATAAGTATAGCGCGTTTAATCTTAGCTTTATACTAGGAATCCCACTTCTAATAGGCGCCAACCTCTATCTCGTCGCAAAAGGTCTCCTTTTAGCTAATGGTGCTTCTCTAGAGAACGTTTCTCTCCCACTTATAGAGACATTATTAATTGTTGCCATTACATTTACGATAGGGTATGTAGCTCTGATACTTGTAAAGAGATTTAAGAGAAGTAAGTGGTTAACTACTTTTGGTATATATAGAATTTTGATAGGAATCCTTATACTAATCCTTTCTATATAACCTGATTAAGATCCATACCTGTCATTATACCTGGGACATCTACGCCCATTGTACCTAATACTGTAGGAGCAACATCCGCTAGAATACCTGTTGGCTTTGCTCTATCACCTGTACCAATCTTCTCTATTCTCCTGCCATCTTTTCCGTCGATTTGCTCAGGGCTATTTAATATAGTTAAAGGTACTGGATTGTTTGTGTGTGCTATATCAACCTGATTACTATTTCTGTCTATCATCGTCTCACAATTACCATGGTCTGCTGTGATTATAACTGATCCTCCCATTTCTAATGTTACCTTACTAATATCTGCTGTAAGCCTGTCCGTTATTTCATTAGCCCTAACCGTGGCTCTGAAATCCCCAGTATGACCAAGCATATCTGGATTAGCAAAGTTAATTAGTACAAAACCGTAACCATACTTACCATTCGCTTTTATCCTATTAAATGTCTCCTGAGCAATTATTTCTGCACTCATTGCTGGAACTACCGCATAATCATTTACCTTTGGAGACGGGACATTTATAATGTCCTCTCCAACATAAGCGTTTTCCACACCACCATTGAAAAAGTACGTTACATGCATATGCTTCTCTGTCTCTGATACATGCAGCTGCTTGATACCACTTGCTGAAAGGTACTCTGCTAGTGACAGCTTAACCTTGTTAGGTGGGAATATTACCTTCGCTGGGAGGCCTTCTTCATACCCTGTCATCGTTACAAAATACAAATTTTCTGGATACTCTCTTCTTACAAAATGATCCCACTCATTCATTACGAAAGCTTTTGTCAATTGTCTAGCCCTATCCTCTCTGAAATTCCAAAAAAGTATTGCGTCATTAGATTGAACCTTACCAATTAGCTTACCTCTAAAATCTACCGCTACACTTGGTAGGAAGAATTGATCGGAAATATCTTTTGCATATGAGTCTTGTAATGTCTTAATAGGGTCTACAAATTTATTATTGGATATTCCTACCATAGCATCATATGCGAGCTTTGTTCTTTCCCACCTACTATCTCTATCCATACCGTAGTATCTACCCATCATAGAGGCTATGTGCCCAACACCTAACTCATTAATCTTTTGGTTGAGCTTACTTAAATACCAATATCCTTCCGTAGGAGGAGTGTCTCTGCCATCTAAGATTACATGGATATATGGATCTATACCCTTGCTCTTACAAAGATCAAGTAATGAGAAAAGATGCTTTATATGCCCATGAACCCCTGCAGCACTTAATACCCCAACTAAATGCAATTTAGAACCATTCTTCTTAAGATGGCTAAACATTTCCTTCACGACTTTATTGTCGTCCAACTCATGGCGCTCTATAGCTTCGTTAATACGAGGTAATGACTGATATACTACCTGCCCAGCACCAAGATTAAGATGGCCTACCTCACTATTACCTGCAACTTCGCCTGGAAGACCTACATGTGTACCAGAAGCATGTATTAAAGTTGATTTACCATGTGTCCAAGCAGCATCGAGGAATGGTGTTTTAGCAGCAATCACAGCATTGCCCATAGGATCTGGGTGTACACCGAAGCCATCCAGAATTATCAATGTGACAAGCTTTCTCAATTGCGTATCTTTTCCTTCACTTACAGGTTGTTTATCTTTCAAAAAGTCAAACATGTGTCAATATCTTTACATAGTATATAATATATTGCAATGAACACTTTGACAAAAAAAATATTGGAAAATGATAAAGAGCTTTTGGATTCTATAATTTCTTCCCTTAATTTAGATGCTAAAAAAGATAGACTTAAAGAGTTAGAGGACATCTCTATTGAAAAAGATTTTTGGGAAAAGAACCAGAAAGCACAAAAGATAATGAAACTCATAGAGAGTATTAGAAAAGAAATAGATACTGCTAACAAATTAAACGGTGATTTAGACTCCTTAATAGAGCTACATGATGACATAGAGAATTCAGAGGACCTGATTGAGGAGTATCAAGATTTACATAGTAGAATCAAGGATTTTGAGAGATTAAAATTTCTTTCTGGCAAATACGATGATAGTGATGCACTTCTAAGTATCCATGCTGGTCAAGGAGGTACAGAATCTAACGATTGGGCACAAATGCTTCTAAGGATGTATCAGATGTATTTTGACAGTAAAGGTTGGAAATATGAAATTGAGCACATGGAGGGTGGTAGTGAAGCTGGAATATCTAATGTGACTATGAAAGTCTCTGGAGAGTATGTCTATGGATTACTCAAAAGAGAACATGGGGCACATCGATTGGTCCGAATATCTCCATTTAATGCACAAGGCTTAAGGCAAACAACATTTGCTGGTGTAGAGGTAATACCTGTAATGGAAAGAAATGATAGCGATATAGAGATACCAGAAAGCGACATCGATTTTAAAGCTGTAAGAGTTGGAGGACCAGGTGGCCAAAAAGTTAATAAAACCTCCTCAGCAGTACAGATTACACACATACCAACCGGTATCACAGTACACTGCTCCACACAAAGAAGTCAGGCACAAAACAGAGAAAGTGCTATGAACACTCTTAGATCTAAACTTGCAAGAATATTAGAAGATGAACGGATAGAGGAAATAGATAAGATAAAGGGAGATTACAAACAAGCTAGCTGGGGAAATCAAATCAGAAATTATGTCCTCCATCCCTACAAGCTTGTTAAAGATCTCCGAACTAATGTAGAATCTAATGAACCTGAAGATGTTCTTGATGGAAAATTAGATACCTTTATTGAAGCCCAACTCAGAATACAGTAATATATAGGTACATAAATTAACTGCTCAACTGCTCGTGATCAAATTCGACACGGTAACAAAAAGATATGATGGGGATATAGTAGCATTAGAAGATGTCTGTTTTGAGATAGACCAAGGGGAATTCTGCTTTGTTACAGGGCCCTCAGGGGCTGGCAAATCTACAATTGTTAAATTGCTTATTAAAGATGAAATTCCTACCTCTGGAAGTATTTTCTATGAAGATATTGAGGTACCAAAGATTCCTCGTAAAATGTTACCTGCTTACAGACAAAAGCTAGGGGTTGTATTTCAAGATATGAAATTGCTCAATACTAGAACAATAAAAGAAAATATAGATTTTGCATTAGAAATAATTAGGAAGAATCCTAAAGAGATTAAAGATACAACTGATTATCTACTTGAACTCGTTGGTTTAGAGGATAGACAACATCTATATCCTCAACAGTTATCTGGTGGAGAGCAACAAAGGGGAGCAATAGCTAGGGCAGTTGCTAGTAATCCTGGACTGTTACTTGCAGATGAGCCCACAGGTAACCTTGATGATGAAAATGCATTTATGATTTTAGATATACTTAAGAAAATTAACCAGTCTGGTACAACCGTTATAGTAATTTCTCATGATAATATCTTAGTAAACTCTGATAGAAAGAGTACCCGAGAGATACACCTTAAAAAAGGGAGGGTAGAGTCAGACACGAAACCTACATCTAAATCTGAAAAGAAAGAGCAGAAAGATGAGCCTGTAAATCAGGCTATGGGTGAAGAAGCTGTGAGGGAGAAAAGAAGAATGGATCCCGAGCTGGACAAATTGAGTAAGGGGCTTGTAGAAAAGTTTGAGAAAAATGCTATATATAATCATGAGATCTTATTAAATCTAACAGAGGGCGATCTTAAACAGTTAAAACTTAAAAGGAAAGAAGAGAAAGAGCTGAAGAAATATATACAAAATTATTTAAGTGCAAAAAAAGATGTTAACAAAAAGTAAAGTAAGCAGTCCTAAGAGAAGTAAATTGTTTACTATATCTACAATACTTGTTACTGCTGTGGTTTTTACAATATCATCATTTTTTATCAGCCTAGCAATCATGAGCAGAAGGGCTGTACATTACTATGAGCAGAAAGCTCAAGTGATAATATTTTTTGACAAGGAAGCTACTGAGAAAGAGATCTTTTCAGTAAGAGACAAATTATATGATGAAGAGTTAATTGAGAGTATTGAGTATGTAACACAGGACAGAGCTTTGGAGATCTATAAGGAGGATTTCGCAGATAACCCAGATTTAATTTCTACAATTACTGCGGATGCATTACCACCAAGTCTTGAAATAAGGGCAGTAAATATAGATGCCCTACTCCAGGTTATCGATACTGTTAATCAAGAGAAGAGTACGAACGTATATATAGATGACATTCTCTATTTCAAAGATGTCGTTGATAATATGAGGACGCTCTCTAGGATTATTAACCTCGGAGGGATTCTAATTATTAGTTCTTTGATACTAATAACCTTTTTCTTAATTAGAGTAACGATTGGACTTAACATTAAACTTCATCAAGAAGAGATAGAGATTATGCATCTTGTAGGTGGTACAGAGAGTTTTATCAAAACCCCTTTTATTCTAGAAGGAGCTTTGTATGGTGTAATTGGAGGTTTCGTTGCCTCTACCTTAATTCTTCTCCCTTGGTATCTCATCGTCTTCTATAGCCAAAATGCAAATTACTGGTATTGGGTATCACAGATTATTAATGATTTCGATTTAAACTTCCTTGGAGAATTTAATCTGCTTTTCGTTTTAATACATTACTTAGTACATGTTGGTGTTGGTGCTATTTTGGGTATAGGGAGTAGCTACAGCGCTGTTAATAAATATCTTAAGGATAAATAATGAAAATAAAAAAACTGCTCACAATTGGATTCCTATCTATTCTATTACTCTCTCAGGTTCCTCTAAGAACAGAGGCTGCTTCATGTCCTAGCTCGATGGATCCATCCTCTATTGAATGTCTTGACTATCTTCGCAATCAACTCAATGATCTCTCCAGGAAAAATAGCAGTATTCAAAGTCAATTAAGTAATGAGGAGTATAAACAGCTATCTCTCTCTCAGAAGCTTGACTATATAGCTAATCAGATCGAACAGACAGAAAAGGTGATAAAATCCTTAGAGATAGAACTTGCTGCAAAAAATATTGAAATGAAAATACTTGAGGAGAAGATAGAGAAAACAGAGGACAGTATCGGTCTCTCAAGACAGGAGATTAACCAGCTTGAGGGTACTGTCAATCAGAGGATCACAGAATCCTACAAATACTCCTTCATTGGTGCATTAGAGCTTTTCTTAGATACAAAGAATTTAGACCAAATACTGCGGAAAACAAAATATCTTCTTACTACAAGAGAAAAGGACGCAGAACAGCTAGAGAGTTATGCTTCTCTTGTAAGGGAGTTAGAGGTAGAGGAGAAGGAGCTTGCAAAACAGAGATCTGAATTAGAGGCAACCAAATTAAAGATGGAGGAGCAACAGGAAGAACTTCTAATTGAGAAGAGCAACTTAGATTCACAAAAAGTAGAGAGAGAGAGATTGCTTGTACAGAGTAAACAGAAGGCAGCTGAGTTAGAGGCTCAGTATGTGAAGAATGTTAAAGCTCTTTCTGACTTAGACTCTGCAATACTTAATTATATTGACAAATATGGTGATGATGCAGTTAACAAGGGCCCTGTTGAAGCAGGGGCATGGATAGGAAGAATGGGTAACACTGGTTCAAGATCTAAAGGAGCACATCTGCATTTTTCGTACAAGAGCTCACAATATGGGAACCCCTGTCGCGGAGATATCCCCCTCCTAAGTGGATACTTAACACAAGGAGAGAATTCTTGGATTACTGGTTGGGATGGTTGGAGATGGCCATATATGTATGCAGGATCATTGCCTCTACCTATTGCAGGGCCACATGTAATTATGTCCCAAAATTACCATAGTGATAATTATGGAATATATTACGCTATAGATTTAATATCTTACAACAGAGATCATACTGTAAATTATGGCGCACCAATATATGCAGTAAAAGCAGGAGAATTATATAAAGCAACCGATGGGTTTGGGGGCAATTATGCTTATATTCACCATACGGATGGCACTGCTACATGTTATTTACATATTCAATAAATTCTTTTTGATAATTTCCCAACTTTCTGATACACTACCTAATTATAACTTCTAAT
>JBAYNT010000032.1:0-6477 GCA_041678645.1 Candidatus Dojkabacteria bacterium
CGTTCATTTTTCTCTATAATTAAGAAATTTAACCCTTTATCTTTAGCTAATATCCCCGCCATTAGGCCAGAAGCCCCACCTCCAATTATTATTAAATCCAACTTTTCCATAGATGATTATATAGCATTAGAACGAAGAATGCGTTACAATACTGGAATAAATTAATAGTTGAAAAATTATGAAAGTTCCAGAAATAGCAAAAGAAAGATCTCTACTTTTAATCAAACCAGATGTTTTACAAAGACAAATAGTAGGAGAGATACTGACTCGATTTGAAAGAAAAGGTTTTAAGATTATTGCAATGAAAATGCTTAATGCAACAGAGGAGCAAGTAGGAGAGCATTATGTAGATGAGAACTCATATCTAATTGAAGTTGGAGAGAAGGCTAAAAAGGGAGCAGAGATAAGAGGGGAGGATATATCTAATTGGGATTCGTTGGAAAGGGGTAAGATTATTAGACAAAGAAATATTAGCTATCTTACATGTGGCCCAATTGTCGCTATGGTATTGGAAGGCTTTGGTGTAATCTCTGGTGTTAGAAAAATCTTAGGTAATACTAGTCCAGCAGCTGGTGATGTTGGAACAATTAGAGATGACTATTCGTTAGATACCTACCAATTAGCCGACTATATCTCTCGCTCAACTAGAACAATGATTCATGCTTCTGATAGTGTGGAGAATGCAGAGAGGGAATTACCCATATGGTTTAAAGAAAGTGAACTTTGTGATAACTATGAAACAGCAGCAGAGAAGATTTTCTACGATGAGGGTTGGGAGGATAACTAGAGATCTAAAATATCATTAACTTCTTTCTGTTTCTCTTCGTCAATTAAGGGTTCTTGAATCTCTGTTTTTTCTAGTTTAAATCCAGAATCAACAAAACTCTTTAACTTCTTAAAATCACCCTCAAGCGTATTCTTAAGATTAGGGTTGTAAAGAGCTACAGCAGGATGATACATAGCAAATATTGGAATATCTGAAGGATGAGAAAAAGCTGTACCGTGTGTCGCAGATATTCTTGCTCCTTTTACAAACCTATCAAGAGCTTGGCTTCCTAGAGTTACGATTACCTCTGGGTTGATGAATAGTAACTCAGCATTTAACCATACTCTACATGCGCCCTTTTCATCTTCTTGAGGTTCTCTGTTATTTGGTGGCCTATACTTAACAATATTGCTTAGATACACATCAGATCTTTTTAGATTAATGCTTTTAAGTAAATCATTAAAGAGTTTACCTGCAGCACCAACAAAAGGTATTCCGTGCTTATCTTCTTCTCTTCCCGGTGCTTCTCCGATAAAGACGATTTTGCTTTTAGGTAGTTTAAATTCATATACTGGTTGAGTAGCTACTTTCTTTAATTTACACCTATTATTAATACTGTAGTATTCGTGTAATTCTTTAAGTGTTTGAAATTTAGAGATGTCCATCTGGTCAATTATACGTTATTTTAATATAATTTATTATGCTATCAATAAAAAATCTAACAGTAGAAGCTGATGGAAAAGAGATTCTTAAAGATATTAACCTTGATATCAAAGATGGTCAGAAGGTCGTTCTCTTTGGCCCAAACGGCTCAGGGAAAAGCACCCTATTCAAAGTCATAATGGGATTAGATGGATACAAGATTAAAAAAGGTAAGATTGAAATAAATGGAGAAAGTGTAAAAGATAAAAGTATAGACCAAAGAGTAAAAATGGGATTGGGATATATAGGGCAAAAAAGTGTTGCAATTAAGGGTGTGACAGTTGAGAATCTAATGGAGCAATATGAATTTGAGTATGACAAGATAAAAGAGGATATAGAGGATCTGGATATTGATAAACTCCTAGAGCGAGACATTAACTCTACTCTTTCTGGTGGAGAGATAAAAAGAGTTGAGATTTTCACACTTGCTTTACTTGAAAATATCCACACATATCTTTTAGATGAGCTTGACTCAGGTGTAGATATAGAGAATATTGAAAAGATATCTAAATATCTTAAAAATATTAGTCAAAAGAAAAGCATTGTAATTACAACTCATACAGGCGCTATTCTTAGGGAATTAGATATGGATATTGCGTATGTAATACTTAATGGAGAGATTGTATGCAAAGGTAAGCCAGAGAAGATATGGGAGTGTATTAGAAAACAGGGTTATAAAAATTGTGTAAATTGTGATATCGCAACTAAATGATTAACTTAGAAGACTTCTTAGATAACTACAGTAATGTTGGTATGAACCCATACATTGTACTTAATGACAACAAACCTCTTCTAATGGAGACCTCTGATGAGCAGTTGCAGATACTTAATATCAAGAATCCTAAAGTAGAGAAATATTTAAAACAGTATGATACTCAAGAGAACAGTTTTAAAGAATATACAGGGTATTTAATTCTACTCTCTGAGAATTCTCAAAGTTCTATACAAACATGTTTTCTTACATCTCAGTCTGGATTTGAGCAGAATGTAAGAAATGTAATTGTAGCAGAGGAGGGATCTAAACTTGAGGTGTTCACTGGTTGTTTATCTAATGATCATGTAAAAAGTAATACCCATAACGCGATAACGGATATCTTTGTTGGTAAGAATGCTACTTTAACCTTTAATATGATTCACTCTTGGGGAGAAACGTCTAGAGTGTTTCCTAAAACTAAAGTGCATGTAGAAGAGGGTGGTGTCTTCATATCAAACTATGTTGTATGGGAAAAAGTTAAAGAGATTGTAAGTAATCCACAAGTTTTTGTTGAGGATAATGGAAAAGCAGTAATGCAATCATTGGTTTACTCACATAAGGGGAGTAAGTTGGATATTGGAGGTAGGATAAGCTTAGAGGGTTCAGAAAGTAGTGGAGAGATTCTTTCCAGTGTTGTTTCTGAAGGTGGTAATTACAAGACAGTGACTGAAATAGTCGGTAAGGGTGATAACTCAAGAGGGCATATTGAATGTAATGCAGTTCTTTTAGAGAAAGCAGGAGCTGTTGAGACTGTGCCATTACTAAAAGCTCAGAATCCTTCTGTGCAGCTTTCTCATGAGGCCTCTATAGGTAAGATTTCCAAAGAGGAGATAGAGTATTTACAGACAAAAGGGTTAAATGAAGAGGAGGCTACGGAGCTAATAGTTAAGGGCTTTGTAAATAACTCTGTAAAGAGGATGCCATTATCGGTACAAGAGAAAATAGAGAGTATGATGGCTGGTGGAAAAGGGTTTTAGTATGAGGTAAGATTTATAACTAAGTTGTAATGTTATAACTATGAATTCTAAAATTGCAATGTTCGTGTTGGCTGCAGGTATGGGTAGTAGGTATGGAGGTTTAAAGCAGATGGAGGGTTTTGGCCCAAGTGGTGAGACTATAATAGATTACTCCATTTATGATGCAATTAAGGCTGGTTTTGATAGGATAGTGTTCGTAATTAGACCTGATATGGAGGAGGCATTTAGAGAAGTTTTCTTACATAAATATCAGGATAGAATTGATATTGATTACTGTTTTCAGACAGTAGATATGCTCCCTGGTTGGTATGAGAAAGATCCAGGGAGAGAGAAGCCTTGGGGTACAGGTCATGCTCTGCTTTGTGCTAAAGACATTATCGAAGACCCGTTTCTGATAATTAATGGAGATGACTTCTATGGTAGAGAATCCTTCGAAATTGCTGCAAAGTTTTTAAGAGATGAGTGTACAGAAGATACATATGCAATTCCAGCATATAGACTAGAAAATGTTTTGAGTGATGCGGGAACAGTTAAACGCGGTGTATGTACTGTAAAAGATGATCTACTTGTAAAGATAGAGGAGACATTTGAGATAGCTAGGGATGAAGGCAATGAGATAAATGGAGTAACTTGGGATGGGAAAGCGATGAGGAATATAAAAGGCGAGACTTTGATTTCTATGAATATGTTTTGTTTACATCCATCTACATTTCAAGAATTTGAAGAGGGTTTTGATATTTTCCTCAAAGAAAACAGTGATGCAATGAAAGGAGAATTTCTCCTTCCGATAGAATTAAGCAGGTTGATAGATCAAGGAAGGGTTGAGATGAAAGTTTTAGAGAGTACAGCTAATTGGTTTGGGGTGACATATCCAGAAGATGCTGAAATAGTTAGAGCTAAACTGAAAGAGTTAGTTGAAAAGGGTGAGTATCCAAAAAACCTTTGGAATTAATCTATATAAACAGTAGGGACTCTTTGAGAAACGCCTGTAAGCATATCATATATAGATCTGTCTGCTAATTTACTAACCTCCCACAAATCTATACTATTCTTACAATCACTGCCCCAAAGTAATACATCGTCACCGTTATAAGCGTCTCCCTTGGGCCCTATATCAACCATACACTGATCCATGCATATCCTACCCGCTATTGGATACTCCTTACCTTTAATAATCACTCTCCCTTTATTAGATAAGGATCTAGCATATCCATCAGCATATCCCACAGGTAATGTAACTATCCTTGTCATCTTCTTCGTAATATATTTATTATCATATCCAACAGTAGAACCTTTCCCTAAAACTTTAAAGTAGGAGACTTTTGTTTTAAAAGCCATAATAGGTTTGAGTTGATTTTGAAAACTTTTTATAGGAGAGTAACCGTAAAGAGATAATCCAGTCCTAACCATATCAAAAAAGGAGTCTTTTAGATTGTTTGCAATACCACCTGAATCAGTAAGATGAATGATTAATTTTTTCCTATCTGCATACTTATCAAGAGCCTCTAGAGCAGCATTGAATCTATCCAACTGTTTTTTATTTAAATCAAGATCTAAAGAAGAGCTAGCAAAATGAGAAAATATTCCTTCGATATCTATATTAGGTAATTCAAAGGCCTCTTTTAAAAAAGGTTCAACTCTATCCCACTGTACTCCTATTCTTCCCATACCAGTATCTACTTTCAAGTGTACTTTTGCTGTTTTATTCAACTTTTTAGCCTCAGTAGATATGGCTTCTAATTTCTCTATAGAGGATCCTGTTATACTGATATCATTTTCCAGAAACATCTCTATCTGATGGTTATCAATACCTCCAAGGACAAGTATAGGGGTTTGAATGTTTGCATTTCTTAAAAGTATGGCTTCCTCTATAAAAGCTACTCCAAGGTAATCCACATTTTCCTTCTCTAGGTGTCTAGAGATTCCTACCAAACCATGTCCATAGGCATTAGCTTTTACAATCCCCATAATCTTTCTATTACCAACTACTTCTCTAACAGACTTAAGATTATGAGACAGGTCTTTTAAATTAACTTCTACTCTGGTTGGTCTAACACTGTTTATCATACAGTTAGTATATCAGTTATGAAGAAATTTTTAATAAGGAGTAACTCTTCACAATGATTTCACTTAACCTTAGGTAATATGTTAATACAATATATTGTGTTTTATATAATTTTTTATTTAATATTTATGAACAAACTAACAATTTACACAACGATGGGTGTTGTAATAGTGATCTCTGGAGTGTTTGTTTCTACTAATAGAGTAGATGCCCGAGAACTAGCCCCTACTAATGAGACCTTCATCACAAGAGTTGCCCAGAAACTAGGTGTAGCACAAAATGAGGTTGTAGAAGTTGTAGAAGATCTAAGGGAAGATATGCAAGCTCAAAGAGAGGCTCAGAGAGTAGAATCTATTACTCAAGCTATAGAAAATGGGAAACTAACAGATAGGCAAGCTCAAATATTAGATGCAATGGAAGACTTAAAGATAACTGGCAGGCCAGATGATTGGAATGAGTGGCATGAATATACACCTGAACAAAGGGAGCAACTAAGAGACGCACGAAGAGAAGCAATGGAGACTCAAAAGAGAGAAGCTCTCTATGAACAAGGCCTAGAAGTATCTCAAGAAGAAATGGATCAATTACATGAGATTATGCTAGAAGATGGTACAGAGTATCATTACACCATCATCCTAACAGATGAGGAAGGATATGAGTATGAATCATTTGAAGATCATGTATTCAGTACCCCTCCACGTCCTCAGGTAAGTAATGTACAAATCCAAGAGAAGAAAGGGGTACCAACTCCAACCATAGAAGTGTTCTGGAATAGTAATATAGCCATCAACAGTATAGTGAGATACAGTAGCCAAGCTAAGACACTAGATAAGGTAGATATGGAACTAATAGAAGGAGAACATGTAATGGAGATAAATGGATTAGACCCAGATAGTGGATATCAACTAACAGTAGAGGGAGTAGATGCAATGGGTAATAGAGCTACTTCAGATGTGTATGCATTTACAACAGCCACAGATACAAGACCTCCAGTGGTAAGCGGTATAAAGAGTGAGGGAGATGTACAGAGTAGTGATATACAATCTGATAGGTCAAGGAGTGCACAGTTAATAATAAGTTGGGATACAGATGAGCCAGGTACAAGCCAAGTATTGTATGGAGAGGGAGCCGGTAATGATGGTTATCCATATAGTACACAAACAGATGGAGAAATGAGGACTAAGCATGTAATAATAGTAAGTAATCTAACACC
>JBAYNT010000033.1:0-6315 GCA_041678645.1 Candidatus Dojkabacteria bacterium
AGACTTAACACAGACCTTCTATTTCTAAAACTCTGTAGCAGAAACGAGTTACAACCACTGGGGTCGGACTTAACACAGGCCTTCCGTTTCTAAAACTCTGTAGCAGAAACGAGTTACAACCACTGGGGTCGGACTTAACACAGACCTTCTATTTCTAAAACTCTGTAGCAGAAACGAGTTACAACCACTGAGGTCAGACTTAACACAGATCCTCAATCTAGATTTGGTATAATCGGTGGTTATGAACGTATACCAAAAGATTTTAAAACGCGATGGGAAGATATATGCCCTAGCCCCTATGGAAGGTGTAACTGATTCTGTCTTTAGACAGATTCTGTGTGATATTGGAAAACCAGATCTGTTTTTTACAGAGTTTATGAACACAGATGGTTATATGTCTAAGGGTAGAGATAAGGTAAGTGATAGATTAAGGTTTGTAGAAAGAGAACGCCCTATCGTCTTTCAGCTTTGGGGCAATACTCCAGAGAACTATGCAGCTGCCGTTAAAGATATAAAAAGGTTTAAGCCTGATGGTGTCGATATTAATATTGGTTGTAGTGTAAGAAATGTTTTAAGTAGTGGGCACTGTTCTTCATTAATCAAAGATCCAGAGTTAGTAAAGAGAATTATAGATGCGGTTAAAAGTGAGGCTGGCAACATTCCTGTGAGTGTTAAAACAAGAATAGGATATGATTCTATTATCACTAATGAATGGTTTAGTTTTTTGCTTGAGCAAAATCTAGATCTTATTACAGTGCACGGGAGGATATCTAAACAGGGCTATGATGAGCCTGCAAATTGGGAAGAGGTTTCTAAAGTTGTTAAGTTGAGAGATGCTCTCTCTCCATCTACAGTGATACTCGGCAATGGAGATGTTGACGGCTTAGATATGGCAGATAGCTTTATGCTTGAGTACGGTGTAGATGGTGTGATGCTTGGCAGGGCTGTGATGCAAAACCCGTGGCTCTTTTCTAGAAGATTAATCATTGGCAAGAAAGAGAGATTAAGTGCCCTAGAGGAGCACCTAGAGCTTTTCAAGAGTACTTGGGGAGGTGACAGACCATTTAATACTCAGAAGAAGTATATAAAGATGTATTTGAATGGTTTCGATGGTGCAAATGAGCTAAGAATTAAGCTCATGAAATGTGATAATTTGGATGAAGTTTTAGGCATAATTAAAACCCTACTCTCTTAATCCTAACCTTGAGAACATATCTTTACTGTCTGCTACAGGTGTAGATTTCTGCCCTACATATTTTGGTAATGTAAAGGAAAAGATACTCCCCTCCCCTAGCTTACTTTTTACATCAATCTCTCCTCCCATCTTTCTTATTAGATTAAAGGTAACGTATAAGCCTAAACCTGTACCACCTGGTCTTACTATATCTATATCATCGCTATACTCTGATTTAGTATAGTTGCTTGTCCTAAAGAATTTACTTCCAAGATTTTCAACATCTTCTTGTGACATTCCCTCTCCTGTATCAATAACTGATATTTTTACATATTCTTCTTCATCCTCCGTAGTTACAGTCACGCTCCCCTTTTGCGTATACTTTACAGCATTATCTATCAAGTTATTAAGAATCTCTACCGTTCTTGCATGGTCTGAGAATACATACCGGTTGTTCGTATCAAGCTTACTGAATATCTCCACACCCTTCTTTTTAGCTCTAGATTCTTGAGCGTGTAGTGCCATTTTGATTTGGTCAATTATATCCACTTTCTCGGGATTTAATTCTATTTTATCTCCTTCTAATTTAGCGCTAGAGAGTAGTGTGTTTATTAGCTTAATTTCTGTATCAACTGCATCTTTAATTCTTTTTACATATTTTTTAAAATCCTCTTGTCTTCTTTCAACATTATGTGTGAAGTTGTGTAGGAGATCTGTGTTTAATTTCACTATGGACATAGGGGTTCTTAGTTCATGGCCCATTATATCTATCATGTCTGCTTCTTTGCGACGGGCTTCTTCGAGAAGTTTTACTTTGTTTTGGAGTTCTTGAGTTTGTTCTGAGACTTTTTGTTGTAGGGAGGAATTAAGGTCTTGAACCTGAGCATACAATGCGGCTTGACCTATACGCAGACTCATATTTTGAGAAATACTTTCTATGAAGTTAATGTCCCCCAAGGTATATATGGAGTTATCTCTTTTCTCAGATAGCATTATTAAACCATTCATCATGGAACTACTTTGTATAGGAACAACAATTTCAATATGATATTTTGCCATAAAATTTGTAATATTTTGCTTTCTGGTGTCAATAATTTTTTTACCAGAAGTAGGAGTGTTTCTAATTTCAGAATAAACAAGGATTCTATAACTATTTAAATCTTGCCAGTCGGCGAGGAATCTATCATAATCTTTTTGGTCTATTCCGTTCGTATCGATTTGGTTTGATAGGTATTCCTTGTTAGTATCCTTCGAGACAATGGACACATAAATTTTATTTGGAGCTAAAGCCTCTAGCAGGGACCTTTTGGTGTTGGTAACGATCTCCAAAATAGATAATGTGTTAGCATTTGAATGTGAATATTTCTGTAGCTCCTCAATTGGATTATAAGCACTATATATTAAACGGTTTTCAATAAAGGCGTCATAATTTTTTATAAGGGAGCTAAGAATCAAACCTAAAATTATTGAAACAGGAATTGATAAGAGTAGGGTTCTCAAGTCGTTTGTAAAATACCACTGAGGAATTAGTACGAAGACGACAAGAACAATAACACCTAAGATATAAATAGTTTTAAAGAAAACTTTCAAAAGGTTTCCTAATACCAATCTAACATCAAGAAATCTTGTATTTATAATAGAATATCCAATAATTATAGACCACAAGATATTCCCTAGGGCGCTATATTTATAAAAGACTGTATTGTTAAAGAAAATTGGTAGTACAAAGTCTATGATGAATAATGGCATTATCATACATAACCCGCCCATCCAATATAATTGTGTTTGGCGTTTGGATATCCCTTTGAGTCTGTTCCCTGTTATTATGAATGTTGAAAAAAGGAAGAACAAAGATAAAAATATTGGTAGGGAATAAAAAATATAATCGTTGCCCATTGTGGCAATGGACAAGAACTTTTGGGTCTCCACTGATAAGACAACACTGTTCTTTAATAATAATAAATATGTCCCATAAAGCAATCCACCACCGATGATATATAATAAAATTTGAGAGAAGATGCGTTTATTAGTTTTGTTATATTTTATAGCAAAGTTAATCTGAGAGATCGTCATTAAATAAGCAAATACATAAACAACCTTAAGCCATGCCTCCGGCTCTAGCCATAGTGGATTGTTATAGAAGTACAAGGATAGTGACCACAGGCCCATGGGGAGGGTGCATAATAAATAGGCTTTGTTAATCGGGTTTTTTCTGTTGCCTTGCCAAACGAAAACTCCTAAAAGAATGTCGGTAATTCCTATCAGAATGTTTACATACCCAATTATATCTAATTGCATTATTTATTAAGTCTAAAACCTATTGTTTCAAGAAATATCGTAAAATCTGGTTTGTTTGTTAGTTCTTCGAATACAGTTTTATTGGCATTCCTATTTATGTTGCCTACAACTCGAGTTAACTGCGTAGAAGGAAACACGTCACTACGATATCTCTCTACTACGTCCATTGTAACACTTAGAGATTTCTTTGTCTCTAATAAGCGTTTAACTCTTAATGTGCGTATCAAATAATTTGCCCATTTTATAATTAAATCAGCTCTCTTTTCATTAAAAATTCTAATAACTTTAACTTCTGAATTTTGGGGGAAATATTTAGACGTGTTAGGCAGGCCTTTCTTAGCAAATACATATTCGACATTTAAAGAATCTAGTATTTTTCTAGTGGCCTTTGGAAAAATCATTTGTAGTAGGGTCATTGGAGCAGAAAGTCTGTTTGTATACATGGGGTTTAATGAATCTGCAACAAATATGGCGTCGTTCTTGCCTTTCTTGGAAATAAGATTAAAAACATCTTCATATTCGTTCTCAGACAAATATGCACTACCATGTGTAGAGTATATCCCATTAAAATAATCGTCTGGATATTTCTCTAAAACCTCTTTGTATCCGCCAAGATTTAGTAATACAGAGCTATCTATCTCCCCACGTCGTATTAATTGGGAGAGTTGTTCTCTTTGTTCATCATTTGCAATTACAATATAGGGGATGTTGTAATACTCCAGGAGAGCCTGTGTAGTAGCGATTGCATGTGGAGACATGTCAATAGAATTAATATATTGCTTCCTACCCTCGGCTATTTTTTCTAAGCTGTGAAACAGCATAATTGTTGACCATCCAGCTCCACAACCAAGCTCAGAAACCATAATAGGCTCATCCTTATCGAGGTTTAATTTGCCAGAAAACCATTCGGAACTTTCTGCAGAAGTCACTAAAGATGTCGGGTTGAAACCTTTCCCAAACATGTAATTTATCTCTGTTTCATTCCACTTGTCTGAAGTTTCCGCCCCAGGAATAATCTGGCTTAAGGTTTTGAACCTTTCTTTAATCACTTTTAAGATCTCATCTTGTAATTTTGTGTCGAAAAAAAGTGTGTTAGGTGATATCTTGTAGAATTCCGTCTCTAATATGTCAAATTTTGGGATTTTTTTTCTCATATTAGCAAATCTACTTTGTGCTGAATCTTGTTCTTTTTTTCCTGTGTCAACATATTGTCTAAGTTCTGGTGTAATTTGGCATGGATCCTTTTCTGGAAGTTTTGGATTTATAACGGGGACTTCTGAGCTATCGTTTTGAGGGCTTTCAACGGGAGTTTCTCGTTCTTCAACTTGTGGTTGCACCTGTTCTGATGGAGAGCACTCAGCTGCTAATGGAGAGGGAGCCTCTTGTTTGTTGTAAGGATAATTTTCGGGCATATTTCTCTAACCAAATTTATTTAATATTATACATTAATAATTATATAAGCAAATAAGGAGACCATGTTGAACCTAGAACAATTTAATAAAATTCAACCCTTTGCTTTTACTATTTCTGTCTATATCCTCCTCTCTATTCCTCTCTTGCTTCCCCATATACAAGGACTCTTACACTCTTTGTCAGGAAACAAACAGGAACTCTTTAAATACTTCTCTAACTCTTCTTTCAACTTACCATCTGTATTCTCAATATATCTCTCTAGGGTATCCTTAGTCTGTAGCATAGTCTCTAACTGTGCTGCTCCACAAAGTCTTTCATAACACTTCATTATAAAATTCTCTACTATACCTCTCTCATTTATCTTAAACAGTATAGCATTAGGATATATATCTTTAATACTCTTAAGATCTTTTAACCACTCCTTTTCTAAATTGCTACCCTTATCAAATATTGGTGGTATAAAAAACTCATTAGTTTCCTTACTAATATCATCTAAGATTGTATAATTAATAGTTCTATGTCTAAGAATCTGTTCGAGTTGTACAAAAGAAGTTTTGTAGTTGACACTATATGTATCTCCAAAATACTCGTCATATGATATGTAATCCTTCTTAAATAAAGATAACCCCCTATTCTTTCCAGAGATCATCCCATCTATATGATATTGAGATGTTGCATCTATAAACTGCTCCATAGCATTAGAGAGATTCTTTTTGAAATAGTTGTCCGCCGCTTTATTTTCTTCTATGTAAGTTCTAAACCAACCGATAATGTAATTAAGTTGACGAATATTAAACGTATATATCCCTTGTGTTTCTGTAAAGACTGAAAGTAAATATCTAGAATTTTCCATAGCCAGCTTATTTCTTAATCTCTCAGGGGTTTTTGGATATACTTCCCCTATCCTTTCTTCAAATTTTTTAAGCCATTTTTTATATAGAGTTCTTTCCTTCTCACTTACCCCGTCCATTTTTGTGTATCTTCCTGATTTTATAGAAGCACTATACTGCTTCTCGCTAACTAGGAAGATAGATAGAATCTTGGGTAAATTTTTAATGTGTAAAGTTACACTGCTATGTTCGAATACACTATGATGACCATTTGTAAGAGTAAGCTCTACTCTCTTTAAGGTTTTATCTTCTTGTTCATTAAATATATCTTTATCACTATCTAAGTAACAAATGCCAGCGCACTTACCACTGAGTATTAAGGCATCTTCTTTAGGAACTTCGTATTGAGGTTTGGTGGAGGCTACAACATCAATTTCTATTTTGTTTGTGCCCATCAGGTATTCAAGAAAGTTAATTTATTATTTTAGCTTATAAAAGGTTTGGTGTCTAACATTTGTAGCCCTATGGGATTGCCCCCCTTTCAAATTTTTTTAAATAAAGATAGTATATAGTAATAACTTCTGTATCATTTAACTATGA
>JBAYNT010000034.1:0-6186 GCA_041678645.1 Candidatus Dojkabacteria bacterium
ACCTGCATTAATCTGCTCCCCTTCTTTAACCAATATTGGGACATTTGGCAATACAGTTATCACCTCTTCTGCTTTAACGATACCTACAAATTTCAGTATTCCACCTTCTATGCGCACAGCACCATCAAATGGTGCCTGTTTCTCTGATTCATCTTTAGCAATATACAGAATTTGGCCTGACTTGACCTCATCACCGTCTTTTACTAATACTTCCTTAACGTCAGAAACGATGTAAAGTCTTTTAACTTTTTTATCTCCTGCAATTATTACTGTAGCAGAATCGTCCTCGGCATATTCTACATGCACCTTTCCAGATACAGATGATATCTCTGCCTCAGACTTAGGTTTTCTAGCCTCAAATAATTCTTCAAGTCTCGGTACTCCTTGAGTGATATCTACAGATGCAACTCCTCCCTTATGGAATGTCCTCATTGTCATTTGTGTACCAGGTTCCCCAATCGATTGAGCGGCGATAACACCAACAGCTCTACCCATATCTATTGGAGTAGCATTCTCAAGATTAAGTCCGTAGCATTTCTCACATATACCGTAAGGAGATTCACAAAGTAGAGGGGATCTGACAGCGACTTTCTCTATCCCAACGTCATCTATCTCATCTGCAATCTCTCTTGTAATAGCTGTATTCTTTTTTGCAATAACTTTTTTACCATTTTTCAAGTCTTCAGCTAATACTCTACCAAAGAGCCTGTCAGCGAAATCCATTCTTCTTTCGTCGTCCTTACTAATAATGATTCCTTCACCATCATAGCCACAGTCCTCTTCCCTGATTATAACCTCATGGGCGACATCTACTAACTTTCTAGTTAAATAACCTGTTGAGGATGTTCTAAGTGATCGGTCTGCAATTCCTTTTCTCCCTGCATTAGCTGATACAAAATACTCGAATGCGTTTAAACCGTCTCTATAGTTCCCCTTGATTGGAAGAGGGACCCAGTTACCTCTGGAATCTCTAACCATACCCTTGATAGTTAAAACCTGTCGAGCTTGAATCTTACCACCATTAGCTCCTGATTCAACCATTTCATATATAGGATTATTCTTATCAAGCTTCTTCCATGCATCTTCAGCTAGCTCTGATGCGAAATCGTTCCACATAGTAGTTGAGAGATTTATCTTCTCTTTCTTTGTAATTAACCCCTGTAGATAGTTTTCTTGTAACTGCTCGTCTTTTACTTCTACCTCTTTTATTCTAGTGCTTAGATCAAAATCCATCTTACTATCTTCTGGTGCCATAGTGAATCCTATGTCTGTAGCATATTTAAACCCCAAAGCTTTCATACTATCCAATGTTTCTACCAATACTTCCCATTCATAATTATCTTTGATATGGTCTGCAATATCTTTTATTATCTTTCCTCCAACTCTGTCGTTAATAAACTCATAATCCTCAGGTAAAATACTATTGAAAATTACTCTACCAACAGAAGTAGAAATTACCTTACCCTTAACCCTAACCACTATTTCTTCATCGATCCCGATAACATCTCTCTCATAAGCTTTAATCGCAAGATCTGCAGAAGCGAATATTCTTGGCTTTTCAACCTCTTCGAAATCAGTCATTAAGAAGAATCCCAAAAGCATGTCTTTACTTGGAGTGGCAAGAACTTGACCGTTAGAAATGTTTACAATATTTAAAGAAGCCATCATCTCCTTCTTTGCTTCCTCTAGGGCTTCTTCTGTCAAGAGAACATGGACAGCCATTTGGTCTCCATCAAAGTCTGCATTAAATGCTTTACATATTAATGGGTGAATCCTAATAGCATCACCTTCTACAAGTCTTGGATAAAAGGCCTGAATACTATACTTATGAAGTGTAGGTGCCCTGTTAAGTAATACCGGTTTCCCTTCAACAACTTTTTCAAGTAAATCCCATACCATCTCCTCCTCATTATCAATCATCTCTTTTGCAATCCTTATATTAGGAGCTTCCTCGGCTTCAAGTAACTCATGAATCACAAAAGGCTTAAACATTTCTAAAGCGACGGCCTTAGGTAGTCCGCATTGATCAATTTTCAAGTTAGGGTCTACAACAATAACTGCACGACCAGAGTAATCTACTCTTTTTCCGAGAAGATTCTTTCTGAAAATACCTTTTTTGCCTCTTAAATCGTCTGTTAATGATTGGTAAGGTAATCTCTTACTATTAAGCATCCCCTTGGAAGGCCTATGAGAGTTATCAATCAATGCATCAACTGACTCTTGGAGCATCCTCTTTTCATTTCTGAGAATTACTTCTGGTGCCCCTATCTCTATTAATCTTGCTAATCTATTATTTCGGTTGATGATTCGTCTGTACAAATCATTAAAATCAGAAGTAGCAAACTTACCACCGGAAAGAGGTATGATAGGTCTAAGCTCTGGTGGAAGAACTGGTAAAATATCTATAACCATCCATGTTGGACTAATATCGTTTTTAAGGAATCCTTCAAGATATTGTAAACGCTTAATTGTTGATGCTTTTCGGCTTCCCTTTTGTGTTTTGCTATCTTTTCTAAGTTGTTCTACCTCTTTTTCTAGATCAAGATCTGCGAGCAATTTCTTAATTGCTTCCGCACCCATCTTAGCTTCAAAGAATAGCAAATCTCTATCCTGCAAATCTACATACTCGTCCTCTGTAAGTATTGACCCTATTTCAGATGTTTCTAGAAGTACTATTAGCTTATCAAAGTAAGCTTCAATCTCTTCTTCTCTTTCAGCGAATTCTCTTCTAGTTTTACCAAGCTCCTGCTTCTTCTTATGCTCAAGCTGACTAATCTTAAACTCATCAGCTCCTTGGGTTTTGGCATCTTTAATATCCTTATCGAAACCTTTTGTTATTTCCTTTATCTGGGCTTCTAACTCTTTGTTTAAAATATCAACCTCGTCCTTCTTCATTGCTTCAGCCTTTCCGACAGTCTCTTTTCTCTTCTCATTCTGTATATCAATCACCATATACCTAGTGTAGTAGATCACTGAAAGGATCTTTTTATGAGGCATGTTCAAAACTATAGACATCTTATTAGGTACACCGTAAGCAAACCATACGTGTGCAACCGGTACAGCTAATTTAATATGCCCCATTCTCTCTCGTCTCACATCTTTGGTTGTTACCTCAACACCACATTTATCACATACAATTCCCTTATATCTTATCTTTTTATATTTACCACAGTAGCACTCATAGTTTTTAGTAGGACCAAATATTTTCTCACAGAAGAGCCCATCTGGTTCAGCCTTAAATGTTCTGTAGTTGATTGTTTCTGCTTTCGTAACTTCGCCGTAAGACCAGTCTAAAATCTGCTCTGGCGATGCTAAAGTAAGCTTCAAAGCATCAAAATCGGAATACATATTTTGTTTATTCATTATCTACTACCTCCTCCTGTACGGGTTGGTTTGAAATTAATTCAATGTTTAGACAGAGTGCATTTAGCTCTCTGATTAATACCTTAAATGACTCCGGCACATTTGTTGCCTCTATCTTCTCTCCATGTATTATTGCTTTATATGCCATAGATCTACCCCTGACATCATCAGATTTTATTGTTAGCATCTCCTGAAGTGCGTAAGGAGCACTATGTGACTGCAAAGCCCAGACCTCCATCTCTCCAAATCTCTGTCCTCCCATTTGCGCTTTACCACCTAATGGTTGCTGAGTAACTGCAGTGTATGGTCCTGTAGATCTTGCATGCACTTTTTCATCTGCAATGTGATGTAACTTAATTACATATTTATAACCAACTGTAATTTCTCTAGGGAATCTTTTACCTGTTCTCCCATCAAATAAGACCTGTTTTTCATCCATATCAAAACCGTGCTTCTTCATTTCATTTTCTAGCCATTCTGTATCTATTTCTTCAAATATCGGAAATGCTAATTTCTCTCCAAGTAATTTAGCAAATCTAGCGTAAGGAACCTCTTGCCCCTGTCCTAGATTCATTCTTTTAAGGAATGTAGGCGTAAGGATAATATCTACAGGTTCTCCATCTTCTGTAAAAGGCATATCTTCAATAGGTCTTATTGCAGCAACAGTATTCTTATCTCCGTGTCTACCAGAGATTTTGTCACCATAGTTGAGTTTCTTAGTATCTGCTACCCATATGGTAACTTTCTCTAACACACCTGGTGCTAGCTTGTCGCCTCTATCAGTTGAAAGCCTTTGTGTTCTTATAACTACCCCTTCTTCACCATGAGGCACCCTTAAAGAGTTATCTCTTACATCGCTAGCTGATTCTCCAAAGATTGCTCTAAGCAATCTTTCTTCAGCCGTTAGCTCTTTTTCCCCGCGGGGGGCAACAACTCCAGTAAGAATATCTCCTCCCTTAACTTTCAACCCCTCTCTTACAATACCATCTATATCAAGTTTTTGAAGGATACGATCACTTACGTGAGGGATATCTGCTGTTATAGCTTCAGGACCAAGCTCTGTATCTCTAACTTCAGCTTCATATTCATGAATATGAATAGAAGTTAATATATCATCCTTAACTATTCTGTCTGATATTATTACAGCGTCTTCATAGTTATAACCCTCAAAGAACATTAAAGCTGCTCTTATATTAATACCAATGGCCAACTCACCATTTATCATTGTAGGACCATCAGCGAGCAAATCATCTTTCTTGAATTTGTCTCCTGGCTCTACAGCAACCCTTTGACTAAAGGATTGATTGTCATTAGTTCTGTGGAAAGCAGTAAGCATATAATCTTTAAGTCCAGATTTCTTATACTGTACGCTCAATCTGTTAGCATCCGCATACAACACTTCACCATCTTCCTCTGCAAAAATACCCCAGCCCGACTGTCTTGCAACAATTTCTTCCATACCCGTTCCTACTAAAGGTGCCTCCTGTTTAAGAAGAGGAACTCCCTGCCTTTGCATATTTGAACCTGTCAAGGCACGCATAGATTCGTCGTGTGATACAAACGGAATTAGCGACATGCCCAAACCAGCTTGCTGATATGTAAGAACATCTACATGAGTCAACTTATTAACATCTTCAAGTAAGAAGTCTCCATTATGTCTAACTGGCACAAATGTAGATGTAATATTACCGTGATCATCTGCTTCTACAGATGCTGAGCCAATAAAGGCATCTTCTTCAATTTTAGCATCTAGATAAACTACCTCGTCGGATAGAAATGGTGTAACTTTAACGGTGCGGATTTTTTTATCTGCACAGATTTTATTTAATGTTGTGCCCTCTATTTTATCCCCAACCTTACCAATACCCTTAATATTTTCATTAAGGATTCTATTCCCAAGATCTTTTTTAGTTGCTTTAATTTCATTTCGAATTACCCTATATGGTGCTTCAAGGAAGCCATACTCATCAATATGAGCAAGCATTGCTAACTGTGTGACAACACCTATGTTGGCACTCTCAGGACTTGTCACAGGGTCAAATTTCCCATATTGAGATGGGTGAACCTCTCGGATTGAGAACGTTGCCCTCTCTTTAGTAATACCACCTGGACCAGCAGCGGTTACTTTTCTCTTGTTTTCTAATTCAGAAAGAATATTTGTCTGATCCATAAATGTAGAGAGCTGATTAGAACCAAAGAAAGAAAGGATTGATGCAGCAATCGGTTTAGTACCAACAAGCATAGATGGTGTAACCTTAGCATCATTACCATACAAACTCATTTTGTCTTTAATATTCTTTTCAAGTCTTCTGATACTTCCAAGAAGCTGTCTATTTAGAACCTCTCCAACACTTCTAATTCTCCTATTCGCTAAATGATCTACATCATCTGGCTCAATCTTTCCATTGTTAATCTGAATTAACCTTTTGATTATTAGGATAACATCGCTTGGGTAGAGAACACACTCGTTCTCATTATTAACATCATAGTTAGTACCTAATTTCCTATTTAGTTGGTATCTACCTATTTTACCTAAATCAAACTTCCTCTTACTAAAGAAGTTGCTCTTGATATATTTTTCTGCACTATCTAAAGTTACAGATTCATCTGGTCTTAACTTATTATATATACTTATTATTGCCTCTTCCTTATTAGTTGTGAAATCCCTTGCTAGGGTAGCTTCGATAAATTTGTGCTCTTCATCAGTATCAACATCTTTAAATAGCTTCCTTATCTCTTCATCTGTTTCATAATCCAAAACTCTCAAAAGTTCAGTAATCAAAACTTTTGGTCGCTTAGGTAAAATCCTCATTGATATCACAT
>JBAYNT010000035.1:0-6146 GCA_041678645.1 Candidatus Dojkabacteria bacterium
GCCCAGTTTGCGAGAGCTGCAGATATTGTAAGATGATTCAACATCTCTGGCGTGATCAGAGGCAACGTCTCCAGAGTGTCACCTTTGGTGGTTATGCCCCAGCTTGAATTACTCCAGCGAATAACAAATCGATCAACCGTCTGACGTACTGGATCGTCATAATTATTCGGAAGTGCAGATTGGCAGCTGCAATGTATAATATCACCAATCTTGAGACTGCCACTATAATCGATTTCCACCGGTATATCTGGGCATGACAGACCATCCTTAACGAGCATCTCACGGATATCATTTTTCAGGCTCTCCGCATGGCCAGCTCGAACTTCCTCCATATGATTTCGGAGTTCAGTTCGCTGCTTGAGCCAAATATCAAGCCCCTCTTCTAACACTGGTAGCACATTGTCAATTGATTCTTTCAAAGTATACATGGCATCCTCTCTTGTCGTTTTTATTATTATAATCTGTTTTTATTATTATAATCTGCTTTAGAAAAAACGTATAAACTATTTTTGAGTGTTTGAGTGTTTACTAGATCTACCCCTATTATAGCTATATATATAATTTTAGTATAATAAAAAAGGAGGACTTTTCAGCCCTCCCTGATACTGTATTTTAGGATATAACCTTGTCGACAGCTGCAAGGAACTCTTGAGTGTTGAATGAGCGTTTGGATACCGAGCCACGTTGAGAAGTTCGAATGGTTCGGATTCCAGCTCCGCCACGAGTGAGGGTATCAAAGGTGTACGTTACACCATACTGGCCAGATATCGCATTAATAATCTCAGTAACATCATCTCCCGGTTGCAGAGATCCAAGAAGCTCATTCTTGGCTTGAATACGTGCCTCAGTCAATGCGTCAGACAGTCCGTCAATCTGGGCATCGTGCAGATCTTTATACTCATCACGGATCTTCTTGCTGTTTTCGAACAGCTTGGCGAGCAGTCCGACAGTGTCCGTGTTACTCAACCAAGACAGAAGTGCAGACATGTCATTGGCTGCTTCGATGATATTATTAATTTCATTACGCATCTCTTCCTGAGTATCGGTTGAGGTTTGCGACATGCTGTAGCCAGTGGTGGAAACTCGAGTCTTGACGCATTCAGGGTGGAAGACGTTCTTTTCATCACCATCAAGTCTCCATGTTTCATAAGAAATCGATACCGTGGCACCTGTAGTGCGTAGAGTTAGTCCTAACTCACCTTCGATCTGAAGCTTATCTTCAGGAAGTATGCTGTTGACTCCGTACTCTTCGAAGATAGGCAATTGCCCTTCTTTCACTGCACTCTCTATGGTGTTGTATCGATCTTCATACAATCTAGCTTGAGCATCGGTGAACGGTTTGATCATTGCTTTGAGTTCATTGATAGTTTTCATGGTAACCTCTCTTGTCGTTTTTATTATTATAATCAGTTTTAGAAAAAAAGTATAAAAAACTTTTCACTTTATCATACAACAATTTCACCCAAATTGTTCTACCCTTATTATAACCGTTCGTAGAATATTAGTATAATAAAAAATGGATCCTTCTGGATCCATAATTATTATGTAGCTGGACTTAAGAGGGGTCGGACAAGGCTGCCTCCACGTAGCCGGATACGTTGTATAGCAGCTCTTCAGACATTCTTGCAATACCCCCAATGCATTTGGTCGCCACCCATAAATCGTCGTCTCCTTGCAAATCGTAGTCCGACATAAGATCCGTCCATACAAGGAGCAGATCAAGAAGTACCCCATAGCGATAGATCAAGTGTAGGGCGGTCGGGTCATCTTCTCTTTCGATGACATTGAGAGCAGCCAAAATGTCACGAGGTGGGATTGTAAGATTTTCCTCAAGTACGTCCTCGGAGATATCTAAATAGATCTTTTCCCAGTGCTGTTGCAAACTTTTGCATATTTTCATGCTAACCTCTCATATTGTTTTTATTATTATAATCAGATTTGGAAAAAAGTATAAAGAAATTTCTGAAAAGTGTTTTTTGCAAATAAAAAAGGGGATGACAGTTTCCCATCACCCCCACGTTGAGAGGTTATATATTAAGATGTCGCATCATCCAGTCCGCCATGTTGGCGTTTAGATCTTTGATATCCATTGTGGAATTTCGTGACTCATTGGTTGGCACATCTGCAGGGGCGGTGTGAGTTATGGAAATTTTGGAGGAAGTCTTTCTGTTGTACTTTGGCTCAAGATAGCTTTTGGGATAGTTGCGAGCATACCGAGGAGGTCCAACAAATCCCCCAAGATCCATACCAAAAGAGAAATCATTGTACACAAGATCTGACGCAGTGTAGTCATTTACAATCTTGTGCATTTCATTGTACAGATCATTACTCCGTTCAATCAGCGGGCTTTTCTTCTGTTTCATTTCTGAGAATATTATGGACATTGCAGTCACGATACGCTCAAGATCCTGAGGATATTTTCTGAGCCACCGATTAAGACGGTAGGCACATTCCAAATGGTCTGTCATATCTTGATTCACCAAAGTATTGGCAGGGTCGAGGATCTCAGAACCAGAAATGGAGACTCCAAAGCCTGTGTTGGACCAATGCACGTGCACGTCACGGTTCTGAATATAATATGCATTTGTTTGTTCATCTCTTGTGCCTTGTGCATAGATGTCTAAGATTGTCCTGTTGTCCGTTGCACATTTGAACGCAACATTGGTTACATTTTTTACAGTGATCTCCAAAAGATCACTATCGATATCTCCGATGATATTCTGAATCTTGATTTTCAGTAACTGAGAAGAGTCAGAGTTTATGGCTGCAACTTCTTCGTTAAGTTCATACCATTCTTTAATGGTGGGTGCAAGTTGTTTCTGCAAGACTGGCAGGTGTTTTTCGAGTACAGCGTTCAAGCTTTTCATGGTAACCTCTCATATTGTTTTTATTATTATAATCAGATTTGGAAAAAACGTATAAAAAACTTTTCACTTTATCATACAACAATTTCACCCAAATTGTTCTACCCCTCTGTGCTCGCCCTCTCTTCCCACTCAAGCACTATAGCAGCACTCTCAATCGTTTCCAAAGAAACAGAGCAAGCAGATTTTGACGGGTTCATTGTGTGCCCTGCAATCAACTCGGCCACAACTGCCTCAGGCAAAGTGTCTGGCCAGTAACTCCAATAAACAGGACTCGTAGCGTCCTCGGCATCCTTAGTGAATCGGTCGCCATCGTCATAGAATCCAACCTTCTCCAAAGCCGCCTTAATGGTATCGATCTCCTTAACCAAATGCTGTTGCAAACTTTTGCATATTTTCATGGTAACCTCTCTTATCGTTTTTATTATTATAATCAGATTTGGAAAAAAGTTATAAACTATATTCGTATTCTCTGGATTGTTTACAGCCACGCCGTTCCGATTCTTTCTTACGGTCAACAAAGGTCTTCGACCTGAATCGACCATCGTAGGCTCCGTCTTGGATCATGCGGTCTCGGACAATGCCGCCGAGCTTTTGTTTACGTTTCTTAGTTTTCATTTTCTCATCCTCATGCGTTTTCCTCATGTTAATTAATATAGAATGCCCTCCGATAGACTTTCTATAGTATTATTAAGTGTTCACCGAGTAAGGGAGTGCATAATATAGTTTTTGATATCAGCTGATTTCAAAGTCTGCTTAGAATCTTTAATATAGTCTTCAGTAGGAAAGGTGTGGATGATCCGAAATCCCTCGCCCTTCTGAGTGAACTTATCAAATACAGGAATGCTGGAGACGGAATACTTACGATATCCTGACTGCACATTAGTAACTTTAGGACTTACGATCGCGGATACATCATCCCCTTCAGAAATGGAATTAAAGATCGCTTCAACAAATTCATCACGACGTGCTGAATAATTATCAGCAACTTCTTCATCTTCATCAGCTTTATAGCCTTCATACTTGTCATGAGCCATTTTGCTGATATCGAACAATTGTTTTGCAATACCCGTAAAGTCAGCAGTCTTCATCCAAGTAGCCAGCACTACAAGATCATGGCCAGACTGAACATATTCATTAAAATCTTTAGTCATGGATTCAGGAGTCGTATTCGAGCTCATACGCCAGCCATATCCTGTAGTGGAAAGATTTACATCCACAAGCTTTGGATCAAATGTATTTTTGTCAGCATTATCAGAGCGTCTCCAGGAATGATATTCGATCGTCAAATGCATTCCCACACCTTCAATACTAACTCCATTTTCAATAGAGACTTTGAGACCTGCTTCTTGTAGTTTATCAAATCCGTGTTCAGACATTAATGGCTCAATCAAAGCAGCCTGTTCAGCTTCAATTAACGCATACTTTTCATCAAATAAGACAGTTTTTTTAGCCCAAATAGCATTAAGCTCTTCTTTACCGGCATTGATTCGTTCAGCTAAAGTTTTCATTGAGTAACCTCTCATGTTCTTTTTGATTATTATAATCAGATTTAGAAAAAACGTATAAACTATATTTACGAATTATGATTATTTAGTTGTAGAAAATTGTTATATTTCCCCCTTCTTGGTAATCGTGCTGCTCATTAAATTATATAACCTTCAATCATATAACCGCTTGTTTTTATTACATCATTATTATAACGAGTTTCAGAAAAAAGTATAAAAAAATAGAGAGACCGAAGCCTCTCTATATTATTTACTTGTTGACGACTTTCCAGGAGTGAGGATCTTTTCCGTTTTCTTCAAGATTGGCTGCCAGCCGTGCGGAATTGTGCTCCAAATAACAGAACATCTCTTTGATGATGGAATTGTACTTGTCGATTAGTTCCAACAGATGATAGCTTTCCACTTCGGAAAAATCACTGTAGTTCGTAAGAGCATAGTGGATTCCTTCATCTTCCAATTTTTGAAGGACATAGTCGTACTTGTTCCCTTCAATCCGCTTGGAAAACGAATATATCGGGTACCCAGAGAACTCTTCAGAGAACTCTGACAACAATATGTTTTCGAATACGGGTTTGACGTCTTCTGGAGCTGGAACTTCCTTATAGTCGCCTGCAAAGGGCACCATATAATACCACTTATGGCAGACTTTCATTTCGGTTTTATCTTTGTTGAGACATTCGAATTCGGGATGCGAATGCAATTTATAACCGCCTCGCGACGCTGGAGCATTGGAATATTTTGGTTTCACATAGCCAACCAGGGATTCGCCCTGGACCAATTCAAACGGATTCAATTTTGCATGTTTCATGGTAACCTCTCATATCGTTTTTATTATTATAACTAGTTTCAGAAAAAAGTATAAGAAATTTTTGATAGTTTGAGTATGCACTTATTCTACCCCTATTATAGCTATATATATAATTTTAGTATAATAAAAAGGAGAGACCGAAATCTCTCCAACTAAAGCCCGCCACCACCAACGGTTAATCTTGCTCAAAAAACCTTCTCTTAAACTGTGGAAGAACCTCTAACGTAGTTTTGTCAATTCTCACGATTTCTGTTACGTAAATTTCTTTTCCCCCGACCTGGTGGTACGCAGAGACAATTCTGCACCGCAAAAAGTTCCAGTACTTATACTGGTCTGCGGCCGCTATTGTCACCCGCACATAAGATACTGGCATACCAAACAGGTTGTTTTCGGGAACTTCGTATTGTAATTTAAGAGACTCACAGACGTCCTCTAGCCGTTCCTCATAAGTTTGTGGGTTTTCGACTGGAGCGGAGAAATCGTACACAGAAAGTTTGTACAGCCCTCGTTTAATTTTTACCAGGTACCGAGGGTCGTTTTTTGTGGGGGTCAAGAGCAAAGGTTTGTGCTTGTCGTACAAAGCTGGTGCCCATAACCCAAGACCGCCTCGGCTGGGGCAGCGATCCCAGCCAGAACGAATCATAGTTTCTAACTGCTTGTACGTGACGTAGTTGTCATTCTGCAGATTTTCGATTTCGTCAAAGATTCTCGACTTCTTAGTTTGTTTTAACATGGTAACTGATACCTCTCTTGTCGTTTTTATTATTATAACCTGTTTTAGAAAAAAGGTATAAAGAATCTTTCAATATATAAAACTTGTAGTGCACTTATTCTACCCCTATTATAGCTATATATATAATTTTAGTATAATGTAATAAGAGGCTTATTACAAGCCTCTTAATCATAATTAATTGCATTAGCCATTCTTACACGTGTATCATCATGTCATCGGACAACATGACAACA
>JBAYNT010000036.1:0-5856 GCA_041678645.1 Candidatus Dojkabacteria bacterium
AAACCCTTTTTCTTTCACTTCTCTAGCTATTGGTCCAAATATTCTAGTGCCTTTAGGTGCACCTTTTTTATCTATAATCACTCCAGCGTTATCATCAAATCTTACATATGTCCCATCTTTTCGATTGTGCTCTTTATGAACTCTAACTATTACCGCCTTCTCAACATCATGACTTTTCAAAGCAGCATTTGGCAAAGATTTCTGTATGGATACTACAACCACATCTCCTAGGCCGGCAGTTTTCCTGCTTGAATAACCTGGTATACCAATTACCTTAGCTATTCTTGCCCCACTATTATCTGTAATTTTTAATAAGGTTTCTCTATGTATCATTATTTTTCAACTACTATCCATTTTACATTTTTAGAATAGGCACGGGTTTCTCTTATTGTAACCTGCGTTCCTTCTTCTATTTCTTTATCTGTATGTGCGAAAAAGATCTTTCTTTTATTAACAACCTTTTTATATACAGGGTGTCGGAAAGGATTGTCGACTTGTACCCTAACAGTATCCTGCATCTTATTGCTCATCACTACACCTGTAAATTCTTTTTTATTTTTACTATCCTCTGCCATTTATGTCTCATTTAATTAATATAACGGCTAGTATTCTACCAATAATTAACACTTTCCTCAAGCCTAAATCTCTTTCTTAGGAGTAAATCTAGTCTTAATTGAAAGTTTATGTGAAGCAAGTCTCAAAGCTCCCTGAGCCTCTTCCTTATTAACACCTCCGATTTCGAATATTACTGTTCCAGGTTGTACAACTGCAACATAACCTGCAACATCTCCCTTTCCTCCTATCATTTTGCTATTAGTCGGTTTGTTGGTATATGGCTTATGAGGGAAAATCCTAATCCAAACCTTGCCTTTTCGTTTAACGTAACCCGTTATAGCTCTTCTCGCAGCTTCTATTTCCCTTGACCCAATCCATCCACTTTCCATTGCTTTAAGGCCAAATTCACCGAAAGAGATAGTGTTGTTTGTAGTAGCAATACCACCCATCTTGCCTCTAAATTCTTTTCTATATTTTCGTTTTTTTGGTTCTAATGCCATATCTATTTATTTAAAAAGTAATTATTCTTCTTCCTCAACCCCTATTTTATCCCCTTTATACACCCAAACCTTCACACCCATTAGTCCTGCATCCGAAGTCTGCGCGGTTTCTTCTGCATAATCAATATCTGCCCTTAATGTTTGAGCTGGGACAGAGCCTTCACCCATTTTAATTGCCCTAGCTTGACTAGCATTATTAATTCTCCCAGACACCTGTATTTTTATACCTTCTGCACCTGCCATCATGGCTTTTTCTTTAGAGCTAATAATCAAAAGCTTAGGAGGAACTCTCCTCTCTATACCGTCAGCAATATTTCTAGCTATAATTCTTGCTGAGATATCTGCCTTGACAACCTCTTTAATTTTCACTTCCACATCTTGCTGGATCATCCTACTTAATTCCTTCTGTAGCTTGTCTATTCCTTCACCACCTCTTCCTATGGCTACGCCTGGCCTTGCTACATACACCTCTATATCTATCTTTTTGATAGTTCTATATATCTTTATTTTGTCAATCCCAGCATCACGTAATGCTTTAGTTACAATTTTCCTTAATTTCAAATCCTGTTGCAAAACCTCAGGATACTTACTCTTGCTCACATACCAAGTAGAACCCCATGTTTTATTTATTCCCATCCTAATTGCGATTGGATTTATTTTTCTTCCCATTATTTAACCTCTAATTCTAAATTAATGTGAGATCTTCTCTTAAATATAACTGCATATCGACCTCTAGCGGCAAATCTCCCTCTTTTAAATGTAGGGGCCTCATCTACAAAGATCTCCTTTACTCTCAATGCCGATTTATCTACTCCATGCTGTTCTATTGCATTAGCAACACCAGAATTTATAGCTTTTTTCACAAAAAGAGCTCCTTTCTTATTAGTAAATTCAAGAATTTCTAATGCCTTCTCAACATCCTTTCCTCTTACCAAATCGGCAACTAATCTTAGTTTCCTAGCTGATTGTGCAATATTTTTCATTTTTACTTTGCTCGTTTTCGCTTCCATTTTTTGTTTAGTAATATTATTCTTCAAATCTACCACTACTTCCATATACTTTAGATAGCTTTCCTTTTTTAGCATGCCCTTTAAATTTCCTAGTAGGGGCAAACTCTCCTAGTTTATGTCCTATCATACTCTCTACCACTAATATTTCTTCATGTTTTAACCCATTGTGTATAGCAAAAGTAATGCCAACCATCTGGGGCGTTATTGTAGATGATCTAGCCCAAGTTTTTATAGGTTTTCTATCACCTGTATCTAAGGCTTTCTCTACTTTAATCATCAAGTTTTTATCCAAATATGGTCCTTTCTTTAACGATCTAGACATTCTTAATTATGTTTAACTTATTTCTTAACATCAGGTTGTCTTTTAACTCTCCTGCGTCTAATTATAAACTTGTTGGTTTTCTTATTTCTTCTAGTCTTTGTGCCTATTCTATTACCCCAGATATCTTTAGCCTGACCACCGACTTGTCCTTTACCTTCACCACCTCCATGAGGATGCTGTGCTGCGTGCATAGCCATACCTCTTACTACTGGTCTCCACCCTAAGTTCCTTCTTCTCCCTGCCTTACCGAGCTTTACATTTATCTTCTCTTCATTGCCAATCTGTCCGATAGTGGCCATAGCGTTTGCAGGAACTAGTCGTATTTCACTTGATGGCATCTTGATTTGTATATATTTACCACTAGGATCTATACCTTGTACAGTTATAGCTTGACCTGCAGATCTGCCAAATTTTGCACCTCTTCCGATTTCATTCTCAACACAGTGGACCAAACTTCCAGAAGGAATATTTTTAATGTACATTGCGTTACCAACTAAGAGATCAGTATTCTCCCCAGAGATTACTGTGTCTCCCTTCTTTAAGCCTTTGGGAGCAATTATATATCTTTTCTCTCCATCTTCATACTGCAAAAGCGCTAAATGTGCAGACCTATTAGGATCAAAGTATAATCCTAATACTTTGGCAGGAATATCAAACTTTTCTCTTTTGAAATCAACCTTTCTAGTTTTTCTCCTGAATCCGCCTCCTCTGTGTCTTACCGTTATTCTACCCTGATTGTTTCTACCAGACTTCTGGTTTTTAGAAACCTCTAATTTCCTTGGCCCACTGCCCTTTTCGAGACTAGATCTATCTTCTAATCTAGTACCTCTTGAACTTGGTGTTTTTGGTTTGTATGTTCTAATTGCCATATCTATATATTTAAGAATTCATCAATTTTATCTCCCTTCTTAAGGGTTACTATTGCTTTGGTTTGGTCTTCCTCCCTATGTGATCTGTAAGTTTTTAAGTCTCTTCTTAATTTTCCTGGTCTTACGACTGTATTAACTTTTTCTACTTTGACCTTGTATTTTTTCTCGACTTCATTAGCTATCTCAATCTTATTAATAGATCCTTTTACTAAGAATACGTATTTATTCTGAGCATTAGCTAACAAGTAGCTCTTCTCTGTCGTTACTGGTTGTAGTTCAAATTTATTGTCTGTCATTTGTCAATCTTTCTTCCAAAATCTTAACTGAATCTTTATCTACTAAGACTTTAGTACTATCTACAATGTGCTTAGAATTCACTTTGTCACTAGCTATAAATTTTACCTGTTTTAGGTTTCTTACTGCTAGCTGTAAATCCTTGTTTGTAGATATTACTAAGGTCTTTTTACCAGCATTTTTAAGTATAACTTCTCTCAAATCTTTAATCTCTTTCTTATCAATACTTACAAATTCCAATTTTTCCTCTCGTAATCTTTGAGAAAGAGTCATACATGTAGCCTTCTGGGCCATTTTATTATTAATTTTTCTCTTCCAGTTTCGTGCGCCTGTAGGACCAAATACTACACCACCCTTTCTCCACAGTGGAGATCTAATTGATCCTGCTCTTGCCCTACCTGTACCCTTCTGCTTCCATGGTTTCTTTCCACCTCCACGCACCTCGTCTCGTACTTTAGTAGTAGCTGTCCCCTTCCTTTCATTATTCCTGTAGACATATATAACTTGCGCTACAAGGTCAGGGTTAAACTCAACTTCCCACACCTGAGGGTTTAACTTAATTTCTTTTTTTATTTCTGTCTTTTCGTCTGCCATTCTACTTTTTTGTAAATATAGTAACTAAATTTCCGTTAGCTCCTGGAACTGGGCCAGATATTAACAAATACTGATCATTGATTGCAACTACTTCTCGATTTTTTAATGTAGTTTTTTGATTACCCATTCTTCCAGCCATCTTTTTACCTTTCCATACTCTACCTGGATCAGTACCTGCGCCAATTGAGCCTGGTGCCCTTAACCTATCTGACTGTCCATGTGTTCTTTGCCCACCTTTAAATCCCCATCTTTTCATTACACCTTGAAACCCCTTACCTTTCGTACTTGAAACTACATATACCTGCTCACCTTCATCAAAAAACTCTGCCTTAATATCATCACCAACACTAACTTCTTCACCAAATTCTCCTGTGACAACCTTTAGATACTGTGGTACATATTTTAGCTCCTTATATGACCCAATCTCTGATTTGGTTGGATTCTTTTTTTCTAAAAGGCCCAGCTCTACTTGATTACCATTCCTTTTTGCGACCTTACAAAAGGATGTGTCAATTATGGTTACAGGGACCATCTTGTCATCCTTAAATACTCTAGTCATTCCTTTTTTAATTCCAAGTATAGCTTTCATTTTTTAATTAATAACTAAGTTACAATATCGATACCAACTCCAGCAGGCATTTGCAAATGCGATAGCGAATCTATCGTTTTTGGGGTAGGCTCGATGACATCTATAATTCTCTTATGCGTACCTATCTCGAAAGTTTCCATTGACCTCTTATAGATAAATGGTGATCTGTTAACAGTAATCCTCCTTGTTTTAGTTGGTAGAGGTATAGGTCCTGCAACTTTCGCGCCTGTACTAACCGCTGTTTCTACAATACTTTTTGCAGCTTTATCCAAAACCACTGAATCATATCCCTGTAGTTTAACCCTAATTTTTGCTGTTATATCTCCCATTCTATCTTAAAGAGCTAAATTAAACTTTTACTTATCTAGAGAGGAAGTCCTAGGACTTCCTCTACTAGCTAGTTACTTACTTTATAATCTTTGTAACAACACCCTTTCCTACAGTTTGACCACCCTCTCTTATAGCAAAGGATTGACTCTCTTCTAATGCTACAGGAGCAACTAGTGCTATTGTTAATGCTGTATTATCACCAGGGGCAACCATCTCAGTCCCCTCTGGAAGTGTGACTTCACCAGTTACATCTGCTGTTCTGATATAGAACTGTGGCTTGTACCCTGTTACAAATGGAGTGTGTCGTCCACCCTCTTCTTTGCTTAGAATATATACCTCTGCTTCAAATTCTGTGTGAGTATTAACTGACCCTGGTGCTGCAAGTATCTGACCTCTTTGAACATCCTCCCTCTTAAATCCTCTTAACAAAATACCTACATTATCCCCAGCTTGAGCTTCTTTCATACTTTTGTTGAACATCTCAATACCTGTTACTGTAGTCTTCTGTGCCTTCATCCCCATACCTAAAATATCTACACTCTCGGTAAGTTTGATTGTTCCTCTATCTATCCTACCCGTTACAACAGTACCTCTACCTTCAATAGAGAAGACATCTTCGATAGCCATCAAGAATGGTTTCTCAACATCTCTTTCTGGAATCTCGATGAATTCATCAACTGCCTTCATAAGTTCTCTTGCTGATTCCAATCCCTCTTCCTCTCCTTTTTGAGCGGCAAGTGCATTCCCTACAATTATAGGGGCATCCTCTTCAAAGCCGTACTTGGCAAGAAGG
>JBAYNT010000037.1:0-5782 GCA_041678645.1 Candidatus Dojkabacteria bacterium
TATTTAATATGCATACACATCCTCAGCACAGAGATGATAGGGGAGTAGAGTATTACAATTTTTTCTCTGCACAGGATATTAGGTCATTGCTTAGTAGTAATGTAGCTATAACTGGGCTAATTACAGACAAGCTATGGATATTAATTAGGACAAATAAAACTCCTAAGAACATAAATAATCTTACAGATAGAGATATAAATCTTGAAAATTTCAAAAGGCTCAGTATAGGAGTATATTGTGGAGAATTTAATAAGAAGGTAGAGAAAGTATCTACTTAAACTCTACCAGCTGCCACCACCAGAGCCACCACCTCCACCACCAGAGGAGCCTCCACTAAAACCTGAGCCTCCTGATGACCATCCACTAGATCTATAACCAGAACTACTACCATATGCTTTGGTAGTTGCACTCTTAATTCCACTATTAAGAGCATTTAGTGATTTGTTGAGCATATATGCATCGAACGCATTAAAATCACCTCTATACCAATCAGGCTGTGTATCCTTATACAGGTCCTCAAACTCCTTAGCCCATTTCTTCTCTAACCCAAATATCATAGCGTAGGGAAGTAATGTCTCAAATACACCTCTAAATTTTTCAGGGTCATTATGAAATTCAATTCTATGTTTCTCTGCAGTATCTATATACATTCTAAGCCCCTTTAGTTCGTAATACAGTTCATTACCCTCTTTACTTCTTATATCTATCTTAGAAGCGATTATAGCAATGGCTATACCACTAATACCCACACCTATTGCTGTACCTGCAGCTGCAAAAGCAGTTAGTAATGGTAAAAGGAAGAAAAATCCTCCTCCTGCAGTGAAAAGGCCTAACATTGAAAGTAAACTCTTTGTGGTAACCCTCTTTGTATCTATATATTCTGAGCTACTAGATTTAGCAGATGAAAAAATACTCTGTACCTTATTTGTAAAGCTAGAAGGCATCTTCCCAATCTTCACTTTGTCGTCCTTCTCAAATAGGGAGTTAAACAAATCCTCTATATGCGAAGGTCCCTTTTGAATATGTTCTACCTCCTTCTTAAGGAAAGTTTTCTTACCCTCTTTCTCTATAGATAGATGGCCCTTGGTTGCAAGCCATATGATAGTTGCAGAAATATGTTTGAATTCCTGCTTAAGCTGATAGACATAGCCACCAATTAAAGGATCTAAATCATCTGGGACTTCGTAGTGGGGGATGATGGTGATTTCCCTGTTCTTCCATTTCTTCTTTAGCATAGATAGTAGAATGATAGTTACAGGAATTGGTAGGAGAATACCTAAGTTACTTATGATAATACCTAACCATATCTGTGCACTCCTATCCTTAATACTATCTGGAGGGAATTTAAGAGCAAAAGTTAATGCTTCATAAGGTTCTAATCTAGTAGTAGTTTCTAAAAGATATCCATTATCTGTCTTACTAAATTGACAATTCTGTGTAGTAGAACCCTCTTCTCCTGTATAGCAGATGCTATCTGTAGACTCTCCAAAAGTGGAAATCATTGTATTAGCCTTTAGGATAGGGACTTCCCATCCTGGGCCAATTACATTTAGATATACCTCGTCATGAGTATCAAAGTATGATATGCCTGCATCTTGTAGGGTATAGTCAACTACAAAAACATATGGACCCATAATGGTAGTATCAGGATCGCCAACCTTTAATTCAACCCAACCCATACCACTAGTTCTTTCATATAGGCCTTTTGATAGCTCTGGTTGTCCTTCTGGATAGTAGTAGAGATTATTTAAATTAAAGGCTGTGGCTCTTTTAAAACCACCTACACTATACTCTATGGGTAATTCCCAAAATATACCGTGCTTATATGTATCAAAGTAGTAGTGAATCTCTTCTGTAACATCTATTGTAGCGTCCTGATTAATAGTTATATCACTATTAAACTGTGAGATATGCTCGTAGTTGAGCTCTTGAGCGCTTAGAGGTGCAACAAATACACTACACAGAAAGAAAACTGCAAGTAATAGATACTTCTTCATACTCTTAATTTAGAACTTAATCTTTACATTCTCTTTCTCTTCTTCTGATGCTTCGAAAAATGGCATAGCTTTATACCCCATTATTCCTGCAATTATGCTATTTGGAAATACAGCAATCATACTGTTGAAATCTCTAACTGTACCATTGTAGAACCTTCTAGATTTTTGAATATTATCCTCTAAAGCTTTAAGACTTACCTGTAGCTCTCTAAAATTCTCGTTAGCTTTAAGCTCTGGATAGTTCTCTGCTACTGCTAGAAGTTGAGTGATAGCTCCGCTAAGCTGTTTTTCATACTCCATTTTCTCTCCAAGTGAACCTGCGGACATAGCTTTGGTTCGCATTTCAGTTACCTTTGTAAAGGTGTCTTGCTCGTGCTTTGCATAGCCTTTAACGATCTCTACAAGGTTAGGGATCATGTCATACCTTTGCTTTAAGAAAGTCTCTATATCAGAAGATGCCTCATTAACTAAGACCTTCTGTTTAGCAAGCTTGTTGTAAAGAGATATGAGTAGTCCAATGATTACGACTACTGCTGCTAATATTGCAATCCACATAGTAAATATTTTACTAAAGTTAATATTAAATAATATCCTTTTTGAACATTTTAATCAATATTGGGGTTGCAATTATAGATAATGTATTGTTTAGTGAGAAGGTTAAGGCTAGCGGAGTGTTATTGTGAAATAAGTTTCGTTTTACCTAAAAAGGAAAACTCATCAGATTTGCTAAGCAAATGACTTATAAGTTAAAAGAAGGGATCTAAATATTGTGAAGTGTATAAAACACAAACACGCCTTCTTTTAACTTTAGTTTTTTTGTCTCTCCTGTCCACTATCTGTGACAGTTTTTTAGTGCCTTTATAAATAAAGGGAGAGACAATAATATTCAATTGTAAAGTTTCTTTTATTTTATGCTCAATTTCTTTTCTCCTTTCAGCAGACGAGCAAATGAATAAATCATTATCGCCAATGCTATAACTGAGAAGAAGACCAAAACCCAAGTGTGGGAATAAATTCCCCAAACGAGAGCTACGGAGAAAACTCCTCCTCCTGTTGCAGGAATTACCGGTCCATACCCATTCATTTCAACCTCCTTTCATTATTCTACCAAGATTGTTTTTTATTTGTGAGAAAATTGTAATATGCATGGTATTGGTTACTAGTTTGTAAAATCCCATATAACAATTCGGGAATCAGCAACAATCTGAATACATAATCTAAAACATTCCTTTCTTCGAGATATTTTAATCTGTAGATACTAGAACTCATACTTAGGAGAGTAATAATCAACACAAGTCCATGCATTAATAAACCTCCTCTAAACAGCAAGGCCACGAACATAATTAGAAAAACCCATTGGAAAATGGTAATTATATTCATCACATAATGTTGAATTATGTGGTTTTTTGTGACAACATTCCATCCATGTTTTTTAAGAGTATCTACTCCCCCTCGGTTCCATCTGAGTCGTTGTTTCCACCAATCCCTTAATTTGACAGGGACCTCAGTCCATGCTTTCATCTCCAGTTCGATGGTAACATTGTATCCTGCTTCTTTGTATCTGATGGTAAGATCGTAGTCCTCGACTAGATTATCATCATCAAAACCACCAACTTCTAGAATGGAACTCCATCTATGTAATGCTGCCATTCCATGCACTACTTTGATACATCCTAACGTTTCAACTCTTTGTGAGTCAAATAGAGAATATTCCAGTCTTTGGAGGTAATACAAAAACCATTCAAAAAGATTTTTACCCTCATATGGCAAAACTCCAGCTTTTGAACAAACAGCTGCTAAAGTACGGTCTGAACTCAAAGTGTTCCAAGCCCTCTCAACAGCATAAACATCTATTCGCGTATCTGCATCCATTAACAAAATAGCATCAAGAGGGTAGTTACCAATAGTCGTAATGGCTTGGTTTACCGCTCCTGCTTTTTTCTTGTTATTATCAACTGTTTCCATTAATTTCACATTTGGATACTGTCTCTCGAATTCTTTGACAATAGAAACTGTATCATCGGAGCAATTGTCTGCGACAATTAGGATGGAAATTCCTAGGGATTGGTTTAATAAATCTACTATTGTATTTGCAATAATCTTTTGCTCATTGTGAGCCGGAACTATTGCTAACAATTGTGGACTCTTCATTATAACTCCTTTCTGAGACTACCAAGAGTCTTCTCCAGTCTGTTCCATACGGTGTACATGTAATAAGTATAAGGTATGACTTTTCATCTTCAATTCCAAGGTTATGGTACATAGCAACCGTTTTCCAAAGGTCTTCAGGAAGAATTTCAATCAATTCAATAACCATGAAGTTGATTCCAAGATTTTGAGTTTTAATTGATACAGAATCATTTATTTGCATTCTATCCAATTTGGCAAAAATCTTAGGGGTTATTCCCCATTGACGATGCCCAATAATGATAGATGCCCCAGGCACTCCAATATCCTCTAAATATGGACTAGCACTAGGACATATCAATATAGGAGCTTCATGCAATTTTGAGAAATCATATACATCTTGGCTGTCTTGACAAACTATTTCTAAGGAGTTCACTATTTCAAGTTTAGGTATTTCCAAAGAAACATCATTTTGAAAATCTTCTGGAGTAATACCATCATATGACTTGGCGTTTACTATTTCTAATTCAGGCGTTAAGCCTTCAGCATATCCAAAATCTGAAAAAATTTGATTAGGCAATGCAACTTCTAATGAAGAATTCTCTATGATATTTAATAGCATATCGAATTGCTCCACAGTATGTTGCCAATGGTTTCTTGGTTCATCAACTATTGAATGTAGTATAATGACCAACCAGCCACCATCTTCTGCCTCGGAAACTACTCTCTCAATATCTTGATCCTCAGTATCTGCAGTAAGAGCAAATGCTGTTACATGCCTCCATGGAGGTATGGGATTGATTTCTTCAGTCGATGATCTCCAGTAATAATAACTAGCATCTATCAAACTCTGACCAAAATCTAATCCGTTTTGACCGTAAGGAAAGGTAAACGAAGGTACAAAATAGCCCTTCTCTTCAAGATCGGTTTTAGAACCAAGAATTTCTGATTTTAATATGTACTCATTCTCTATTTCATTCAGTCTTTCATGTGTTCTAGAATGACTTGAAATTTCCCAACCATCATTATATAACTCATCAACTTGAGTCCACGTCATAATAGAGTTGCCTTCTGGCACAAACTTCTCCATAGCGACATCTCGATCAGTAATTATTGATAGAACGCCTTGCCATCCATGCTCATCTAATTTTGGATAAGCAATTTCATATGTTGACAGGTATGCGTCATCAAACCAAAAAGTAACATATCCTTTCTTTTTTTCTATAGTTGGAGTTGGGGTTGTTGTTGGACTTAGATTCTGTGTATGTTCAACTTGTATTGTGCTACTATCGTAACTACAGCTTGTTATTACTACGATTAAAAAGAATAATATTAAGGCTTTTTTATACATCTTCTCCTCCTTCCAGGAAAGTAATGATCTTTGCTTTTTAAGAACTTTACATTGTTAAAGAACATTCAGTTTACTATTTATCCTTAGTTAAAAAGGTTAGTAAAACTACAGAATTATACATTATTTGACACCACAATTCAAACTATAGGCTAGTGGGTGAGCCCACAGAATTTTTTAAAAAAAAAGGAGGTATTTCTACCTCCTCCTTCATGCTCATTAAATCTCAAAAGATTACTCTTCTAACAATTCAATTTTAACAGCATTTCTACCTTTTGGAGTCTCTTCGACTTCAAAGGTAACTTTGTCA
>JBAYNT010000038.1:0-5772 GCA_041678645.1 Candidatus Dojkabacteria bacterium
TATATCAAGATAGAGGGCCTTAAAGTCAGTCTTATGTGCTAAGTCCTTAGAAGTGGCCTTAATCACAACAGGGAATCTGTTTACTGCAAAGCTTATTGCATCCTCTATATTAGGGGTAATGATCTGCTCAGGTATCTCAATGCCGTGTTCCTTGAGTATCTTCTCAGCAACATCATCATCTAATATCTTAATCTCCTCATCGGTATTTTGCTGTACATCATCCAAATGTTTTTTGGAGATCTTTATATCTTCCGTCTTAACAACCTTCTTACCCTTGTTCATACTGTAGTCTGTGAGCTTCTTAATCAGTTGTACGGTCTCTTTAATATTATCCGATACATATACGCCATACTCTGAAAGTAGTGTCGCTCCATTTTTAACATCCTCTTTACCTAAGAAGCATGCAAATATTGGTTTTTCACTTTTCTCTTGTATCTTAAGAATCTTTTCGGCAGTCCCTACAATATCCGTAACAAGCTGAGGAGTCAGTAGTACTAGTATAGAGTCTACATTTTTATCAGATTGGACAATCGATATGGCTTTTTCATATCTGTCTGCCAGTGCATCTCCTAGTAGGTCTATTGGGTTGTTAAGAGATGAGGCTTTAGGTAATTCTTCCTTAAGCTTGCTAATACTATTCTCGGAGAGTTGGGCTAATTCAAGTCCTTCCTTTTCTATGTTATCTGCAGCTATTACACCTGGTCCACCAGCATTTGTTATTACTGCGATACTGTTCCCTTTAGGTATGCTTTTATTTTTAATTGCCCTTATCATATTGTAAAGCTCTACTGAGCTATCTACTATTATGCTGTTGCTTTTTCTAAATGCTGTAGCTACAGTATCATATGAGCTTGCAAGGGAGCCTGTATGTGATGATATTGCCTCTTTAGCTTTCTGGGAGCTTCCAGGCGCTACAATTACGATTGGTTTTTTAGATATCTGTGCTAGATTAACAAACTCTTTCCCGTCTGTGAACTGTTCAATGTAAAGGGCAATTGCATCAATACTTGAATCCTTTTGGAATTGCTCAATTAGTTCGTTCTCAAATATATCAGCCTTATTTCCTATAGATACGACACATGAGAAGCCAAAGTCATCAGCTACAGCCATGTCTAATATTGCTGTACAGAATGCTCCTGATTGTGAGATGAAGGCAATTTTCCCATCTCCCGGATTTTTTCTCGCAAAAGAAAGGTTAATATTGTCTCTGTTGTTAATATACCCAAGGCAATTAGGACCTAGGAGTCTAATATTAGCATCCTTAACTTTTTGAGCTATTCTTTCTTCCAGTGCCCTTCCATCTGCATCGGATTCCTTAAACCCAGAAGAGATTATCACTATTGATTTAACAGCTTTTTCTATACATTGATCTACTATATTTTCTACAGAGATTGCTGGTACCACTATACAGACTTGCTCGATTGGCTCTTCAATTGCTAAGATGTCGGAATATGCTTGTTTACCTAAGATTTCTTGGTACTTGGGATTGATTGGGTATATTTCTCCTTTGTACCCATCAGATATTAGGTTTTGTAAAATTACAGTACCTATACCCTTCAGGTTTGTTGATGCCCCAACTATAGCTATTGATTTAGGAGAGAATATATCGTTTATCATTACTCTAAATGACTCAGTAGTTTAGATATATCATAATTTTTGACCTCATCTACTAATTGAGTTTCTACACCCTTACGATTTCCTACTTGCTCATAAAAAGTAGGTATAGAGTTATCTCTATATATTATACCTGTTTTTATCTTTTCTGTTGTACTAGAAATCCTCTTTGCTTCTTCAATGCTCTCAATTGGTTCTTCTAGCTTTTCTATTCTTTGCGCAAACCATTGAGGATTAGCCTCCTTATTGTATGTTGGGCATGATTGTAGGATTTCAATCACGCTACATCCCTTATGGGTAATACCTGATTTAAAAATCTCTATCATTTGTAAAGGGTCGCCAGAGTAAGCCCTTGCAAAGAAACTTGGATTTTGTCCCAAAGCAAGCTGTGCTATATTTATTTCTCTTTCTGGCCTACCTTGTGGCAATCCATACATTCCTTTTTCTTCATCGGTTGTTGCGGTAGCCTGCCCAGTTGTAAGTGCAAAGTTTTCATTATTATGTATTAAAATTGTAATATCGTAATTGCCCCTAATCGCTTGTATTAAGTGATCAAGCCCCTCGTGCAGTGTTCCACCGTCTCCTATGTCTGCTAATACTGTCATATCTCTATTAGCCAAGTGCGAACCAATAGCAAGAGGTATAGAGCGACCGTGTAACCCTTTGAAGGCATTAACATTGATTTTATCTGCACCGTTACCATTACAGCCTATATCAAAAGCAATGAGCGTACCGTTTGGTTTAATGTCTAAGTCACTTAAGGCTTTCTTAAGAGAGGCATGAATAGCATAATTGCCACAACCCATACACCATGTAGGAGGCAAATTTCTATTATATTCTATTATCGGTATTGGCATATTAGTTATTAAGAAAATCTAAAATATCTTCAATGAAAAATGGTCTCCCATTATATTTAAGTAATCTCTCTGGTATTTCAAATCCACTTTCCTGTTTAATCAGTTTTGCAAATTCACCATTTTGATTGTTTTCTACAATTACTATTCTAGCACCGGCTTCATGTAGTTCTATAATCTTTTCATATTTAAGTGGATATAAATATTGGTATTTTAGATACCCTATATTTGGGTAGCTTTCTAAAATATCCTCTACTGCATTCCCTGCACTACCACATCCAACAAATACTATTTCCGCATCTTTGTTTCCTATGTATTTGGGCTCAGGTAGACTTTCCTTTAAGGTTTCTAGCTTCCTCATTCTTTTATCTGACATTTCTATCACATCTGTAGAGTCCTCTGTGCTTTGGCTATTAGCTTTATGCTCATCACTGCTTACAAGCATAACAGGATTCTCTTCTGATGGAATCCATCTAGGAGAAATCCCATCGTCGGTTATCTCATATCTATTCTCTGCAACCTTTAATCCCCTTTCTATCTTAATTGGTTTAGGAAGCTCATCAGTATTAAATATTGATTCTGCTATTTGTTTATCTGTAAGCAAAATTACAGGAAGCTGGTAAATCTCTGCTATATTAAATGCCTTCTGAGTTAGCTCGTAAGCGTCTTCTGGATTACTAACAGAGATTACACATCTTGGGAATTCTCCGTGTCCTGCATTTACTGCTAAGAGTACATCCCCTGCGCCTGTCCATGTAGGCACACCTGTACCTGCTCCTGCTCTTTGTGCTAATACTACAACTAATGGTACTTCTGATATGCCTGCGCATGATAGTGTCTCTGACATCAGATCAAAGCCTCCTCCAGATGTTGCAGTCATAGCTCTAGTTCCCATATTCATACTACCCATGGCCATTTGTACAGCAGTAATTTCGTTCTCTGCCTGTTTAACAAGAATTCCAGTTTCCTGATATGTTTCTCCTAGGAATTTAAAAATAGATGTAGCTGGAGTCATGGGATAGGCGTAATATGCTCTACATCCTGCAGTAATTGCCCCTAGAGCAATTGCCTGATTACCAGTTATACTTAATGATTTGTCTAACTTCTCATTCGGTTCAAAAAGAATAGGTTTGAGTAATTTTTCCTCTGCTAATTCACAGTTATATCCCGCCATTACACAACTTATCTCTGCTTCCATATCTACATCTTTATTCTTGAAAGTCTCCCTTACAACCTCCTCTAGGGCTTTAGGTTTAAGAGATAGGAGCCTCCAGATAAATCCAAGAAGAACCATATTCGCCATTATCTCTGTTCCACCTGCATCTAATGCCAGTTTTGTAGTATCTAAGGAGAGCAAATGGAGGTTCTTCTTTTCTATGTACTCCTTTTCCTTGTCGGTTAATGTTAGTTCATCTTTTCCATAGATTATTACTCCATTCTCTCTAATATCTTCTAGGTATCTCTCTTTGCTCTGATTGGTTAGCAAGGCTAGGATATCTGTATCTCTTGAAGACGAGACGATCTTGTGATTTGCGATATCAATTTGATAGGATGCAACTCCTCCCTTAATCAAAGATGGGTACTCTCTGTAGGCAAAATTGTAAAACCCACTATTTTTAATAGATTTGCTTACTATCTTTCCAAGTGTATTAATTCCTTTTCCAGACGGACCTGCAAACTTAACGACGATTCTATTTTGGGACATCTGTGAGGTATATGACATTATATCTTTTAGCGTATCATTTCAAATATGCAAAGTCAAAGCAAGGAATATATGTTAGAATGTCACTGTTATGTTGATAGATAGAATGAAATTAAAACTGAAATCTGGGGATGGTGGGGATGGATTACTCTCCTTTGATAATCGTCAAAAAGCATACGGTGGTGATGGCGGTAAAGGTGGAGACGTGATTTTTGTTGGCGATGAGAATCTGAGTGATTTTTCTAGCTATAATTCTACCCAGAATTATAAAGCTGAGAATGGAGGTAGTGGTTCAATTTACAGAAAAAGAGGTAGAGACGGGGAGGATCTTAGAGTTAATGTCCCATTGGTCACAAGAGTACTCGATAGTAATGGAAAAGAGATTGTTGTAATAGAGAAGAATAAACAGGAATATACGCTCCTGGAAGGAGCAGAGGGAGGTTTGGGTAACTACACTCTTAGAACTGTAGATAGGGAGGGCAAATACTCTAGAAAACGAGCAGAGAGCGGAAAAGAAATGTTTGTGGAGCTTGAGCTCAATTTAATGTCTGATGCCATTTTACTTGGGTATCCTAATTCTGGAAAATCAAGCCTCATTAATGCACTAACTAGGGCTAGGTCAAAGGTAGCTTCCTATGAGTTTACTACTTTAGAACCTCAATTGGGTGTAATGGATGACTACATTAAACTGATGGACTTACCTGGCTTAATAGAGGGGACCCATAAAGGTAAGGGCGTAGGAAAGAAGTTCCTCAAGCATACTAAATATTCTAAAATTTTGATTCATTGTATTAGCATTGAAGATGAAAACTTGGTTGAAAGATATCATTCAATGAGAAAGGAGTTTAAAAATATCTCAGAGCATTTATATCTCATGGAGGAATTAATAGTTCTAACTAAAACTGACATATATCCATCTGAGAAGAGTGAAGCTATCAGAAAAAGTTTTGAGAAAGAAATAGGTAAAGATGTAATTCCTGTATCTACTTACCTCAAGGGCTCATTAATAACTCTAAACGAAGCTATTAAATCCAAGTTAGATTCCCTTTAGAATTAGAGGTAACGTCCATATTTAGTACTCTCTCTGCGTTCCATACCAGATCCTCTTTATCAGTCATATTCTCTATTATCCAAATCAGATACTCTCGATCTATTCTTGCGATCTCCTCTAATGTTTTACCTGCATATTTCCCGAACCTGAGTTCTCTAATTATTTGGGGTTGTTTAGATATTAATATCATCTGCTGAGCAGAGAGTTTGGTGTTTTCTAAGAGATAATGAAATAGGTCTCTCAGGAAATAGACATCACTTAATGCGTCATGTGCAACGATATGCCCTTGATCTTCCTTTTTGTATAAGCCTAAGTAGTATCTAAGATATTGAAGTGCATAGCTTTCTAAATCTCTATTTCCCTCTGTTAAGGCATTCCTTGCTATCTTTAGAGTACATATGGAATTAGGTATAGTCACACCCTTTTTCTCTAATACCTCTAAATCAAATTCGGCATTATGAGCTACCCATATATATCTCTCTGCTAAAAACTTTAGATATTCTATTAGATTATCTCCTTTATACTCTGGGTGAATATTCTCTTTTGGTAAA
>JBAYNT010000039.1:0-5697 GCA_041678645.1 Candidatus Dojkabacteria bacterium
AATGGTAATATATTATTAGGTAGATATTTTGATTGTTATAAAGAAAGTCAAGGTTATCCAAATCATTTACAATTGACTGTATATAATGTTTATACAAATGCTAGAATAGATATACCTAACTTAGACACATTAATTAATACTATTTCCCCAAGCGATTATGTACAATGCACGTATGAACTATCTTCTGACGGAAATTATATTATAGTTGGGGCTAGTGTAAAACTTACAACATTAGGAATGTATAAACTATTATACATAAAAGTAAATATAAAAGATTTATCTTCACCTAGTGTAGAAGACTATGATATACATCCTAAACATTCATTATTAAATCATTGGCTTTGTCCAATGGTTGCAACAAATTTTTAATTATGTATATACGAAACTTAATTGATATATTAGATATAACGTCTACCAATTCAAGCGTTGGAGATAAAAGGTTATTGTCTAGAATAGGTACATCTAATTGGTTAGATGACATATCTGTGCATAGTAGTAGTGATGTAACTGGTAGTAGTGATAGTGTTTTACTCACAGAAAAACATATAATTTCTTTACCAATATCTACGTTTACTAATGACTTAGGGTATTTAACTGGAACAAAAGTAACGTCGTTTAATACTAGAACAGGGGTAGTTGCTTTATCAAAGAGTGATGTAGAAGATGTATTAATTGGATTAATTACTTCTCATACTCATAACTATACTAATAATGCTGGTACAGTTACATCAATTGGTATATCTACTCCTACTGGATTTAGTGTTAGTGGGTCACCAATAACTTCTTCTGGAACAATAACTATATCATTTTCCACAGGTTATTCTCTACCTAGTAACATTAGCCAATCTAATTGGAATACTGCTTATGAATGGGGAGATCACTCTAGTGTAGGCTATTTAACCTCATATAGTGAAACTGACCCAGTATTTATTGCATCTGCTGCGTATAGCATTACTTCTACAAATATTACTAATTGGAACAGTGCGTATAGTTGGGGCAATCATGCAAGTGTAGGGTATCTTACAAGTTATACAGAAACCGACCCTGTTTTTCAAATATCAGCAGCAGCTGGAATTACTACAACTAATATATCTAATTGGAATAGTGCGTACAGTTGGGGAGATCACAGTGAATTGTATTCTTTAGTTGGGCATAATCACGATGGTGAGTATGAACCCTTACTAATTAGAAATACTGCGTTTAATAAAAACTTTGGTACAACTGCTGATACAGTATCTGAAGGTGACCATACACATAGTGATTTACATTCACATACAAATAAGACGATATTGGATGGAATTACCAGTACTGATGTAAGTAATTGGGATACTGCTTATGGATGGGGAGATCACAGTTTAGCTGGATATTTAACTACAGTAATTGCAGGTGGAACAGATGGATATGTACAGTTTAACAACTTAAATTCATTAGCAGCAACTACTATATATTATAATAATGTAAATGGATATACAGGATTAAATACAACTTCCCCAGTGTCATTGTTAGACGTTAGAGGAGATTTAACAATATCCAACGATGCAAGTGCTGTTTCTACATTTATGTCTTTACATTATGTTGCAAGTAATCTAAGTGGAACTAAATTAGAATATGCAAAAGCATTGAGTATTGTAAGAGATGGTACAACTGATAGTGAGGATGGTGGATATATTATATATACTCGTAAAGGAGGTGCATTAACGTCTGATCTTTCTATATTAGATGGGATAATAAATATTAATAGGTTATCAATTAGTGATAATAATCCAATAACTTGGGATACTGGGGTAAACACTTATATAAAAGGATATATAACCGGTCTATTTGCAAACATTGATATATGTACTTATGGTGATATTAATTTACTGGTAGATGATCCGGATAGTTCGTTTAATATTGAAATAGATAATGATATAGTTGCTGTATTTAATTCAAATGGATTAGGCATTGGATTAGCCCCCTCAATAGCTAATTCTATTTCAGCAAGTGGAACAATTACAGCAGGTACGTCATTAACTAGTAATGGCACACTAACGGTTAGTGGATTAACTACAGTAGGTGGGCATATATTACCTAGCACTACCGATAGTTATACACTTGGATCAAGTACATATAAATTTCACGATCTGTGGTTATCAACAGATATATTTATAGGAGATTCCTTATACTTTAATAATTCATCTTCGCCAAGTAGAATATATCAAAGTGAAGGTGAAGATATTGAAATTTATTCTAATGGTGGTACAGTAAAGATAAATAAAGCAGTTAATATACAATTAAGTACAATTGGTGGTACTTTAGAAGTAGGAACATCTTATGAATCAGTAGCACAGTTTAATATATCTCCTGATATGGCTGGGTTAAGATTAATTGGAATGTATATTAAATGCAAACGTAATGAAGAATATACATTATATATTGATGTATGCAGTACACCAGGAGAAGCATCTAGCGAATCTCACACTTCCTTGTTTACTACTGTTCCAGCATACGCAACTACAGGTAATATGTTACGTTATTTCAATGGAGTTAATTCTTCCACTAATGTGTTATCTGATAGAGATATTATATCTATATTTTGTAAGTATGGTTCTGTACCAACTGAATATGCAACTGACGTAGTAGTAACTTTAATATTTGATATATAATTATGTGGGATTTAACAACAGCAACTGCAACATATAACTATAATTTAGGATTTAGTCCTTATGGTTTAGGGTTTAATTCAAGTGGTAATATAATGTATGTAAGTCTTGCTTCTTATATAAAACAATACGATTTAAGTACTCCATGGGATTTATCAACTGCTACATATAATTGGAAGCAAGTAAATTCAGGTACGACTTTTGTATGTGATCTGTATTTATTTGACAGTGATAAATACATGTATACTTTAACTGAAATTAGTGGTATTAGATATATAATAAAATTTAAATTTGGCACGGTAGGTGACATTACTACAATTACAGAAGATTCTAAAGTATCCGTTGATGGAATAGATATAGGTGCTAATGGATTTCATATAGAAAGTGATCTATCTAAAGTTTATATAACTGGTTCGGTATCAGATAAAATAACTAAAATAGAATTTAATACTAATGGTGATTTAAGTACATTAGATTTTACTAATAAACAACAAGTTGCAACTGGCTATGCGTACAGTGGAGGTTTGTATATAGGTAACAGTGGTCAAAATTTATACATAGGTAGAACTATCGTAAGTGATAGATTATATCAACGTAATATGACAACTTCACATGATTTAAGTACTTTAGGTGGAACATATACAACGTTATTAGTGGGACAACAAATTTATGGAATAATGTTTAAACCTGATGGAACTAAGATGTATTTAGCAGATTATGATGCAAGTTATATAAGAGAGTACGAGTGGATTACTGTACATGAAAGACCTGCTACTAAACCAGCAGATGAAACAAAATTTATACCATACATTATAAACACTTAAAATTAAATAATATGCACGACAACGCAATTAATACAACAAATGCAAAAGTACAACAATGTATTGATTTATATGATCACCTTATGAGCAAAGTAACTGATTTAGAAAACTATTATTTTGCGTGTGGTGTGTCTTTAGTAGAAGATACTGTTGATGTAGGGCAAGGAGTAACATTTGGTGATTTAAGAAATGCAATTACTTCATTGATTGCAATTAGAGATTTAGGTATATCAAATGGTAGAGCGCACTTAACCAATCTTTATAAAACTAGATAATTATGTTTAATAGTAATGTAACCTATACTTACAATTATTGGAATGTAGATTTAAAATATATGGCACAACATGGTCATAATGATTTAGGTATAGGGGATGGTTTGTATAGAACTTCACTTGCATACATTGCATACGGTGATAGCAAACTAATGGAGGGCATTTTTTCTTCCTTCCGGGAATTTGGAATGATTAATAAAAAGGCTATGTATGTGCAAGGAGCAAGAGCACCATTTAGATATAGAGAAGATGATTTTTCTAGAGATCAATTTATATTAGCGGTTAGTGCATTATACATTAAAGGTAATACAGATAAATTGAATTATATTATAGATAGAATACCGTATAGATTAAGTAGACGATTCAGAATGACCCCTACTCTATGGTTTTGGAGTAAAGGTATTTCAGGTAAAAATAAACGAGTTAACTTGTTTATTTATAATTTATTAGAAACAATAACTCAGTTACCTATAATTGCTATATCGAAATTAGCAAGTAGATTAATTGGGCTTAATGTAAGTTATAGTATAGAGGAATTATTATCTATTGACCCTAGTATTCCATATTGGCATTTTGATACAATTAATAAACAATGGATATGGAAAACTGAGCCTTCTAGTATAATGACGTTATCACATAAATTTTATAATGAACATTTAATGAAATTGAATACAAGGTGGTGGTATAAATTAGTCAATGCTTTCATTACTCCATCTTATTCTATTTTTTTAAGTTCTATTATGGCATACTGTGGAGGTAGTAAACTAACACGTAATTTATTATTACGCAATGTTAGTGAATATAATACACTAATTAGATTGTTATTAAAAGATCGTAATTTTGATGTAAATAAATCATTGTCTATGTATACCCCATGTACAGGTATGATATGGGCAGATGAGTTTAATGGAACATCAATGAAGTATAGATTAACTGAAAAAGAAAGTGAGTATAATGATATATCGTATGATATAGTAAAACAACTAGCAAATGATAAATTATAGAAAGAAACGTCATAGATTCAAATTGAAATTAAGTAAAGCAGTACCTTTATTTAATGAGGTTAATAAAGATAAGTTAAAAGATGATTTTTTATCTATGAAGTCAGATGAACCAATGAAGAATGAAACTATTGAAAAGTTAAATAATGGTATGCAAAAACAAATTAACAAGTCACTTAAAAAGTAGTATTTTATTACTATTCACCTTAAACCAAGTATTATTAACATTAACTATATTGTAGAATGACAGATACACCTAAAAATGAAAAACCTAATAAAATAGGTAAACTACTTAAAAACATTTGGAACTTTTTAGATGGGCATAAAACAAAGATTGGTACAGCTATATACTTTGCCAATGAGTTATTTGGAGATAAATTACCCCCTACATTAAATGTTATTTTAAAGACAACGTCTGAAATAGTAATTGCTTTAGGGTGGGTACATTATATGTACAAAGGGAAAAATAATATAAATAAACTAATTAAACGAAAGTAATATGGCAAATTTTAGTAATGATGCAATGGATAGCATGGTTAGCTATTTAGATCATGTTGTAAAAGCAGGAATAGCAGAACCTATTGATGGGTTAGTATTTAGGTTTATACTTAAATTTATTGATAGTAAACTTATTTCTAAGCTACCAGAAGAAGATGTTGTTCAACTTAATCAATCTATAGTAAATATATTTGATGATAATGTAATTACTGTAGATGAGCTAGAAACTGAAGTTACAACATTATCTCTTATCTTAAGTAAATACATTAAAACTCCATTGGTAGATAATACGCCAGAAGAAAGTGCTATTATTGAAGGTGTGTTATTAATTATTATTAAGTCAGTAGAACTTATTATTGAAAAAGCAAAGTCTTCAAAGGCAAAATAATTGAATATTTGTATTGTTGAATTTAGATATAAAGTACAGAAAGTAAGTAATGAAAAAAAAAATATAAAAAAATAA
>JBAYNT010000040.1:0-5686 GCA_041678645.1 Candidatus Dojkabacteria bacterium
CCTCCTGTATATATGAATCATGTACTTGCCAGAACTTTGTTTCACCTAAATATTGTTTTACTGTACTATCTTTAGAAATTAAGGAAGCATATTCGGTTAATGTAAGGTCAGGTATACCCTTGCTCTCATTGTAGCTTTCTTGCTCCACCCAGACATAGCCCACAACAGATATCTTGTCCTCTTTGTTAGCATCGACTTCGAATGTAGCTATAATGTTACCCTCATTATCCCTACTTATCTTTGTAGGGGTAGGAGAGATATTCTCTATCTTTACCCTTTGTTTGTTCTCGTCAAAATGTCTAGGCAGGGAGAGCTCAAATATGTTTTTTGATAAATTGCCAAGCAAACTTGAGTATTTTTCTGGTAAGAAACTGTCAGTTTTTGGAGTAATATACTCTATCTCGAATCGGTATATTAGCGATGTGCCAAATTCTAAATATGGATTTTGTTTAATCCTTGACTCCGCAGGGAAAATATATCTGTCGAAGTCGTCTTCCTCTTCCTTACTGTACGTAGTAGGCCAGATTTTAGCTAAAGGGGCGACATCTTTACCTACTAGAACGCTTAAATTATACTCAATCTCTGTTGCCGTATTTGATTTTTCATCAACTATTTCGAATTGAGTGTCTTCTGGAAGCGAAGGTGCCTGTATTACGACATTTTGATTAACAACTTGTACATAGTCATGTGTTTTGTATGTGAGATATATTTTGTATGGGGAGGCCTTTGTCGTCTGTTTATAGTTGGGAACGACTACGTTGATCCCTTCCTCGCTTTCTTCGATAGAGAATTTCAATTTATTACCATTTAAGTCGGTAACATTTATAGACTCTTTTTTGAATTCTCTTTCCCCTGCTATTTGGCCTTCTGTTTTAAAAGAAAGATCTCCGATGGGGAAGGTTTTGCTACTATCGGCTGGGAAGTAATACTGACCATTAATTACCTGCCGAATATACTCTATTCGTACTGTTGCAAAATCATTTTTCCTTTCGTATTTAATTTCGATGTTGCTCTCAATATGGAAGTCAGGTCCAGCTGCTACTACTAGAGTAGGGGTAAAAACAGATAACAAGACTAAGATTGTCAGCAAGAATTTTTTCATAGTTAAATAATAACATGTTTATAAACAACCTGTGAGCTTTGTGATATTATAGGCATTATGATAACAAAATCACATACACTCTCGGTTGGGATTGTGGGTCTTCCGAATTCAGGGAAATCTACGATATTTAACTCTTTAACTAAGAAAAGTGTTCCCGCGGGGAATTTCCCTTTCTGTACAATAGATAAAAATGTTGGGGTTATAGAAATCCCTGATAAAAGGCTCGATAGGTTAAGTGAATTCTTTAAAACAGAGAAGAGAGTTCCTTCTGCAATGACCTTTGTTGATATAGCGGGTCTGGTTAAAGGGGCTTCTAAAGGAGAGGGATTAGGTAATCAATTCCTTTCTCACATTAGAGAGGTAGATGTAGTTATGTATGTATTAAGGGCCTTCCCAAGTCAACAGATTGTGCATGTATATGACAGAGTTGATCCAGTAGAAGATTTTGAGATAGTTCAAGATGAGTTGATCTTTAAAGATATAGAGAGTATTGAGAAGAGATTTCTTGCTGTTGAAAAACTTGCTAGGATAGGCAAAAAAGAGGCTCAGGAGGAGAAATCTGTTTTGGAGGAGGTATTGAAATCTCTAAATCAAGGTATTCCAGTTATAGATATTGCTCTGAAGGAAGAGGAGAAGAGGTTAATATCTCATCTTTCTCTTCTAACTTCAAAACCACGCATGTTTATACTTAATAGTAAGGAAGGAGTAGCTGAGGAGGATTTAAACAAATGGGAGAAAGCATTAAAAGAACAGATAGGAGGGAATAGCGAATATATAGTTAAGGTTGATGTAAAGCTAATAGGGGAAGAAGAGGAAATCAAGGAGTATGAACAGTTGCTAGGATATAAACCAAATATGGTTGAAGACGTAATTAAAAAGGCATATGAGAGGCTTAATCTTATCACCTTCTATACGGGTTCCCAGAAAGAGTGTAACTCATGGAGTATCCAATCAGGAGCTAATGTAAAAGAAGCTGCAGGTGTTATACATACAGATTTAGAGCAGGGCTTTATTACAGCAGATGTAGTTAATGTAGAGGAGATGATAGAGGCTAATGGGTGGGTATCTGCCAAGGAGAAGGGGATAGTAAAAAATCATGGTAAGGATTATACTGTACAAGATGGTGATTATATTGTAATTCTAGCTAATAAATAGTTCCTTGTCGTTGAACTTTCTCTTACTTTCTGTTAAAATCCACTCGCTTAAATATAATTTAAAATTGCTATATTGCCAATGACGAAGAAAGCCAAAGAAGAAAACAAGAGAGTCTATGAGTTGATAATTGCACTAAAACCATTGTTGCCCGATGAGGTCAGAAAGGAGATCCATAAGGAATTTGTCGATCTTGTAGAATCGAATGATGGAGAGGTCTTGGATGTTGATGTTTGGGGGAAAAGATATTTATCTTATGAGATAAAAGGTCAAAACGAGGCCTATTATATTCTCTATAACTATCAGTTAGCACCTAAACATATAGCTGAAGTTAGAAGACAGTTGCAACTTAAAGATGAGATATTAAGGCAGATGATAATCGAGGTTGATTATCCAGAGGAAATAGGTACCAGAATCAAAAAGAAAGTAATTAACATTTAGTTCATTTCTGTGTATTAAGATAGAAACATAGTTAAATTAAATAAATAAAACATATGGCTGCAAGATCTTTAAATAAAGTAATGTTGATAGGGAATCTCACAAGAGACCCAGAGATGAAGAGCACACCTTCCGGAGCAAATGTTACTACTTTTGGTATGGCTACCAACAAGTCATGGAAGGATGAGAGTGGTGAGTTAAAAGAGCTGGCGGAATTTCATAATATTGTTGCTTGGAATAAGCTCGCAGAGATTTGCCAACAGCTACTTGCTAAGGGGATGAAGATATATGTTGAAGGGTCTTTAAATACTAGAAGCTGGGAAGGAGATGATGGCCAGAAGAGATATAGAACAGAGGTTAGGATAACGGATATGATCCTTTTGGATAGTAAGGGTAGACAGGGAGCCGGTTTAGACGAGGAAGAGAAATCACCTGAGGGCCCTGAACAGGAGGAAGAGCCTGCGGTAGAGGAGGAAGAGGCTTCAGAAGATGTTGATCCTTTAGAGGAAGATTTGCCATTTTAAATTTTTAATATTGCTAATTAATGGGAGAAGAAGAGAAAAAAGTAGAAAGTACAACTGTAAATGTCTCAACAGATAGTTCATCTGATGATGATTCACATAAAAGAAGAAGGAGAAAGAGGGCAGTTCAGAATCTAAAATGTCCACTTTGTGAGTCTGGTGTAAAGCATATTTCATACAAGGACATCTTTCAGTTGAAGAAATTTACTTCCGTTAGAGGTAAAATTATTTCTAGCGAGAAATCAGGACTTTGTCACAGACATCAGAAGCAGTTAAGGAAAGCTATTAAAAGGGCAAGATATATGGCATTACTCCCATATAGCGCAGAGGAATAATATTCGTCATATTTTGAGATTAGCAAGGGGAGACTAAAACTCCCCTTTTTTGTTGAAAAGTAAGAGATATTTAAGTAAACTGATGTATATGAATAAACTGCCTTTACTGCATAAAAATGCGTATTTAACTATAGTGGTTAAAGATAACGCCATTTGGTCTCATTTAGCGTATGTTGATTACAACAGTGAAGTGCAATATATCCTGTCAGATTATACAGACATCTCCCACTTACGGAGGAGGTTAGATGACCCCATTTTCTTTCAGGGTTTTTGGAACGAATATTTCACACTCCTTCAAAAAACCTTTGGTTGGGAATTTATGGAGACATTGGATAAAAATCTTAATAGGGTTATGGAGTTCAAAGATGAAAATTATGGATTGTCTGGGATCAAGGTCTTAGTAGATGATAATCAGGATTTCCTAGTAAACATTTTTCACTCTATAACTCAATATTCTCACGATATAGCTGTCCGAGTCATGGATAAGCCTCATATGAGAAAAATGATAGGTAAGTTTGCTGAGAAATTGGGATATAGGAACTTATTATACATAGATTTAGATATTGATTCATTTCAAATATATAGGGTAGATAGGGAGAATAAGAACAAAAGGGATAACAAACTGCCTATACAGTACAAGTATGAAGAAATCTCTCAACAGTGGAGTAGTGAGATTGCTGTTATTGACTCTATAAAAAATAAGAAGCTGAGAGCTTTTTTAGCAGCAGATATAGATAGTCAGCAATTACAAAACAGTTGGGCAAACTTAATATTGCATCCTGTAGATGTGCTTTTAGATCAAAACCTTTTGGATATCTTAAGGAGCTTTACTACCGTCCAATTACTCTCTCTTTTTACTGATAACAGATCTAAACTTACAGAAATGGGTGAGGGAAATACCCTTATAATACTGGGCGGTAAAATCCCTAGATTACTTGGCAAGAAAATGACACTGCTTACAGTAATAGATGGATTGGAACTATATGGGCACTTCGATGTGGCTTGGGACAATGATTGTAAGGTATTAGCATATGCAATAAGCACATCTGAGGGTATAGGCTCCTCAGATATTGTTATTGGCAAAAATGATGTCCTATCGGGTATTACGAAGGTCCTAATACCTGAACTTAAATCTAAAAGAGCTGTGAATAAGGTTATTTTTTCAGGTTCCATCGACTCTCAAGATTTTAATCGAGAAAAGATACTCTTATTGGGAGACACCTTTGAGATGGTTGATATTGATAATAAGATTAACAAGGTGATTTTTGAGGGAAAATTTGAGGAGAATGTATATATTCCATCTCTTGAAAACAAAAAAGTTGAGTTTATATCCTCGCCTATGGGAACAAAATATGACAATCTGTTGATTGACTCAAGATTACGTCCAATTATCTATGGTACAGATAGCTATAAAAATAAATTAAAGATAAATAAGTGGTTAAATGCTAATTAAAGCCAGAATCTTCGAACATTACAATAACTATACATTCAAAATCCCACTAAAGGGTGGAGAAAGATTGTATGTGAAAAATCAACAGAGAGTCCTACCAGGAGACACTCTTTTCTCAAAATCAGAAAACAGAATTAAGGAATCCTATTTCCTCGTAGATGAACTAGGTTGTAAAACGACTGAGTGCTATAAACATATCTCTTGTATAGACGGCTCCTATGTTGAGGAGGGTGAAGTCCTTGCGGAAAAGGTTAGTAAAAATGGCCTTTCTGTAAAGCAGATTGTTGCTACCGCCTCAGGAGTAGTTGATTTAGAGAGGCTAAGTAAGGGTTTCTTAGATATCCTTGCGGAGGAGGAAGAGAGCATAATACAGAGTAATTTCTCTGGAGTTGTGATAGATGTGTTGCCTGCTAGTCATATAAATATAAGTTCGCCAGCTTCTGCATTAGATCTTAGCGCCACGACCCTTTTTGAAGAAAAACTTTTTGGTAATATGGTATTTGTCAATAAGAGCGAAAGATTAATATCAGAAATACCAGATATAGACCTTAAAGGAAAGATCGCATGGGTGGGAGCACACTTGCCACTTAACCTAGCACTTAAGGCTTTCCAAAGAGGAGCTAAGGCTATATTGGCTTACTCTATGGAGTATGAAGACTTCAAAAATCTTGGACTACCTATAGGCATA
>JBAYNT010000041.1:0-5650 GCA_041678645.1 Candidatus Dojkabacteria bacterium
TACGGCGTTAGTAAGGATATACTGAAGTCTTGGGCCCCAAGACTCTCCAAACTGCTTCTTAAAGACCTCTACTACCCCATCAGCTATGAGATCCCTTTGGGACTTGTCCTCTAATTCCAAAAGATTGAAGCCTACAGGATTATCTATATCCGTAGGATCAAAATATACCACATCATCAATACGCTCAGGAGGTATGAAGTCCAAAAGCTCTTCTACTGCCTCTCCATGTGGATCAACAAAACAGGCACCCTCACCTCTTAGAACATCAGCTATAAACATATTCTTAAATACAGTAGATTTACCAACACCAGTTTTACCCAAAAGATAGAAATGCCTTCTTCTATCCTCCGGCTTTATACCAAAATTAACCTTGTGCTCTCTATAGTCTGTCTCAGCAAACACGGAGACTCCATAATCATTCTCTGTTGGCAAATCCATTGGCGGTTCAAGCTTTTTAGACCTACTCCATGCAATATTAGGTGTCTCAACAGAAATATTAGGCATATGAAATACAGAAGCGAGTTCCTCAATATTCATAATATCGATAATTTCTTTTGGCAGCCTCCTGCTAACAAAATCTGTATATATCTCCTTGGCATCCCTTTCTTCTAAAGAGTAAGAGAAACTGTTTAAGTGTGCAGTAGTGAACTGTTTGAAACCCGCTACAGAATCCCTTAAAATCTGCTCCGACCTTATCTGATTCTCAGCCTTAGTTACTATTCTAATGACGAATTCAAATCCAACTTTAAGCATCTTGTTCTCAATTTGGCTCAACTCCTCCTCTTGGCCAGGTGCAAGTCTAACCACTTCCTTCTTGGCAGCCCCCTCATTCGTACTCAATGCTTGAGTCATACTAGCAAAGAAATTAGATAGCTTTTTGAAAAAACTACTTTCCAAATCCTTTCCCTCTCTAATTGCTGTTATGTACCTCTTCGATTCTTTCTGCCAATAGTTAGCAACTGGTCTAACCAATACCTGTATCCATGCGCTCTCCCCTATTTTTAAATCAGAAATTGCACCAGTAATAGCAGCAAGTGGATCTACTTCAAAATCTCTGAATGTTTTTATCGGAAAAATATAATCTTTAATAAATTCTACCTCCCCAGTAGTAACATACGAACCATTAAGCCCCTTTCCCAAAGTATAATCCTGTACATACTTAATATCAGCACTAGGATATTGAGCATAGACTTGGCCTTCTACAAATTTTGCTAGATGTTTAGGAGACACAACATAAAATTTTATGCCACTTTCTCCTGTAGAGACTATCTCAAAACTTACTACATCTTCACATCTTTGAGAATCTCCTAAAAGTCCATGCAAAGAAGCAAACATCTGCTCAGCTGCCAATGGAGTCTTGTCATTTTCTTTGGGCACGAGCACCTGCATTACGACAGGGTTTCTGACATCTTCGTATATCTCTTCCTCATCCTCCTTATTTATCTTCTGCTTATAGAGGAATATAAAGGTTAAAAACCCCAAAGAGAATAGTAATAGTACAAAAATTGCTTCTACCATAATGATTATATTGTACAAGATTTCTGCCTCAAATAAAAACTATTTCGCTAAATCTTGCCCAAGGACTAAAACAATATCGCCTGTTGTTATAAATTTGGGCCTATCATATACGACTTTAACATCTTCTCCAACGACGTCTTTTACTAAATCAAGGGAGTTTCGGTAGCTCTCAGGTTCTGGTACATAAAGTATACTCTCTGGATATATATTAGGAGAATTATCAAATCGCAATATTCTACCTCCAGTATGCCTGATTTTTCTAGCATATTCACTAGCAAGCCCAGACTCATCGCTAGCATTATATACTTCCACATTAACCCTCTCTCTCTCGACATCCCTGCTAACAAGCTTCAATATATACTTTGAAAATTCATTATCAAAGGAGGCTATATGAAAGCGCAACTCTTTATGGTTATCTGAGATTACCATCTGCTCAGTACAGCAATCCAGTATATCCATCTCTTCATATTGATAATTAGAAAGGACTTGATTTAAAAAGTTTATCTCTTTTATCAAATTAAGAATTGGTAAGTTAGAATACAGGTTGTCCTTTAGCTCTCGGTTATATCCGAAATCGAAAAGTATACTCCATACAGATAATTTAGATCGAAATTCCTTTACAGAAAGATTACTGCTATCTAACCAAACATAATTATCGAATTTCAAGCCCAATAGGTTGCCTATATATTCAACCGTATATCTTCTACCAGAGCCATGCTCTAGAAATTCGCCAACAGCACTAAGCGAGGAGATGGGAAAGCTGTCAATATCCTCTTCTGTAACATACAAATCTGTAGGCATTTCAACCCTTAATACTCTTTTCTGATCTTTACTATATGTTACAACCTCCATACCCTCAATCTTTTGCTCCTTTTCAAAAACAAAAAGCGTATTTACAACCGCATTATTATTTGAAAGAAGCTCTGCAGGAATATCAGAACAATCAACCTTAAAATTTATTAACACCAACAATCTGTAAATTAGAAAAAGGAAAACGAAAAAGAGGGCTGTATATGGCATGAATTTAATAAAAGAATCCTTCCTCCCTTTGGAAACAACCCTTCTCTCTTTTTTTACTTTTCTTTTTCGGGCAGTCATTTGGTTATTTATTAATAAAAAACATTCTCTTTTGGGTAACCGGATGTATAAAAGAGAGATATATAGATTCTAGCATAATCTTTTCTGAGGAGCATTTTCCCCTTGGTGAATAAAGCAAATCACCATCAATATAGTAACCGTAATAATAAAGAGTTGCCCTTATTTGATGCATACGACCAGTAACTATTTTAATGAGTATTTGATTGTCATTTACAGGAAGTATATAGCTTTTAGCAGATTTAGAACCTGGAAATTCATACAACTTAAATTCCATTTTATATCTATCTATATTAGACCTCCCTATGTATCCACTAGCTTCAAACCATTTATTGTAATCAACCTTTCTGTCGGCCAGCTCCCCTAGCACATCCTCTATATTCCCTTCTGAAGCGGTTGCTAACTCAGAAGCTTTAAATTTCACTACTTTTGCTAGATATATTTTCTCAACCTGTCTTTTAGCAAATTGCTCTTTAAGACTATCCTGAACAGCCCTGTTTTTTGCAATAGCCATAATTCCAGAAACTCCTTTATCAAGTCTATGTACTATACCAGCTTTATCCATATTAATATCAAAATCGTTTTTAGAGTGTAAGTAATATTTAATATAGTTGGCTAGTGTCCCCTTTTTATTACCGACACCAGGATGTACTACTAAGCCCTTGGGCTTAAAAAGGACTATAATATCGTTATCCTCATATAAGATGTTTAAGTTACCCTCCTGAGGAACAATTTCTTCACTTAGACTTTCTGCTTGAAAGAATGTCTCCCAGTACTGCTTATCTATTTTCACCTCATCGCCTATCTTCAATCTATAAGAGTTCTTTACACTACTACCGTTCACAGTTAAACCTCCAGACACACTATCCTGAATCATATTACGGCTGGCTTGAGCAAACCCCTGCTCTTTTAATTTCTTCTCAACGAATTTGTCTGCCCTACTTCCCTCATCTTGGGTATCTATCGTTATCTTCATATTAGCTCCTAATTGGTTGGTTAATTTCTATATCAACAGCACGCACACTCGAGACTCTCTCGATCTCTACATTAGGTCTATTTAAGTCTATTATTGTAAATAAATCCATAATTGCAACCCACGAGAGAAACAGTATGACGAAAATAAATTCAAACTTTGATACAGTGCCAGAAAGATAATCATAAGATATGTAGATACTCATCAGGGTAACTATTAATACACCTATATATACAAGCGTTTTTCTCCGCTTAACTCCCTTCCTAATAGTAACTAACAATATTTTTGAGGTTGCCCAGAATATTACTGGCGATAAAACTAGCACAACTCCCTTGATTATCCATGAGACATAGTCATCTACAATTCCTAAATATATAAATGATGCCCCTAACATGGAGGCCGTAGAAAAGAATATTGGGAAGTAAACCTGATACCATCTCCACTTTTTATATAAAACTGTTAAGAATGTAAGGATTATGAGAAAAGCTATCATAGCAACAAATATTGTTAAACCTCCATCCCATATACGCAAAAGTCTCCAAGGAAGCAATCTAAAAAGGTATACAGTATTTCCATATCTTTCATATGGTAAAAAATACCAGGCGTACCTAGAATATTCTGACCAATGTATACTCAAATATGAGATTCTTCCCATAATTAACCCTAATGTTATTGATATGAGAAATGTGTCAAATATTGACGTTCTGTTTTTCCTTGTTTCACTACAACCCCTCCAGTACAGAAATAGGCCAACTATAGAGATTGCCAAATATGACCACAAAGGATTTAGGTCAATTAAAAAGATACGAATTGCCTCTTTGATGTTGTCCATATATTAATAACATTATACACTTATTTCCTGTTCTGTTTTTTCTTATTCCTCTTCTTATTCTTCTTTTTTTTACTCTTACTTTTCTCTTGCTTATTCCCATCGTTTTGCTTCAATTCCTTTTCTTCAACAACATCCCCCTCCTCTTCCTTTCTAGCAGCCTTGGCTTTTTCGAGCAACTCTTTAGTTTTTTGACCCAATAAGGTATACCCTTTAATAACAGACTTTCCTACCCCATGTATGAAGTTCTGCTCTTGCTTATATTTACTTTTTTTAGATTTAACTGTCTCGTGTGCCTCTTCTTTCGTCTCCTCTATCTGCTTTTGCATATCTTCCTGAGAGAGCTCTTTTTCTTTTGAGATTTCTCTTCTCATCTGGTTACCGCAGTTTGTGCAGTATTTATATTCGAGAGGAATATAGACACCACAGTTTGAACACTTTCTTTTAATTCTTCTCTGACACGTTGGGCAGAATACAAAGCCTGGGAAAAGTTGGGTGCCACATTTGGGACAATCTCCCAAGTCCTTAGCTTCATACTTTAGATATCTTCTTTCTAAATCTCCCCAGTAAATTTCATCTATGGTTTCGGAAGGTCTTACTATTAGATATATAATCCAGCCAAATATTGGGATCAATCCTATAAACACGTAAAATACTCTCATCCATTTATTTGTTGTACGATCATCAGCATCTACCCATATCCAGCTTGTGACAACTATCCAGAATATTACGCTTATGACTCCAACTACTGTCCCCAACATATTGTAATCAGTATTTGCTATACCATCGACCATGTTTAGTATAAAATCTTCGAAATTCATAGTTTTTATGCTTAATTATTATAAGTGGTCGAGGAGGGAATTGAACCCTCAAGCTATTGCTAGCACGGGATTTTGAGTCCCGCGTGTCTGCCAGTTCCACCACTCGACCGGTAGGCTATTATACAAAAAAGTTGACGTATTGGGAATAGTTGAATATATTTCTAGTTTTCTTTCTCTTTATACAGGTTTCTAAAACTAGCAATCTCTTTAACAAAAGCTAAGTCCACCACTCCTGTTGGACCATTTCTATGTTTGGCTATAAACAGCTCTGCAACGCCCTTCTTCTCGGTATCTGGATTCCATGTTTCCTCTCTATCTATAAACATAACAACATCAGCATCCTGCTCAATGGATCCTGATTCTCTAAGATCAGAAAGCTGAGGTCTTCTGCCTTGCCTCTGTTCTATGGCTCTA
>JBAYNT010000042.1:0-5627 GCA_041678645.1 Candidatus Dojkabacteria bacterium
CTAACAGAGTTAATATCTGATTACACTGTCGCACTCGATCTCATTGACAGGGCAGATAGGCACAGTATCCCTACTCCATCTGACCCTAAAAAAACAGGAGTTATAGATCTCAAATATGAAGATTTCGTAAGAGATATAGACGAGCTTAGAGAAGAGCTAGACTTAGGAGAGCTCTTTGCTCAAGATAACAATGATGGACTTGAGTCTGTACTCAAATCCATTAACCAATCATACGATAACAAACCACTATACCCCACAGCAGAAAGCAAGGCAGCTAATCTCCTCTATCTCATCATTAAAAACCATCCCTTTGTAGATGGTAATAAGAAGGTAGCCTCTTTTGCATTTGTAAGGTATTTAGACTTAAACGGCTTGCTATACAGAGAAGATGGAACTAAAAGGATAGAGGGAAACACATTAGTAGCTACTGCTCTACTTCTTGCACAAAGTAATACCAAAGACAAAGATCTTATGATCTCCCTAGTAATGTATTTGATAAAAATGGAGTAAAAATTTAAATTAGGTAGTAAAGCTATGGAAGAAAACAAAGAAAAGAATACTAGATATATATTAATATTAGTAGCTCTTCTCCTTTTAACAGCTCTATCTATATATCTTTTTTTTACAAAAAAAGAGCTTGATGAAAACAGTATAGGAGGGAACTCAGAACAAGCAGAGGAAGTATTAGATCAGACGGAAGAAGGAACATCTGTAGGCAGTGAGATACTAATGTCTATAATAAGTCCTGAAGGAGAAAGTTTTGAAAAAGGGCAGGCCAGAATGTGGGAGGCACAACTAGATGGTATAGAAGCTGACAAATCTTTTAAAGCTACATGCCATTGGCAGTTCTATCTCAATGAAAATAATGAAGAGACCCTATATGAGGAAATGGAGAATAGTTCAATTGTAGAAAAAGAAGATCCTACTCTGTGTGGTTTTACCTCAACCTTTATAGAAAGCAGGGGGAAACTTAGAGTTAAGCTTACTGCAGAAATCAGAAATGGATATGGAGAAATACTAGAAATGCTCTCTACTGAAAGAAACTACACAGTACTTTAATCTTAAGACATTAAAACATGATAATTGTAACTGGTGCTTCTGGGCATATTGGGAATGTTCTAGTGCGACATTTGTTAAAAAAAGGTCTTGAGGTAGGGGTAACAGATCGTGATCCTGAAAACGATCCTGTACTAAAACCTTTAAATCTTAAAATGTACAAAGGAGATGTTAGAGACATAGATTTTCTTAGGAAGACCTTCAAAGATGCTGACGCTGTGATACATACAGCAGGAATAGTATCAATAACACCTTGGAAGAAGGAACTAATGCATGAGGTAAATGTAGAGGGAACTAAGAATGTAGTACAGGCCTGTATAGATTCAAAGGTAAAGCGATTGGTATATACTAGCTCTGTTCATGCTCTCTATGAACCACCTAAGGGGAAATTCTTGATTGAGAAACTTGCTAAATCAGTAACTGATGTACTGGGAGAGTATGCTAAAACCAAGGTACTTGCTACAAGAGAAGTCCTAAAAGGTATAGAGAAAGGGTTAGATGCTGTAATTACATACCCATCAGGAGTTATCGGACCTTATGATTTCAAGCACTCCGAAATGGGAGAGATGATACATGATTACTCTAGTGGTCAGTATAAGTACTATGTAGATGGAGCGTATAATTTTGTAGATGTAAGAGATGTTGCAAATGGTATATATCTAGCTTTGACAAAGGGTAAGAAGGGAGAAGAATATATACTTGCTGGTAACAAAATTACAGTAAAAGAGCTTTTTAAGTTGATCTCTGAGATTACCAATATAGAAGAGCCTAAGTTTAAGATAGCTATGCCTTTTGCTAAATTTCTTGCACCGTTTGCATTGGTATATTACAAAGTAACTAAGAAAGTCCCTGTATTTACGCCCTACTCTCTTGCTGTACTAGAATCTAATGCGGATATCTCTAGTGAAAAAGCCGTTAAAGAGTTAGGATATTCTTACAGAAGTATAAAGGAGTCAGTTAATGATACAATAGAGTGGAATAAGGGTAGTAAAGTAGATATTTAAAATAAATAAATAATAATCATGGAAGATACAGTACAAAAAGAGATTACTCCAATGCCAAGGATTGGAGAGAAAGCCCCAGAGTTTAAAGCAGTCACAACACAGGGAGACATAAATTTTCCCTCACAGTATAAAGGGAAATGGGTAATACTATTTAGTCATCCTGCAGACTTTACACCGGTATGTACATCTGAGTTTATGGCATTTGCTACTCTCGCAAAAGAGTTTAAAAATCTTAACTGTGAGTTAGTAGGTCTCTCTATAGATGGACTATATAGTCATATAGCTTGGTTAAGAACTATAAAAGAGAAGATTGAGTATAAGGGTATGAAGGATGTTGAGGTTAAATTCCCATTGATAGAAGATATTACAATGGAAGTAGCTAACAAGTATGGAATGATACAGCCTGGAGAGAGTAGTACAAAGGCAGTTAGAGCTGTATTTGTAATAGATCCTAAGGGGATAATTAGAACAATTCTTTACTATCCACTGAGTACAGGTAGAAACTTCGATGAGTTACTAAGAATATTAGTAGCATTACAAACAGCAGATGCTTTCTCAGTAGCGACACCCGCTGATTGGAGACCGGGAGATGAGGTAATAGTACCTACTGCAGGCTCTTGTGGTGTAGCTAAGGAGCGTATGGAGAGTAAGAAGGGTATGAAGTGCTATGATTGGTTCTTTTGCACTAAGAAGCTTACTAAGAAAGAAATCGACGAAAAGATTCATAGTAAGAAAAAGTAGAAATTGATTATTTTGGGGTGTAGTTCTTAGAGCTACACTCCTTTAGCTCTAAGTATTATTCTATCCTCATATGTCTTTATTTCCTTACTCCATTTACCACCACAAGTGACTAGATTTAGTTGAACATCTATACCATCTATTCTTGAGTACATAAAGTCATACGCATCTTCTATTGCAACAAAGCAATATATACTCTACAATCTCTAATACATGAAAAAAACATTTAGGACACCTACTACCTTCTCTCAAAGTAGTAGACATGCTATCAAAGGTATAAAACTAATCATAGAAAATGAAAGAAACTTCAGGATACAGTTCCTAGTAGCTATAATTGTAATTACAATATCTATACTGCTTCAGATAACCCATACCCATTGGATAGCAGTAGGACTACTTATCTCCTTAGTTTTAGTAACAGAAGCATTTAACAGTGTAATAGAAGCAGTATGTGACACCATATCCAAAGAGTACAGATTAAACATTAAATATGCTAAAGATGTAGCTGCAGGAGCAGTACTAGTAAGTGCAATACTCTCTGTAATACTAGGATTTATTATCTTTGCCCCCTACCTCGTACCTATAGTTGAGGAATTATTAAATAAATAGCACTTTTCTTGCTATTTATAACCCAACGCCGTATAGTAAAGAGTCCTAATTATATTTTAACAGTAACGAAAGATGAAGAGATTTAGTAAAGGAAGAGATGATCGAAAAACAGAAATGTTTGATGCAGTATGCTCTGATTGTGGAGCAAAATGCCAAGTACCATTCAAACCAACAGGAAGCAAACCAATATATTGTAGTAAATGCTTTGAGAAGTATGACGACAAGGACTCCTCAGAAAGAAGACCTCGAAGAGATTACAGAGGATCAGAAGACAGACAGATGTTTAGTGCAGTATGTGATAAGTGTGGTAAGGATTGTAAAGTGCCTTTTAGACCAAGTCCTGACAAACCTATATATTGTAGTGACTGTTTCGAGAAAACTAACGCTAAAGGAAACGATAATGCTGCCCTACTAGAGAGTATTAATGCTAAGTTAGATTACATAGTTGAAACTCTAAAGTACGGTAAAGACAAATATTAATACCTATTCTAATATTGACCCAATAGATTTTCTGCTATTAATCCTATAAATGACCTCTGCAAAATAATCTGCTACTGACAGTTCCTTAAACCACTTATTTGCTTTAAGAAATTCCTTTGTATGGTATGTGGCATCCGTACCTATTACTAAGTCCAAGACACCATCTTCAGAGAGCTTACTGAATTTCTCTTCTGCACTTCCATTGAAAAGAGCTAATGTGCAAAGAGCTATTATATGTTTTGCCCCTAGCTTCTTTGTTTTTTCTATGGTCTTTATCAAGGTGCCTCCAGTGTCTATCATATCATCGATAATATATACATTCTTGCCTTTTATATCACCCAATACTTCGACACTTTCAACACAGTTAGGTTTTCTGTAATCCCTTCTTTTATATGAGAAGGCTATATCTGTTAAAAGCTTCTGGGCATAAAAATTGGCCCTTTTAGCTCCTCCTAAATCGGTAGGCATAATTACACTGTTTCCTGGATTTTTTATAACTTTTTCAAGATAAGGTATTAATACATAACCACCTCTTAAATTATCTATCTTTGCTCTTCTAAAGAATCCCTGTATAGCGCTGTTGTGCAAATCTATGGCAATTAAATGATCAACGCCCATTTCACCTTCCAGCTCCCATGCTACTCTTGCAGCGGTTATCCCGTCTCTTCCTCCCTGTTTATCTTGTCTAGCATATGGGTATGAGGGTATTACAGCAGTAATCCTTTCTGCATCGCATCTTCTACAGGCATCAATAGTTGTGTATAGGGCTCTAAGGTTTTCATCTACAGACATTCCCTCTGTTCTGTTTTCTGTATCTTGTATTATATATACCTCTCTACCTCTAATACTTTCCTCAACCACAGTTTTTATCTCACTGTTTGCAAATTGCACCTGTTGAGATTTTACAAGATGGACTTTTCTAGTAGTCCTCTTAGAGAGACTTTTTACAATTTTTTTAGCTAAAGGTAAGCCTGATTGGCAAGATATTATAGATAATGGTGCCCTTGGAATCATAGTATTTCTCTCTGATAAGATATCAACCTATATACTAGATCAATTTAAACCGTTTGTAAAACGGATAAAAGCTCTGAGTATTTCACTAGAAGAAATTAAATATTCTACTTAGACTACCCAGTACACTCTCCATTACTGTATCTGTACTCTTTGGTGTTATCGATGTTACACTACCACTCTCTCCTACATTACCTGCACTATCCTTACTTACTACCTTAAAGTGATATACCTTAGAGGGTGTTAGATTACTTACTATTATTACATGCTTAGTCCTCATTTCTCCATCTGTTTGTGTACTATATGGATAACCATCATTACCTGCTCCCTCTCCATACAACACTTGGCTTGTAGCTGGCTCATCTGTATCCCAGCTTATTATTAACTGTGCACTTCTACTCCTATCTGATTGTATATCACTACTCTGTACATCTCCCTCACTCTTTATACCTGATACTAATGGTGGTCTTGTATCTGTTGCTGTTGTGAATGCATACACATCTGATACTGCTCTATTACCCATTGCATCTACCCCCTCTACTGTTAGTTGATACCCACTATCTGGGTCTAATCCATTTATTTCCATTACATGTTCTCCCTCTACTAGCTCCATATCTACCTTGTCTAGGGTCTTACCCTCATTACTGTATCTTACTATACTGTTGATGGCTATATTACTATTCCAGAACACTTCTATGGTTGGAGTTGGTACCCCTTTCTTCTCTTGGA
>JBAYNT010000043.1:0-5370 GCA_041678645.1 Candidatus Dojkabacteria bacterium
CGAGTTGTGCCTGCGTAGGTAGTAAAATCTCCTCCTATGAGTATCTTTCCATCACTTTGCACTGCTATTGCATAAATTTCACCTCCTGCACCTTTAAACTCTACATTAAAAAGAGAGTCTGGTTCGGAGTCATGCCCAAAAGTAAAGTTATTATTTGCTGTAGAAAAAGCATTCTCCCCACCAGTAATAGAGCCCTGTACAGATAGGGTGGCTGTAGGAGAAGTAGTACCAATGCCCAGCTGAGAATATGTATCATCCCAATACATTCCACTATATCCCGTCCATACTCCAGCATTGTTATACAGCATCTGTCCTTCTGTACCAGAAGGTAGCAGTGAACCACTAAAATCTGATGTGTAGGCTATGGTGTTTCTAACTGGTGTAGTATCGGTCATATACAGCCTACTCCCATCCCATTCCATTGCTCCTGATTCTGCTGTGGTTAGATTTGTTCCTGCTGTAAACTTAATAGGTGCTGTGCCTGCAGTAGTTGCCCCTGCCTTGATATGCAAACTGGCTGTGGGAGAGGCAGTCCCTATACCAAGCTTACCACTAGCTAAGAGTAAGTTCTGATTGGGTGTTATAGTAATATTGCCACTTGTATTGGATATAGTGGAATTAGACCCCGCTATATCAATACTCGCCTGAGGGGTATCTGTCCCTATGCCCAATCTCTTCGCAGAAACATCAAAGAAAAAAGATGATCCTGAAGTTGTACTAGCACCTAACACTAGATCATCTGTAACAGATGTGAGGTATGTATATGTACCAGAATCTGTCCATAAGGATGTTGAACCTGCACCCAAAGCTACAGGGCCACTAGCATCACACACAGGATCCCAATACAGGTTACTACCAACGGAATATAGACAGCCCTCATTACTATTTGGATGTAAACTGGCACTGCTAGGTAAACTAAGAAACTTCTCAAAATACCCTATTCCATCAAGAGCTAAATGCAAACCACCAAACCTATCTACTCGAAAGTTGGGCGTAGGCGAAGATTGGTAATGACCCTGGATAAGATCGCCTGTACCATCCTGAGTTAAATTAAGTAGAGTTCCGTTAAAAGTACTCTTTTCACCCTTAATAGACACCAAAGACCATGCGTCTGTACCTGTATATGCTGAATATACACTCAACCCTCCACGCCTTGCACTAGTATTGATAGTTGCCCTCCCCTCATCAGGATCAAGAGAGAAAGTGGATAAGCTTTGCGCCAAACCCTCTGTACCCTCTCCTAAAAATTGACCCTCTGTCCAGGAAGAGATATTCTCTGAAGCCCATAACGACTCACCCCCTATCGATTCCCAAGTAGTACCATTGTAAACTTTCAATTTGTTGTTTGTAGTGTTGTAATATACGGCTCCTGCTGTGGCAGTTAAGTTGGCTTCCCCTGCATTATCCTTTTTGTAAAAACTAAAGCTATTTGAGCCAGCACCCATAGCAAAAGCGGAAGCATTTAGAGGAGTTCTTGTAAAAACCTCCGTAAATGAGCCTGCACCACCAGGAGCAAACCTTATTTCCATATAGATAGCTTTATGCTCCCCAAAGACTTCAGATACAGAGTTACAGGTTCCATCTGCACACTGCGTCGTGGTTGTAGGCGATCCCGAACCAAGCTTCAAATTAAATACCCCACCGTAATCTCCTATTTCAACATCCGAGAATGTTTCTGTAAAATATAAAGTCCCCGAAACAGATGCACTGTAATATCTAACTTGAAAATCACATGTATCAGCACCTGATTGAACACAGGCAGGTGTACCATTAACAACATTTAACCCCTCATAACCTGGATCATTTCTAACAATCTTACCCTGTAATGAAATCCTATCTGATGTTTGCGCATAGATAGCATCTGATAGTAAAAACGTTAGTAGAAGTGACAAAACAGAGGTTATTAAAACAAAAAAGAATCTTGTATTTTTAAGTCTTTTTAGGCAGTTTTTTTGACTCATACAGTATTTCTATAATTAGAGAGATGTTTAAACGTTCAAAAAGGTTGCTCTCTATTTATAGATAGTACATTATAAAGTATTGATAATCAAGGGCTTTGTACAATAAGTGAGTACCTTGTAGTAACTATGTAATTATGTTCACAATTTTACCATCAACGTATATGAACTTCTTTATCTCAACGTCTTCCAATAGCTTAGCTATTTTTTGCTTTTTTAAGACCTTTCCCATAACATTCTCTTCTGAAATACCTCTCTCTATCTTAACTCTATCTCTAACCCTTCCATTTATCTGTATTGGGATTTCAATTAGATTATCAACTAACATATCACCATCAACTTTAGGCCATTTGTTTTCCATAACTGAAGTGTCATGGCCTATAATATGCCACAGCTCCTCTGCTAGGTGGGGCATAATTGGTGTAGATATAGTAATTAACTTTTCTACTTGCTCTTTGCTAAAAATTTGGTTTTTGTAATTATTGTAAAATTCCATGAACGCAGCTATTGCTGTATTAAATTTCCAGTCCAATATCCCATCTTCGACTCTGACTATGAGCTTACTTATGGCAACCTCCACCTCTTTATCGCTTGTATCTGCTTTTTCCCAAGCATCTTGTACAAATGCAAACCATCGCTTTATAAATTTGTCTACCCCACGTATCGTTCTTGTATCCCATACCACATTTCCTTCATATGGCCCCATAAACATAAGATATGCTCTTGTAACGTCTGCACCGTACTTCTTTATAAGGGAGTCTGGACTAATAACATTTCCTAAAGATTTAGACATTTTCACCCCATCTTCGCCTAATACTACACCATGTATTGTCCTTTTCTGGTAAGGTTCGCAGGTAGTAACAACTCCTATATCATAGAGGAATTTATGCCAGAATCTTGAATAGAGTAAATGCAATGTAATATGCTCAGGCCCCCCTTCATAGTGGTCTACCATCATCCAATAATTGGTAAGTTCCTTATCCGCCAACTCTTTATCATTATGCGGATCACAATATCTTAAAAAGTACCAGCTTGAGCCTGCCCAGTTAGGCATTGTATTGGTTTCTCTCTGCGCAGGGCCTCCACATTTCGGACATTTGGTATTAACCCAATCTGTCATATTGGCAAGTGGAGATCTACCATCGTCTGTTGGCTCGTAATCTTCAGCAATTGGTAACTCTAAAGGTAATTGGTCCTCAGGCAAAGGCACTATTCCGCACTTTTGGCAGTGCACCATCGGTATAGGTTCCCCCCAGTATCTTTGCCTAGAAAATACCCAATCTTGCAAGTGATACCTCGTAACAACCTCTCCGATACCCTTTTCTTCTATATATTCTCCTACCTTCACTCTAGCCTGTTCTGTGCTAAGGCCGTTCATAAAGCCTGAGTTATAGACGGTACCTTCGTCTTCATAGACTTCCTCAACACTATTTACCTCTGATCGGTTCTCTTCTTTATCCTCTACCACTCTAATTACAGGCAAATTAAATTTCTGTGCAAATTCAAAGTCCCTTCTATCATGTGCAGGTACCCCGACAACCATTCCTGTACCTACAGTTGTTAGTACGAAGTCAGATACATATACTGGCATCCTCTCGCTAGTAATGCTATTTGCGCAGTAAAGCCCTGTAAATACACCACTCTTCTCTCTCGTATCATCTAGCCTTTCCATATCTGTTTTCCTTTCACTCTCCTCTATATATTTCTCTACTTCTGCTTTATTTTCTTTAGGTATTGTACTCATTAGCTTTTGCAATATTTCATGTTCTGGGGCGATTACGATAAATGTGGCTCCAAACTGAGTATCTGGACGTGTAGTAGATACCCTTACTGTTTCATCTGTCCCTTCTATCTTATAATCTATGTCATACCAGGTCTTTCTACCTATCCAATTCTTCTGCAGAGCTTTGACGCTATCAAGATAGTCAACAGTGTCTAAATCGTCTATTAGCCTATCGGCATAATCCGTTATCTTAAGTACCCACTGCTTTAACTTCTTCTGTTCTACTGGTGTCCCACATCGCTCATGCTTACCATCGACGACCTCTTCGTTGGCACAACCAACTCTGCATTTCGGACACCAATTAATTGGCATATCCGACATATATGCAAGGCCTTTTTCATATAGCTTTAGGAATATCCACTGAGTCCATTTGTAATAGTTAGGATCTGTAGTATTCACCTCCCTGTCCCAATCAAAGGTTAGGCCTAAAGATTTCAACTGGTTTCTAAAATTGTCAACGTTCTCTTTTGTGATCTCTTGGGGTGGCCTTTTTACTTTCAGAGCGTAATTTTCAGTAGGTAACCCAAATGCATCCCACCCTATTGGAAACAAGACATTTTGGCCCTTCATTCTTCTGAGTCTTACAACAGCATCAGCCATAGAGTAGTTTCTAGTGTGTCCTATGTGCATACCTGGACCTGATGGGTATGGGAATTCTACTAGCTCATAGAACTTCTCTTTGTCTTTGAGTAGATCTTGGGCTTTGTAGTTCATATTAGAGAACCACTGTTCTTGCCATTTAGATTCAAATTCTTGTGGTTTGTACTGTTTACTCATCTCTAATCTACTTTTTAATATCTTAGTATGAACTATTTTACAGAAAAAGCTTTATAAAGGGAAGTTTTTAGTTCGTTTTACACTGGTATGAAACAATATCCTTCTTGTATACAAATTTTGTTTTAAATATATTGGTGGACCTAAGGGGATTCGAACCCCTGACCCCATCGCTGCCAGCGATGTGCTCTAAGCCAACTGAGCTATAGGCCCTTAATTAACTTCTTTGTATAGCAGTACAATAAATAAACGATATTCATTAGCAGATACTCTCATGTCAACTATTTCTATGTCATTACTATCAATGAATGCCTGCATCTCCTCTTCAATCTCACCTGCATGAATAGTAAGACGGGAACTTGAATCAGAAGGAAAAATCTTAACCTTTACCTTATTCATATATTTAATAATAAAAATTATATATATGGACTCAGCCGGAATCGAACCGGCGACCTTCGCAATGCGAGTGCGATGTTCTACCAACTGAACTATGAGCCCATTATATCCTACCAATTAGTATAATACAAAGGATTAACCTGAGTACCATAAGCGCTACCCTTCCTAACTTCAAAGTGCAGATGAATACCTGTTGAACGACCAGTAGAACCCATCTGGGCAATAGCTTGCCCTGCTGAAACCGACTCACCTGATCTCACATATATATTCTTTAGATGAGCATACCAAGTAGTATAACCATTGCCATGATCTATTTGCACAGACCAAGCATAATTAGAGCCACCGTAGGTAGAGCCAAGAGGAGGACAAGTACCATAACAACCAGCAAATACCACAGTACCAGATGCTGCAGCCAAAACATTAGGCGAACTGTTATCTGCAATATCTATGCCCCTATGA
>JBAYNT010000044.1:0-5214 GCA_041678645.1 Candidatus Dojkabacteria bacterium
TATGGCGGAGAGGACAGGATTCGAACCTGCGGTACAGTTTGAGCCGTACGAACGCTTTCCAAGCGTTTCCTTTCGACCACTCAGGCACCTCTCCAACAAAATGGCGTACCTGGCCGGACTCGAACCGACAACCTACTGCTTAGAAGGCAGTTGCTCTATCCATTGAGCTACAGGTACACAACCGAGACATTTTATCAGGAAATCAGCATTTTTTGAAGACCACTACTCACTCTCCCTCTTAACCTCTTCAATCTTTATATTAATCCTTCCCTGCTTAGTAGGAAAATGCCTAAGCTTTTTAGGGAAACTCTCAGGAGTAAAAACAACGACAGGATCCCTATCTGCGGTAAAAGATAAACTCTTTAAATACTCGTTCCCCTCCTCCCACTTCATCCCTTTTAGGTCTTTTATCAGATCCTCCTTCTCAACAGAGGGCTGTACAGAGCTAGAAGCAGTCAACGTAATATTTACAGTTCCACCCTTTTCACTCACCTCCAAATCCTTCTTTATGTCTCCCTTCAAAGCCAAAACCAAACCCTCACTACTCTCAAAAAGATTCTGATTAATAGCTGCCTCTGTAAGTAGAGCATTAAGACCCTTATCAACACCTTCGGTATAGTAATAGGTGGCAGAAGACTCTACCTCTAGGGAGATGTCAGAAGAAGCAGCCTCTGTACCAATAGGAGCAGAACTCTTTACACTGCCTTCTTTGACCTTGCTCTTAATTGTACTCTCTATTATCTTCCAACCACTCCCAATATCTTTCAAAGAGCTCTCTGCCTCTTGAGCAGCTATTTCTGTTAACTCCTTTACCTTACTATCAACATCCTGTTTAGAAATGATCGTGTACTCCTTCTTTGAACCGCCCACAAAAGGCGAGGAATTCAAACCATAAACCACATCCTTACCATAACCAGTAACGATAAAGCGATTCCCTGCTGAAAGATTATACTCTTCTCCAACCTCTGTAGCTTCGACACCTACATTACCATAGTTATTACAAGTAACAGTTACATTACCTGTTAATGTAAAATTCTTACCACCTATTTCACTTACTATCTGCTGACCCTCTGTCAAATTGATTGGCTCGTTTGCATCTGTACACCCACCAGAAACGATATAGGTAATAGTGACACTACCAGTTGCCTTATCTCCCTTAAAAGCTGTACCAGTAGCCTTCGCACTATCCGAAGCACTCTTAGTAACAGATTCCGTTTTTATAGGGATCTCATTCTTTTCGAAATCAATCTCATTTATATTCTCATTCCCTGCAAATATTTTTTCTATCTCTACAGGCTTAGATTCTATGAATATAGTTGCTCTTATATAAGGGGCGAATTTGTAGTAAATAAAAGCTACTAGAAAAAAAACAATTACTAAAGGAATTAAAATCTTTGGGAGTAATTTAACTATCTTCTTTTGAGTGTCTAAGCCTATCCCTCCCTTCTTTTTTCCTAAATTCTTAAAGAATCCAGCTATACTTGAAAAGAGAGGAATCTCTTTCCCGCTTGGTTTGTGAGCACCTGGCACACTTTTGAAATCAACCTTAGTAAAATCCTCTTGATTAGGGGCACTGCTACTAACCTCCTTTGATTCAATATCCTGGTCAATTACTATTCCTCCATGCTCTCTCCCCTCACCTTTCAAGTTCTGAAGGCTATCCCTTTCCTCTCTGTTCTTAGTAAGAACGGAATTAACCCTCTCCTCAAAGGAGGTAATGTTTTCCGATTTATACTCTTGTGGTAATACGATTTTTGTTCTTTTCCTCTCCTCAATTCTATTCTTATACTCTCTTCTAGCCTCCTCCCATGCCTCTTCAGAAGGTAACCCAGAACTCTCAATTACACAGGCACCAGCCAATTTTGCATTGCGTACACCAGTAGGATTATTTACAATTTGCAGAATTAGGAGAGCCTCTTTCTCATCAGCGCTATCAAGAAGAACCTTTAAATTAATAGAGCTAATCAAAATCTCCGAATCTTCCACAAAAGAAACCAGCATTTTTTTAATATCTGTATTAGAGATCTTTTTGACGACATCTATTAATTCGTCATCTGTTCGCACTACAATTTTTTCTACATTCTCATCCATTACTTCTCTCCTATTATATCTATATCTAATTTTTCCATCTCTAAATCGTAAGCAAACTTAGCGAGTGATGCAGGTGTAATATCATATATATTCTTTAATTTGCCACTACTATCATTAATACTTGAAAGCATCTCTGGTTTAAAAAGTTTGACCTGTGGTACTAAAGAGAAAGGTAGTAACTGCTTCCATGGAAATTCTAACATAACTTCTTTCATTTCGGGTAGAAGTGCCCCACCACCACAAAGATAAATTTGAGAGGGGAAGACATCTACATCATCACAGGATTCCAAGGCAGCTTTAAGGGTTTTCATCCAAAGCTTAGCTGTATTGTAACAAATAGTTTGTATCTTTTTTGATAATTGAGGTGTTAAATCTTTCTCTGTATATTTAATTTTTCTCTGTTCCGCGTATCTATATTCTAGATTAAGAAGCTTAGCAATCTCTTTTGTAAATACTCTACCACCAAAGCTAAACATTTTAGTTTCAGTTATGTTCCCTTTCTCTACCACAGCAATATCTGTAGTCCCTCCACCAATATCTATAAAGATTGCGTTGAAATCAGAATCTGAGGAACCTGAGAATGCTCTAGCTACAGAAAACGGCTGTGAGACTATGGCTAACAAATCTAATCCAAGTGAACTAGCGACTTTCTTAAGAGCCTCAACATATGTTTTAGGGGCAAAAGATGAGTAGAAATGGAGTTTTACATCTTTCCCGCTGTAGCCGATCAAACTATTAACAGGCATACCACCTATCTCTGTACCAGTAGTTGTAATGTGTAAAATATCTATATCTTCATACTTAAGACCAACTCTCTGGCCTAGATCCTTCTTCCCTCCCTCCTCTATTTTCTCCTTAACCTTATCAATTATTCTTTCCTCTTCCTTTTGGGTAACTTCCATCTCGTAATTCTCTTCTCTTTGATAGTTAACGACTATGGAAACGCCCTGTACATACTCTCCTGCAATTCCCATAATGACCTGCTTGGGATACTGCTCTGGGGTAAGGTCTTTTGTTAGTTCTTCTATACATAATTTGCAGTTCTCTAGTACAGTGTCTAGATTCTTAATGGAACCAGACTTCATAGCATGCTGTTGTTGTTGAATTCTGGAGATCCTTTTTACATTTACTCCAAGATTATCCATTGAAAAAAGCATAGCTTTCAACACTTCTGTCCCTATATCTAATACGACACAATTGCTATTGGAGTCTATCAAATTTTCTTTAGTAGGTTTTTTCAAAAAAGGCAGATCTAACATTGTAGTAAAAGTATATCATATATTTTTACTACAGCTATATTGTGACTACTAGAATAATAGGTTCTCTTTCAGTTTTCTTAAATACATATTTACTTAGTCTAGTTTCAATCGTCTTTTGTAATTCTAGGGTAACATATTTGTTATTTTTTTGAGACTTTGCTATCCATTCCCTATGACTATCTTTTACGATATTCTCTAATTCTTTAAGTAAATCCTGTGATTGTTTCATATAGATAAAGCCTCTGGATATAAATCGAGGTCTTCCTAGAATCTTTTTATTCTTAGAGCTTAGATTCAGTACTACAGAAAATATTCCAAATTCTGCTAGCTGCTGTCTATCTCTAAGTACAATGTCTCCGATATCTCCTACACCAAGCCCGTCTATGAGGATTGGCTTTGCCTCAATTTTCTTCCCCCTTCTCCAGTATTTGCCGTTAGATAGCCACATCTGCCCATCATCAGTTAGGAAAATATCTTCTTCATTCATTCCCCATCTCTGGAAGTTTTGTTTGTTAAAATATCTAAAAGTGAGGGGACCATGTATTGGCATAACGGTCTTTGGTTGAATCATCTCATACATCATCCTCATGTCTTCTCTATATCCATGCCCAGTTGAGTGTATCTTGTTGCCAGGGGAGTCTTTTATCAAGTCTGCTCCTAAAGCAATCAGTCTGTCGGTCATCTTTTCTATCTTACTTATATTTTCTGGTATTTCAGAAGATGACAGTATAACCAAGTCATTTTGCTTAAGTTTGATAAACTTATGCTCATTTAAAGAGATTCTATTTAATGCTGCATACCTTTCTCCTTGGCTCCCTGTGCAAAGAATTAGTAATTGATTGTCTGGATATTTTTTAATATCCCTTTCGCTTATAATAAGGCCTTCGGGAATATCAAGATATCTTTGGTCTTGAGCAATCTGAATGCTCTGTTCTAGGCTTCTACCAGACAAGACAACTTTCTTGTTTGTCTTTTTAGCAATCTCTATTAACGAGTAAAGTCTTGTTAGTAAAGATGAGAAAGATGCAACAACTACCCTCCCCTTTGCTTTTTTAATAGTATTTTCCAAATTCTGGGCTATTTCTGATTCAGAGGGTGCTTTTCCTGGAGTTTGTGAATTCGTACTCTCCATTAGTGCAAGATCTATTCGCCCTCTTAAAGATCTTAATTTCTCATAATCTGCCTCTGGCTCGTTTGCTGGATTGGTATCTAACTTATAGTCCCCTGAAAAGAATATGTTTCCTTTAGGGGTTTCTACAAATATAGAGAAAGCATCTGGAATACTATGGTTTATACCTATAAAGGTAACTCTAAAATACTTTCCAATAGTTACAGTAGTGGTTCTCTTAACCTCATTAATAGTAGTCTTCTTGTCTAAATTATGCTCCTCTAGCTTCGCATTTATTAAAGCTTTTGCAAAACCCCCAGCATATACTGGAGGGAAATCTAAGTCTGGCAAGAAGTATCTTAATGCGCCTGTATGGTCTAAGTGACCATGGGTTATTACTATACCTTTTACCTTTTTTTTGTTTTGTCTAAGATAGCTTGCGTTTGGAATTAGGTAATCTATACCATACATTTCCTGTCCAGGAAATGAGTATCCAGCATCAAGTATCAATATCTCGTCTTTGTATTCTATGAAATTACAGTTTCTACCAACTTCGGTAGTTCCTGATAAGGTACATAGTTTAAGTTCGTCTTGTTTTGTATTCATTTGTTTTTTAATTATTTTAAATTTTCAAAATTAATTGTATGAAATATGTCATGCGCATATTTCTTTTTTAACATATGTACATTATACATATATTTAAGAGTCAAAAGAGGGAGGTGGGCTTTTGAAGTTAGAGATGATAGCATATTTAGA
>JBAYNT010000045.1:0-5053 GCA_041678645.1 Candidatus Dojkabacteria bacterium
AGTAAAAGTAAGCAAAAAGATATGAAAGAGTTTAAGTTTAGCCCAGTTATAGATATTGGCGATATAAACACACGGGTAAGGAGAGCTACCGAGTATCTTGAAAAGGGTCATGCCGTAAGAATTACAATGTACAGAAAGGGCAGGCAAGCCCCAGAACAAGCGGAGAAAACGTTCGACGAAATATTGACTAATTTTAGTGAATATAGTAGGATTGAGCCGCAACCTAAGAAAGAAGGTCGCAATATGTATATCACATTTATCAAAAAAAATGGCCAGACAGAAGACAAATAAAACGGCAAAGAAGAGGATTAAGGTTACTAACCCTAAAGGGAAAAGAAAACCTAAATTACTTTATAAGCAGAGTCACCAGAACCATCTGAGAACAAAGAGATCAGCAAGATCTAAAAGGAGACAAAGTTCTCATAAAATTGTAAGTGAGGCAAACGAAAAGAATTTATATAGAAAAATTGTAAATCTATAACTATGAGAGTAAAAGCAGGAACAACAACACGAAGAAGACATAAGAAAGTATTAAAAGCTACTAAAGGTTACCGCTTAACCAAAAGTAAACTGTATAGAGTAGCTAATGAGGCATACATGCATGCAGGTCAGTACTCTTACAATGACAGGAGAAAGAGAGGAGCAAGTATGCGAAAGCTTTGGATTACAAAGGTAAACGCTGCCTGTAAACAAAATGGTATTAAATACAATGATTTCATAAAGAAACTTTCTGATAAGAATATTAAACTCGACAGAAAAGTATTAGCTGATATTGCTATGAATGAACCTAAGGTTTTCTCCTTTATAGTAGAGAATCTATAGAGTTCTTTACTCTGAATTTTACTAAAGGACTCCTCAAAGGGTCCTTTTTCCTTTAAAATAATATATAATCAAATTAATAGGGATTAAATATGTCAAATTTGGACGATTTACAAAACAAAATCAGTAAAGATATAGAGGAACTTAACTCTGAAGAACTAAAGAAGATATATCTTTCGAACGAAGGATTGCTAAAAAAGGCTTTCTCCGAAATTTCAAAATTAGATACTGACCAACGAGCAGAATATGGTAAGAAATTAAATGAACTCAAAAGTATTGTAGAAAAAGAGATTTTATCCTCGCAAAAGAGCAATGTAAGTAAAAGTGTTGAGAGAATAGACCCAACAGCACCTTTTGATCACGATACTAAACAGGAGAAGAAACCTAGGATACTTGATTTGCAAGGTTCTTCTCATCTGCTTATGAATGAACTTGGAAAGTTTTTAGAGATTTTCCAATCAATGGGTTTCGATATTGTGGAATCAAGGCAGATCGATGATGATTACCATATGTTTGAGAGTCTGAATTTCCCTAAAGGACATCCCGCAAGAGATATGTACGACACCTTCTGGACGGAGGATGGCTTTGTATTACCAGCACACACCTCTACAATGCAAAATAGAATACTTAAAGGTAAGAAACCACCCATCATGGCAGTGATACCAGGCAGGTGCTTTAGAAACGAATCTACCGACTCTAGCCATGAACACACCTTCTTTCAAATAGAGGGGATCTATGTTGATAAAGGAATATCAATTGCAAATATGATTGCAACTATCCAAGAGTTTTTGGAGAGCTACCTAGAAACCGAATTAGAAGTCAAAATACAGCCAGCATACTTTCCATTTACAGAACCTGACGCAGAGTTTACAATCAGTTGCCCATTTTGCGACAAGAAGGGATGCTCAACATGTGGATATACTGGTTGGATAGAGTTAATGGGCTGTGGAATGATACATCCCAATGTACTTAAATCTGCTAATATTGATCCAGAAGAATACTCAGGATTTGCATGGGGAGTAGGATTGGATAGATTGCTGATGATTAAAAATTACATACCAGATATAAGGGAATTGAGAGCTGGAAATATTAAATTCTTAAGAAAGTATTAAATGAAACTACCACTAAATAGTGTAAAAAAATATGCTCAATTACCAGCTAATACGCAGGAGAGCATTGATATTCTGGCAAACAGAGTAGGTGAGGTCGAATCATTTAGGAATCTAGCTGACAAATATAAAGATATTGTAATAGCACAGATAAAAGAGAAACAAGAACATCCAGATGCAGACAAATTAACAATATATATAGTAAATATTGGTGACAAAGAAGATATTCAAGTTGTGGCTGGTGATAAAAACTTGGAAATAGGGGACAAGGTAGCTTTCATCCAACCTGGAGGCGTAGTCCCTAGCAGCTACGATACAAAACCATTTCAAATTCAAGCTGTTAAGATGAGAGGAGAAATGTCTAACGGTATGCTCTGCTCTGAAAAAGAGCTGGACATTGGTCCAAATCATGAGAATGTATTGAAGTTACCTGAGGATGCTCCTATCGGAGAGGCATTTGCTGATTACTATGAACTTAACGATACTGTAGTTGAAATAGAAAACAAAGCCCTTACAAATAGAGGCGACCTATTTGGCATTTTAGGACTATCCAGAGAGTTAGCTGGTGCACAAGGCATCAAATTCATCAGCCCTAATTGGTACCAAGAATACCAAATCAACCTAGAACCTAAAAATGTCTGCCTTAATATGGACGTTGATAACCAAGCTCAAGCCTTATGTCAAAGATACTGTGCAATTGCAATGACAGATATTGAGATGAAGGAATCTCCTATATGGCTTAAATCCATATTAATTAGATCAGGTATAAAGCCAATAAATATTGTAGTTGATATAACTAACTATTTAATGATTGTTACAGGACAACCTCTACATGTTTTTGATTTTGATAAAGTTATCAAAACCGATACAGACCAAGCAGATATGGCCCATCTTGTGATAAGAACGGCTAATTCTGGCGAAAAAATACATGCCTTAGATGGAAATGTTTACGAATTAAATGACAGGCATTTGCTAATTGCAAATTCTGAGCATCCAATTGCTATCGCAGGTATAGTAGGGGGAGTAGATACACAGATTGACTCAAACAGTAAAAGTATAATTCTAGAATCTGCGAATTTCGACAGATACAGCCTTAGAAGAACCTCCATGGATTTAGGTACTGTAACCGAGGCTTCAACTAGATTCACTCGATCGCAAAGCCCTCAGCTTTGTAATTTGATAATTGCAAAAGCGGTTGAATTAATTACTGAATTAACTGGAGCCAAATTAGCTACTACTCTAATTGATTTATACCCGACGATACAAGAGCCCAAAACTCTTTCTTTGAATACCAACAAACTGAGAGAAATCTTAGGCGTGGACATTACAGATGAGGAGGTTATAAAAATATTAGATAACATTGAATATAAGGATATAGAACTTAAGGATGAATATTTAACTGTTACCGTCCCACCATTTCGACAAGACATAGAAATAGAGGAAGATATCTATGAAGATATAATTAGAATATATGGATATAGTAAAATTGAGCCAATCCTACCCAAAAGAGATATAACTGCAACCTCTATGCCAGATATTACTAAGTTAAAGAATAGCATAAGAGATATCCTATCAAACTCTGGATGCAACGAGCTACTTTCATACAGCTTTACCAGCATAGAATTTCTAAATAGTATAAAGCAAGATGTTGATAACTGTCTCAAGATAAAAAATCCTCTTTCAAAAGAATTAGAATTAATGCGGTCTTCAATACTTTCCTCGTTATTAGAAAAAGCAAAACTAAATACCCAAAATGGTATAAGGACCTTTTCTATATTTGAGATGGGAATACCTCATCAAAAAGATGTTTTAGATGAAGAAAATTTACCACTAGAAGAGTGGAGACTTGCTCTGCTGTTTACCGATAGCAGTAAACAAATCGAAGGTAACCCATACTTTCAAGCAAAAAGATATTTAGAGAAAGTCCTTAATAACTTTAATGTTGGTATTGTAGAATACGAGCTATTAGCAGATGTTGATTTTGAAAAATTACCTAAATGGTTAAAGGATCTTTCTGGGAGTTTTGAATTTAATAGCAGTGCGATTGTTTGGGCAAGAGTAGGGGGTAGCAAAATAGACCTTGGAATTGTAGGCGAAATTACTTCTGAGGTTAAAAGCAATCTCTCTATATATAGTTTCACTTCTGCTTTTGAGATGAATCTTAATAAACTACTACTGATTAAAGATAGTCGGTTTAACAAAGCTCTTGAATCCAGGTATCCATATATTACCCAAGATATCTGTTTCGTAGTGCCTAACAAAGTTACATACAAGGAGCTCCTTGATAATGTAGAAAAATCTGTGGGCGGTGAGTCTATTGTCTTCGAAATAGAGTGTATAGATATTTATAAAGAAAGTGATAGTAGGAATATAACTCTTAGAATCTCTCTGAGTAATCTAGAGAAAACCCTTAGGGATAAAGATTTTCGTAAAATAAGAGAGAGGATAAGCAAAAATCTTGAGAAGAAGAATATTAGTATGATACAGTAATTGTGTTGCTGTCATAAGAAGTGCCCCCAACTAATGCCTTAGCTTTGATATTATAATTCCCATTCCCCCCAGACGTACTATCCCAAGTTGCCGTCCAGTTTCCACCACTTTTTGTAGCTACTTTTGTATCTGAATATGTTCCTCCCACCTTTGAAATATAGAACTGAAGCGAGGTAGCAGTGCCTGTGACTGAAGCACTTAGAGCTACAGGGAAGGCTACAGTCACTCCACCAGCAGGAGAAATCATATTAACAATCGACGCGGTACCAGTTACTGTAAAATTTACAGACTTGCTATCAGCCTTACCGTAGTTATCTTTCACTGAAACAGTGACTGTATGATTCCCTGGCGACATACCTGTAGGGATTAAATATGTTACGGAGTAGGTTTTGGCATCAACCATAGAAGCTCCACTTATCGGGCTTCCATCTATCGTAACCGTAAATGTGCTAATTGATTCCAAAGCCCTTACGCTTCCAGAAATTGTCATATTACTTCCCTGCTTAAATTCTTGACCATTTGTAGGAGTCTTTACTTCTATTACAGGAGAATTACCAGGGCCAAGTGGTAGGGGACAGATACCTGCTGCAGGTTTTTGGGCAATTAAATTAGCTCCTTCAATCCCTGCAATAAAA
>JBAYNT010000046.1:0-4594 GCA_041678645.1 Candidatus Dojkabacteria bacterium
CAGATATCACAACACTTAATGGAGTAGGAGATAAACTTAAAGAGGTTTTTCTTAAACTCAACATAGAAACTATCGGGGATTTAGTTAGACATATTCCTTTTAGATATAGAGATACTCGAGAGATATTTACTATAAAAGAATTTAAGGAAGCAGAGGAGGGGACTTTTCTAGCACAAATTATCGATAGCAAGAACATATTCACACGCAGTCGTAGAAAATTAACTACTGTAAGGATTGCAGATAGCGAAGAGAAATTAACCCTTACATTTTTTAACCAAACATATTTAACCAAGACGTTTAAGCCTGGCGATTGGTATATATTTGATGGGAAAATAACTAAAACAAAAGGTAAAAATATTTACAATCCTAAATACGAAAAATATGAAGGAGATTATGATCTTCAAACCCATCTAGGGAAAATATACGGTATATATCATGAGAGTAAAGGGTTAACTTCCAGGAATATAAGGAAGCTGATTTTACAGATTAAAGAAGAGATCCCACTTCTCTTTAAGGAGCAATTAAATAAGGATATCTTAGATAACCAACAGCTACCAGATATCAGCGAATCTCTGCTCCAAATACACTTCCCTGACAATCAAGAACTTCTAGCACAGGCGCGAAAACGCCTAGCATTTGACGAGATGCTAAGAGTAGCTCTTAAAATAGAGAAACAGACTCTAGAGAGAGCAAAGTTAAAGAGTAAAGTTATTAAAATCAACAAACAATTACATAAAGAATTTTTAAACTCATTACCTTACAAACTAACAAATGATCAAGATAGTTCCATTAAAGAAATCTTCACCGATATAGAAAGAAAATTTCCTATGAATAGGTTACTAAATGGGGATGTAGGCAGTGGGAAAACCGTTGTAGCGGCATCCGCAATCCTTCAGTGTATTAAGGACGGATACTCTGCAATACTTCTTGCTCCAACAACTGTACTTGCTAAACAACATTTTGAAACTCTCCAAGAGATATTAAATCCTTTTAATGTTGATGTAGAACTATGTATATCTGAGGAGAAAACAATCTCAGACGCAGACAACAAGTTAATAATTGGAACTCATGCTGTCCTATACCAAAAGGAATTACCAAAAGATTTCAATCTCTTAATTATAGATGAACAGCATAGATTCGGAGTAGAACAAAGAGAGTATCTGCTCAAAACAGGCCAGTTCACACCCCACTATCTAACTATGACCGCAACACCGATACCAAGAAGTCTTACAGAGGTTGTATTTGGGAGTACTGATATCTCAACTATAAAGGAGAAGCCAACAGAAAGGATAGAGATAGATACGAAATATGTACCCCTTACTAAAAGGGATGATTGCTTTAATTGGGTAGGAAATAGAATTGTTAAGAGCAAATTAAAAGAACAAGCCTTCTTCATATACCCCCTTATAGAAGAAAACGAAACTGATATTAAATCTGTGAAGGGCCAATATGAAATTCTTAAAGATAGATATTTCTCAAATTTAAATGTGGCTTTTCTGCATGGTAGGATGAGCGATAAGGAAAAAACAAAGATCTTGAAAGATTTTAAAGATAAGAAATACAATATTCTAGTATCGACTTCTGTAATTGAAGTTGGCATAGACATTCCAGATGCTACTATCATCGTTATCGAAAATGCTGAAAGATTTGGCCTTGCACAATTGCACCAATTAAGGGGTAGAGTAGGAAGGAGTGATATGCAATCTTACTGCTTTGTACTACCTAGTGAAAATATTGAGGATAGAGAACAGGCTTTAGAGAGATTGAAATACTTTTCTAAAAATAATTCTGGTTTTGATGTTGCAGAATATGACCTTAATCAAAGAGGACCAGGAGAAGTATATGGGGTAAATCAATCAGGTATTCCCCAATTTAAGGTCGCGAGTCTTTCCGATATTGAGCTTTTGCATAGAACCAGAGAGGTTGCAAGAAGACTCCTTTTAAATGATAATTTTGATATCGATAAATTATCAAAGAAACTTTTTAGATAAATGAAAATCCATATTATCTTAGACAACATCAGGTCTGCTTTCAATGTAGGTAGTATCTTTAGGAGTGCCGATGGCGCGGGCAGTGTAGAAAAGATATATCTTTGTGGGATAACTGCTAACATAGACAATCCCAAATTAGAAAAAACCGCTTTAGGTGCATTAGAAATGGTTAAATCTGAATATTTTGACAGTACCCTAGAGGCCATAAAGGAATTAAAGAGTAGGAATATCCCAATATATGCTGTTGAGTTGACAAAGGACGCTAAAAATTTTCAGGAAATTGAATATCCCAAAGAGTTAGCTATACTTTTAGGGCATGAGAAGAAGGGTATAGATGATGCAATTTTAGATAAATGTGACGAAGTGATTATGGTACCTATGAGAGGACATAAGGAGTCTCTTAATGTAGCAAATTGTGCTAGTATAGTACTATATGAGATCACAAGAGAAGATTAATGACAATTAAAAAGCCAACGAAAAAAACTATAACAATAGCTCTAACTGCACTCTTTACTGTGGCCTCCGCTGGGGTTTTTTACCTCCTGTTCATAAAGGAAGATGTAGGACAGACTTGGTATGATTCAAATTGGTCATATAGAAGAACTATATATATAGATGGAATACCAGAAGAATTCCAAGGTATTAGTGAGGACATATTAGTTGAAGTAGACACAAAAACTCTAATATCAGAGGGCAAGTTAGAAAACGATTGTAGAGATATTAGATTTGTAGATGAAAAAATAAGCATTACATTACCATACTGGATAGAGGGAGGATGTAATACCGAACAAACTCAAATTTGGGCGAAGGTATCACTTCCAAAAGATTCAGAGAAAATAATCTATATGTACTATGGAAACGAACTGGCTATTGACAGTCAAGAAAAATGGGAAGGAGTATTTATTACAATGCAGCCAGAGCCATGTCCTGATGGTTGTGATATAACAGAGAATTTTAAAGGAAGATTTATCCGTGGATCTGAGAACTATGGAGAAATAAGCGGCCTTGAGTCCCATTTACACTCTTTCTTTAATTATACCGAGACAAACAATTGTGAGAATCCTGTAAATATCGCTGTCCCAGAAGAAAAAACCAGTTGTGACATTACAAAAGACAACATTGTAGCACTTAAATCTACTGAGGTTAGTAATATTCCTCCCCATGAGGATATGTATTTCTACAGAAATTTTGATGGACTCCTACCACCAAAATCAGTCATTCTTTTTGACAAACCAGCTCCCGAAAATTGGTCAACCTTTGAGCCTCTTGTAGGGAAATATCCCAGAGGAGAAGATGGAGAAGATATAGATGTCTCTAATTCGCATATACACTATCCTAGTTGTGTTAATGAAACTCTATATGTAAAAGATGGTTTAGAAAAGTATCTTGTTTTAACAGAAGAATCTAAAACTATACAAACCCCAATAGAGCCTCCATATTTCAATGTTAATTATATAACAAATACTGATTACGCTATTTTGCAAATAGACTCTATCGTCATTGTAACTAAGCTCCCTCCTTTAGGTTGGAGAAGGTATGAGGAATTAGATGGTTTCTTTCCTAAAGGCTCAATTTCAAACTTTAAAGATACAGGAGGAAGCGAGAATCATACCCATACAGCCAACCTATCTTTAAGCATTAAAACGACTACAAGAGAAAAACTAAATCTTGTAGAAACAACCTTAGCCTGTCTTAGTAAGGGCCCAGGCTCCCCTCAAAAAAGTAGTGAAGAGAGCATGTTACCTATAAATTTAGGTATGCTTTTTGGACAGAAGAAGGGCGCATTGACTAGTAGCCTTGGAATAAGATTCGGGGAAGAAGAAGATGGGGAAAAGGGGATCCTAGGAGTATCGAGCACAACACCATCAAAACCTACATTGCTAGAGACTGAGGGAGAGAGTAATCCTACAGGCCTTACAACTACTACACCTGGCTTTACTGCTATATTTAATCATCCTGATTACCCATAATATAGATATGAATAATAGAAGTTTCCTAAAAAAACAGAGATTCTTAATAATGCCTATATTTATTATTTCGCTTTTTGTTTCATTTATTACTTTTTATAAACCTTCATCTGTAAATGCGGCTTGTAAAGCACGTTGGGATTGTTCTTGGTGTCTGTATGGTCCTAATGGATGTGTATATGCCCCTTTTACAAATAGTTATCTCTGCCGGTGCCAAAATACAGACTTATATTGTGATCGTGGGACTTGTGACTCCTGTATCCCCCCAGCCTGCGGTACTGGTTTCTCGGAGACAAATAATAATTGTGGAGGAGATACTACTACATCTTGCTATAAAACTGATTGTGGTGGCACCTGTGGAACCGTATCTCGTAACTGTTATAAACTAAAATACACTGTACAGTATACTTCTGCTGGAGGAGGTTCTTGTACCCCCTCTAGTCAGAGTATTTGTTATTTAGCAAGCACAAGTGCACCCTCGTGTACACGTACTGGATATTATATTACAAGTTTTTCTAGAACGGCAGGTTCTGGAGGCACTCTTAATACCACGACAGGACAGGTCACAGGTGTAACTGGTGCTCAAACTATAACGGCTAACTGGGCTATTAACCAATACACCGTTACCTTTAATGG
>JBAYNT010000047.1:0-4439 GCA_041678645.1 Candidatus Dojkabacteria bacterium
ATTAGACCGTACGGATACTCTCTCTGGGTTTGTCTGGGCTATTTTAATGGGGTAGATAATCCTGAGCAGGGCTATCTACTAAAACGAACAGTAACAGAGCTTCCTGAAGGTCATCAATCCTGTTTTGACACAAATTATGACACTTCTCGTCCCCTATTCATCCTTAACTCAGATGAAGTTAAGGTTAATGATTTCTCGATATCATATATTAAGAGTAGCAATCTAAATAATGTTTTCTATTTAGATCTTGAGATGGAACCAGTACATTGGGTCCCTGGCAGTAGTGGCACTATCCAGAGGTCTGTTGTAAGGCAGGCGATAATTACAACTCAGGGTTTGACGTGGTATTAAATTTATAGTTAAATAAAGCATGAATAATAAGAAATTTAAAGCACAAGCTTTGGCTTTGGTAATGATAGTGTTGGTTGTTGCATCTATCATTGGAGTATCACTGTTCTCTAGAATGGCAAAGGACAAGGAGGCTGCAATAAACGAGCAGGATTCCTCTATAGCTTCTACTCAGGTTGATGCTATGTTGGACTTTTTAATAGGTGCAGACATTGAGCTTCTTGAGGAAGTGTTGGCAGAAAGCGATTACAGTGTCAAGTTCGATAGCATGAGTGCTTATGCAGCATTTCTTTCCGAGAAGGGGATTATAGATGAAACTACAAAGGACAGGTTAAATATCGACTGGTGTCCTGGTCAGAGTAAGGAGAAGCTCTCTATGACTCTTGTTGAGCCTCTAGATTTCTTTGAAATTCAACCAGGTAGTGTGATGACCTTTAATTTGGAGGGAGCATTAGCTGACTCTTCATGTGAGCTAACTCTAAGATTGAAAGCTATAGAAGATCATTCTATTTTTGCAATTAAGAGGGTTTACAAAGATCTAAGTGATATCGTAACTGAGGATATAAAAAGTTACTGTATACTACAGGGAAAGAATGAGGGGTGTCCTGCGGATATTCCTGATGTGGAGTATGAAAGTAATCTATCTAGTATAGAGGATTTTGACAATGTAAACAAAGTTCATCGTATTAAAATAAATCTAAATGGTGCAATATCTAATAATACTGTAGAGATAAGGTTCTTACCAATTAAGGGAGTGTTGGGAATGGCTATTGATTATCCTGATTGTATAAACAAGAATTTTAAACCAATTAAGATAACTTCTGAGGCAAACTGTAATAACTCTTATAGAGGTAAGCAGATGTTCTTGCCTGGTTCTGGCAGTTTGGGCTACTCTCCCCTATTTGATTATGGAATATATGACAGCGGTTTGTTCCAACCTTAACTTATTATTATAAAAACATGGACGAGAATAAAAAAACAGTACTGATAGTTGAGGATAATGAGGCTTTAGTTAACTCATATGCCGAGGCTTTAGATGCAGGAGGCTATAATGCGATAAAGGTTTTAGATGGTTATCAAGCCTTAGATTTGTTATCTAAAAGTTCTGACGCTATAAAACTAATACTTCTTGATTTGATGATGCCAGGTGTTGATGGTTTGGAGGTTTTAAGAACAGTTAAGGATGATGCAGAGAAATATGGCGAGGCACCTATTATTATACTCACAAACATGACTTCAGAGAATGTAATAAAGGATGCTTTTGCATTAGGAGCTACATCATATTTAGTTAAAACAGACTTAGATTATCAAGGTCTAATTAAGGAAGTAAATAAATTTTTAGGATAGTATTTCATGAATGAAGGTATATCTAGTAACTCAGGACTTGAGACGTCAGTTTATGAATTTCCATCAAATAGAAAGAGTATTGATCGTACTTTAGATGGAATCTCACATTCCATGAGCTTTGATCCTACTCTCTTTACGCAAGATCCTGTAGGAGGCAGTTGGGATACTATAAGTGGTTATGTTAAGGCAATTTCTTATAATCAAGAGCAAGAACAAGACTTCTTTTCTTGGAAAGGGTTAGATCTAGCGGATATAGATCTAAATGAACCAGCAAACCCAGAAGATGCGTTAGCGGGATTGCTAAAGGCAGCAGCTGCATTAAAGGTAGAGATCCCTTATACTGACGGTAGGCCTTTGGATAAAGATACTTTGGGCGAACCTTGGGAGGAGATTCAAGATAGAATTACTTTAGAAGAGAGTTCATCTATGAGATTAGGAGATTTGATATTAGATATCTATCCGGGTCTTGAGATGGGTATAAGGGAGATTAGAGAACAATTAGAATTAGCAGCTAATGATCCAGAGGAATTTAAAAGGCAGTTTAATCAACAGGAAGGAGATTCTCGCAGGTGGTTTGCAAAGTTTACTCCTCAAGCTGCAACTTTAGTCACCATTGTAGGTTTGGCTCTAGCTAGTTGCAGTACACCAATTAGTAGTGTGGAGCCTGTAGGTGATAATAAACCTACTGTAACCTTGCAACAATCGGTAGAGACTTCTACACCTACATCTACTTCAACTCCAACTTCTGTTCCTACAGAAACTCCAGAGCCTACACCTACTCAATATATAGCACCAACCCCGATCATACAAGGTAATATAGAGCAGTTCTTGGAAGAAGAAGAGAGTAATCTTAAAGTTATTGAAGATATACTAACTATTCAAGGTGTTATAAACAGTTATGACCAAGAGTCTGGTTTAAGTTTTGGAGAACATATATCAAGTATAAAACAAGAATTTCAGGATAATGAAGAAAATAGTAATGTTTTTAAAATGTTGGAGGCCTTAGAAGGCTATGATGAGATTAATTCCGTAATATTGGCTAGAGTTATGAAGGAGAATGTCCCTGAACTAGGAATGATTGATATTGGGGAGTGGCCTCAAAATAGGGCTATTGATATAGTGCCCCAGGAAATGGTTGACGCTCTTGACTGGATTATAGGAGAACTAGAAAAGGTAGAGGATGAAATCCCGAAGAAAAAAACTATTGTAACTGAGGGTCGTGAGATAGGTACATATCTTTTTGACGGAGCTATAGACCCTACTCTCGATAACAATTCGAGTCTAGATGGTGTGAATGGGTTTATGGTGACTGGAGATCTTGCTCTGGGAACAATTCTTATAGGAGATAGGGTTTTTAATACTGATGGTTATAATCCATCTGATAAAGAGTCAGATGCCAGTTTGTTTATAGCGATTTCAAGAATAGAAAGTCCTGAGGGCCCAATCCTTTTACTAGCAACTATAGAAAAGGGCAAAATGGTTTTGGTTGAAGTGAACAAAGATAATAGAAAGGATGTTTTTGGCTATCTTTTTACTATTACAATAGGAAGGTTTGACTTAGAAGGGAGGGCGTGGCAGGAGATAGAGAGTTATAATTGAGAAATACACTATATAAATAACAAGGAGGAATAAAATTATGAAATTAAAAATATCTAAAAAAAACCTTTACATACTGATTCCACTGCTTTTGTTGTTGGTTACCATTACTCTTATGCTGCTTTTTTCCCCATTTGGAGATAATGAAGGTTATTACCAGTTTTTTAATAAACAGTGTGATTCTAGACAGGAGAAAGGCTCTGTAATATTCGAATGTGAAGCCTTTATTACCAGTGAAAGACTCAAAGAGCAAGATTCCACTCGCTGTTTAACTTTCCTTTTTTATACAGATGACTCAATATCAGACCCAAAAGAGCTCTGTTTGAGTAGTTCAGTAGTGAAGTGGGATAACCCTTATCAAAATTATGACAAATACGTCCCCGTTAATCTAAAGGTAACCTTTAAACAAGTTATTAATCAAGAATTAGTTAATGTCTCAGCTACTTTAATGCCAGACGAACAATTTATTGAGATAATGGAAGCACTTCCAGACCAGGCGGATGCTGAAAGGAGATTATGGAGGAATACCTATATAAGGGAGCAGCAACGGATATTAGAAGACAATTATTATCTGACTGGGATGCAAGGCTCTGGAGTTACCGATCTCCTTGCCATATATGATGCCCAAATAGACAGTATATCTACAAATGCAGATCAGGTTGTCATTTTAGGTAATACAGTTCTAAAAAATAGCAGGATAGAGTTTGAGATGAGGGCAAAAACCTTTGAGTACTCCTCTTTTTTGGGCATTGAGGATGAGATTTTAGTGGATAAAGATCATTTAGTTTCCCTTGACAGGGGGGATAGGTTCTCTCTTACATTAAAATTTGAGACTGAGGATATGGATGTAGATTCTTATATAAATAGCTGGATAGAGAATAGTTCAGAGAGAATTTTTTTAACTGAAAATTTTAAATTAGTGTCAATTTTAAGAAAAAATTAATGAACCTAATTAGACAAAAACATCGAATCCTTATAATAGGTTTTTCAATATTAACGATTATTCTTACAGTGTCGAGCTGGACTCCGAAAAGTGCCCAAGCGTATTATGAATGTAGTGGGGAGTGTCTTAACGGCCCGTATGTAGTGGCCCGGAACAAATACGTTGCTCCCCATTGTTGGTTTGGGAATTGGTATGCCAAGTGCGA
>JBAYNT010000048.1:0-4273 GCA_041678645.1 Candidatus Dojkabacteria bacterium
AGCTGGTTCTCCAGAAGACTTCTCAGGGTTTACTACACCTAATATGCATAAACAGGTGTTTGGTGAGGATGCTGAGGAAGAGAGTAAAGGTAGTGGTGGACTAGAGTTCACAATGTCAGATGACGATTCAGAAGAGGGTGGTGAAGTAGAAGATTTCACAAATGATTCCGACATAAATTCGTCTTCTCCTTATGATCCTAAGACAGACGACCCACTAGACATCCCTGCTTTTATGAGAAAGGGGAAAAAGTAAAAAATTCCATAAAATCTCTTGATATGTAATAATTATGCCAAATACTAAACGCATATGGAAACTTTTTTAAGAAAAAAAACGAATGGAAGTAACTTTGAGCTTAAACTGTTAATTCCAAGCCTACTTATATCAGTGATCGGTATAATTACCCTCCTATCAACCACTATCCAATCTGATGGTACGTTTGGAGATAGTACCATAGTAGTAAAACAGCTAATCTTTCTTCTAACAGGTTACTTTTTCTACTTTCTAATCTCTAGAGTAGATCTCTCATATAGCAAATATTGGCAAATAATTCTTCCAATATATATTGTTACATTGATATCCTTAATCTTGGTACTATTGGTAGGGCCAGTTATTAACAACGCACAGAGATGGCTAGTTATAGGTGGTATACAGATACAGCCTTCAGAATTTGCAAAGATAACCGTAGTATTTATAACAGCATTTATTCTTTCCCAAAAAGATAAATATAACCAATGGATATTACTAATCATAAGCCTATTAGCAGTTCTGCCAATAGCCCTTCTAATATATTTAGAACCAGATGGAAGTATGTCTGTGCTTGTATTGGCAATTTGGTTTTTCGTTGCGTTTACAGGGTTAGACGATCAACTAAGAAATAGTGTAGCTGTAGCTATAGTACTACTGGGGACTTTAGGATTTTTACTATGGTCAATCCTAGGTAGTCCCATATGGCTACTTTTACTACTTGTGGGATTAATCATCTCTATATTTGGCTACTACTACAGAGATAAATGGAGGCAATTTATAGTAATTAGTTTTCTAATATCAGTTGTACTAGGATTAGCATCAAGTGTAGTATGGAGTAGCGTATTAAAGGATTACCAAAAAGGCAGGATAGAAGTATACCTAGATCCAACTAAGGATACGAGTGATACAGGGTTCAATGTTAATCAAGCTAAGATTGCAATAGGGTCTGGAAAGATTTTTGGGAAAGGATTTGGTAATGGTACACAGAGCAAACGAAATTTCTTGCCTGAGTATAAGACGGACTTCATCTTTGCTGCTTTTGCGGAGGAATTCGGATTGGTAGGCACATTATCTCTTTTAATTCTGTACTTCCTAATTATACTAACAAGTCTTAGTAGAACAATAACTCTTGGCGAACAGCCATACTTTGCGATGGTAATGATTGGTTTTACAATTAAGATCCTTTTAGAGGTGTTTATAAACATTGGAACTAATACTGGAGTAATACCAGCTACAGGCATCCCACTACCACTTGTAAGTGCTGGAGGCAGTACAACTATAGTTACCCTATTTTCTTTAGGCGTAATTCAGAGTATAATGTCCCACTCCACTCAGGTAGATGATACTGATAAAATAGTTCAAACCTATGAGGATTAATTTGAAAATTTAGAAAAATGCCAAAAGATAAAAAAGAATCAACAAAAAAAGTGACTACTAAGAAAAAGCCGGTAGCAAAGAAAGTAGCTGTTAAGAAAACTCCCGTAGAGAAGAAAGTAGAGAAGAAATTTGCAGTAATTGAATTAGCAGGTAGCCAATTAAAAATAGAGGAAGGTCAGGAATATGAGGTTAAGAAGCTCTCTGGGAACAAAGGAGACAAGATTGAAATGGAGAATGTATTGATGGTTGTTAATGGAGAGGATATAAAGATTGGTAGTCCATATGTAGAAGGTGCCAAAGTTACTCTAGAGATAACCTCTCAGAAGAAAGGTGAGAAGGTTGAAGTATTTAAATACAAAGCAAAGGCTCGATATAGAAGGAGCTATGGTCATAGACCTTTGATCACTAGGGTCCTTGTTAAGAAGATTAAGTAATGAGATATTTTTTTGAATTAGGAAACTTTAAAGCGCTATCCCAGGCAGAGCTTGCAAGAGTATTAGAGATATACGATATTACACCAGATTCTATTAAAAAATTTTCCAACAAAATATTGCTGGTCGAAAACAACTCATTAAATGGTGATTCAGTAGAGAGAATATTTAACAGGCTTGGTGGATTCATAAGGGTAGGTGAAGTTGTTGAAGATCTTGATGGCCTTTTAAAAGTTGATAGTACAGATAAGGTTGTATTCGGAGTCTCATATTTAGGAGAAGATGGTGTTGATATTGAGAAAATAAAGAAACTCTCCCATCAAATTAAAAAAAGCTATAAGGATAGGGGTATTAGCAGTAGATTTTTAATACCTAAAAAATTGGAACTAAATGCTGCTCAGGTAAGCTCTAATTCGATATTAGAAAAAGGATTTGAGCTCTGCATTATGGATAATAAGAGTGAGCAAATATATGGCAAGACCTTAGCTATACAAGACATTGAGAGCTTTTCTCATAGAGATTACAGTAAACCAAGTGCAGATATCGAGATGGGGATGTTGCCACCCAAATTAGCAAGGATCATGTGTAACCTAACAGGACTTAGAAAAGGAATTCTGTGGGACCCATTCTGTGGTTCTGGAACTATACCTATGGAGGCAAGCATCTTAGGATACAATGTGTTGGCTTCTGATGTTGATAAGGGGGCAGTGGAAGCAACTGCTGCTAACATTGAATGGCTTTCTGAGAACGGTTATATAGGGGACATCCTTTACGAGACATTTGAATTTGATGTCTCAAGACCGGATTCAAAGATTGTAAGGAAATTAAGTCAAACAAATATAGATGCCATACTGTTTGAGCCATTTATGGGTCCTCCTCAGACAAGGGTTTTAACTGAGCAAAAAGCAGATGCTCTACTTAACGATGTTAAGAAACTCTTGACTCAACTTAAAAAGGTTATAGACAAGATATTCAAAGGAAGTGTAATAGTAATAATAATTCCATCATACAGAACTAATAGAGGGTGGAAAACTTTTGGTGTGAGGGAGATTTTTGATAAGAAATGGGATATACTAAATAAGGAGTATGCCCAGGAAGACTTGAAATGGGAGCGGAATAATAGTATTATCAGCAGAAACATTTTCGTGTTAGAAAAAAGGTAAATTATAATATTTTAAAATATGTCACACGTTGTAGCAGGAGGATCGGTATCTATATCAGGCAATGTTGCTGGTAAGAGATTGGGACTTAAAAAGTATGCTCAGGAGGAAGTAAAAGCAGGGAATATAATAGTAAAGCAGAGAGGTACTGTTTATCATCCAGGAAAAAACACATATCTTTCTAAAGATTTCTCAATACATGCAGAAATTGATGGTACTGTTGCCTTTAGGAGAATGAGTGGTCCTAAAAGGGGCAAGTACTATATAGATGTAATAGGATCAAAATAGAATGACTCAGCCCAATATTATCCAGATTGAGAGTAAAAATGCTTTACTCGAGTTGTTACTCGATGATAGAGATTTTGAACGTATATATATTGCGTCTAACGCGTTTAAGGATGTAAAGACTCAAGAGATTATTAAACTTGCTCATCAAAAAAGGATCCCTATAATTAAGATACCTAGACGAACTCTTGCCAAAAAGGCTAGGACCGGAGCAGAGAGTGTAATTGGTGTTATGGTATCTCAAAACAGTTGGGACTTAGATGAGTTAATAGATAAGATTTATGAAGAGAATAAAATCCCTTTCTTTCTCATTTTAGATAACATTAAATATACTCAGAACATTGCAGCGATTATGCGTACAGCATTTGCTGCTGGCGTAAATGGCGTTGTCGTACCACCCTCCCAGAAGCCCCTAATTACTGACGAAACAATTAGGATCTCAATGGGTGCTGCAGAAAGAATCCCTCTAGTCGAAATGAATCTGTATGAAGCTCTAAAGAAATTCAAGAAGGAAGACATTAAGATTGTAGGAGTTGATATGAATGGGAAGACATATTTCGAAAAGAATCTAAGAGGCCCTATCGCATTTGTTCTTGGAGCTGAGGATGTAGGTATCTCAACAGGTGTATTGGAGAGGGTCGATGAGAAAGTCTCTATACCTATGAATGAGGGTATAGGGTCGTTGAATGTAAGTGTAAGTGCTAGTATTTTAATGTATGAGAAATTGAGGCAAGAAGTTTTTACTTCTTAAGTTTTGGTATTTCCTTTATCCT
>JBAYNT010000049.1:0-4258 GCA_041678645.1 Candidatus Dojkabacteria bacterium
ACTATCAGCTGTACATTATCAACATTACCAATTTCCATATCGATATTTGGCAAATTTTCTCTCGTCTCTATCTTCGCAAACGTTTTAGTACTTCCTTGACAGAATCTACAATGCTCTACGGTACTTTAGCCCTTGTAGGTTCTTTTGTTTTACAAAAGATGTCTTACATTCTTTTCTCAATACCGTATATCCAACTAAAGATATTCCAAAAGATAGTAGAACTGTTTGGAAGTATGGAGTGGGGATATATAGATGTGAAGACTGCTTGGCTCGGTTGGTTAATAGGAATAATTATCCTTTTTTTCTGTGTATATTTCTATCCTGTAGATGAGGAAAACTACTATGTTAAAAGACTTAAAGATCTTTAAAGTACTTCTCTCTGTAATTTGGCTCGCCTTAGGAGTTTATAGTTATAAGCTAGATAGTTATAATCAAAGAGTGATATTTTTCGATGTAGGCCAGGGAGATAGCATCCTTATACAGCGGGATAATTTCGAGATATTGATAGATGGTGGTGCAGATGACTCCGTAGTTTATAAAATGAGTGAGTATATGAAATGGAGTGACAGAGTCATCGATGTAGTAATCATTACCCATATGCATGATGATCACTATATGGGAATTAAACATCTAATGGAAAGGTATGAGATAGGTGTGTTTTTACTATCACCTAATTGTGGAGGGCTATGTGCAGAGTTTAAGGAGTATAACTATATCGAGATATCAGACGGTATGAGTATGCATTACGACGATATAAATATAGATATTCTTTGGCCTAGAGTGGGGGTATTAGATAAGAATCTGAATAATGATTCGATTGTTCTTTTAGTAAGATATTTAGATAAAAAATTTCTACTGATGGGGGATGCAGAGAAGGAGGTGGAATCTATACTCGCAGACAACTATGGGGTCAACATTACTAATATAGATGTCCTTAAAGCTGGGCATCACTGCTCTAAGACCGCATCTACGCTTGGCTTTCTTAAATTAACTAATCCTGATATCTCAATATGCAGCTGTGGTGAGGAAAACAGGTTTGGCCACCCTCACAAAAAGACATTAGACAACTTTAAGGAGTTGAATCTAGAGTATTATATTACTTGGGAAGAGGGTGATTATGTAGTAGAATAGCATATTCTAAGTACCTGTAGCTTAACTGGATAGAGCATTGGTTTGCGGAACCAAAGGTTGTCGGTTCGAATCCGATCAGGTACACATATCGGGGTATAGCTCAGATGGCTAGAGCGCTACGTTCGGGACGTAGAGGCCACCCGTTCAAGTCGGGTTACCCCGATTTATGGTAAAATATAGTATGGAAATAGAAGTAAGATATTTAACCCAGAAAGACTTAGAGACTCTTAAAGAAGATATCATAGAAATGTGGTCTAAACATCAGATAAACGAGAAGAAGCTTATCTCAGACAACAGTATTAAAGAATCAGATCTAAAAAAGTATTTTAAGAAAAGTATAAAGGGAGGAAAAGACTTTGCATTAATAGCTATGGTAGATAGCCAAATAACAGGTATAGTGAGGGTGGAGGAAGAGAAGTTAGAGGATTACTACAACTACAAAAAGGCATATAAGATAAGCGATTTAGTAATAAGAGAGGATTCCCGAAGGAAGGGAGTTGCAACAGCATTACTATCTAAAGTAAAGGAAATAGCAAAAGAGAAGGGGGTAGGAGTATTAAAGGCAAGAATATATACATTTAACGAACCTGCACAGCAATTCTTTATAGAAAAAGACTTTAACCAACTATACGGCGACTATTTCTCCACTTTGGATTAAAGGTAATTCCCCATCATTCCCTTACAATTATGGTAAAATAGGCATATCCTAAGCACCCGTAGCTTAACTGGATAGAGCATCGGTCTTCGGAACCGAGGGTTGAGGGTTCGAATCCTTCCGGGTGCGTATAATTGTGTTAAAATGTAAACATGATCAAACAACAGATAGAGAAAGCTCTCAGAGATGCCCTAACAAAGAGTAATATACCCTCTGATGAAGAAATTATATTAGTGGAGCAAACATCTTCTTTGGATAAAGGTGATTACACAACAAATATCTCGATGCGACTAGCCTCGAGTCTGCAACTAAATCCAAAAGAAATCGCACAGAAGATTGTAGACAATATAGAATATGGCTTTGAAATCGAAAAAGTAGAGGTAGCTGGCCCTGGCTTTATCAACTTCTATCTTTCAAACAGATATTTACTGTCTCAAATACAGAAGATAAATGATATTGGGGCAAAAGAGTATGTTAAATCTGATATCAAAGAGAACAAAAACATCCTTATCGAATATACGGACGCAAACCCCTTTAAAGTTTTTCATATCGGACATCTTTACACAAACAGTGTGGGAGAGTCGTTTTCCAGGCTGCAGGAGATGACTGGAGCTAATGTAAAACGAGCCAACTATCAAGGAGATATTGGTTTACATGTCGCTAAGACTATGTGGGGTATCGAGTACCTACTAGGAAAAGAAGATCAGGACTTTGATGAGATAGAGAGATTAGAGCTATCAGAAAGGGTAAAGTTCTTAGGGGAGGCATATATGACAGGATCAGAGTACTACGATGATATTGAGGATCAGGAAGCTATAAAAAAGATACAAGATATTAACTACTACCTTTCTCAATCAGTGTATCCATCAATCCCTAAAAAGGATTTTAAGCAGTTTGATGATATCGGTATGAATGACTGGTATAGGAAGGGCAGGATGTGGTGTCTAGATGAGTTTGAGACTCTCTATGACACTCTTGGTACTGAATTTGATTACTACTTTTTTGAAAGCGAAGTTGGGGAAATAGGATATAAGATGGTTAAGGAGAACTTAGGAAAACTCTTTAAGGAGGATCAAGGAGCCATAATATATCAAGGAGACCCAGATAAGAACCTTCATACTCGTGTATTTATCAATCAATTTGGATTGCCAACATATGAAGCAAAGGAGATAGGGCTTGCGAAAAAGAAAAGCTTAGAAGCTAACTGGGACGAGTCAATAATGATTACCGATAAGTCGCAAGGTCCTTACTTCAAGGTGGTTCTAGATGCTCTTAGCAAACTACTGCCGGAGTATGCTAAAATAGCAAACCATATACCTCACGGTGTAATAGCATTGCCAGGGATGAAGAAAATGTCTAGTCGTAAAGGTGAGGTAGTGTCAGCTCAAGATCTTCTTCAAACTACACAAAAAGAGGTAAAGAGTCTAATGAGAAACAGTGAAAAGGGTATGAATGAAGATGAGATTGACGAAATCTCATTGAAAATTGCTGTGGCTGCAATCAAGTATGCATTTCTTAGAGTCAGTGTAGGTAAGAATATAGCATTTGATATTAGTAAAGATACCCAGGTCGATGGAGATACAGGCCCATATCTTCTGTATGTATATACTCGAGCAAGGTCCATCTTGGACTCTGCTCAAGAGATACCCACAAGTACAACCTGCATTGACAGCTGCCTATCAAATCCTCATGTGAAAGAGCTAGTTAGAGAAATTAGCAAAGTGAAGAGTGTAATGCTTGCCTGTGCCATGAACTATTCTCCCTCAAGTTTATGTACGTACCTGTTCGAATTAGGGCAGAGTTTTAACAAATTTTATCAAAATGTAAAAGTCCTAGATTCGGAAGAAGAGAGGCAACTTCTGTTAGCAATTGTAGAAGCTACGGCGGAGATAATGAGAGAGGGACTGTATTTACTAGGTATTGAGACTGTTAGTAGAATGTAATTGACCGCAAGCCCCTCCTATTTTATCACCCATAGGATATCGAATAGTAGTGTTAATACCCCTTGTATTAAGGATTTTTGTGAACCTTTGTAAAGTTTCCTCCACTGGGCTCTCAAAAGGTAAACCTCTTGAAGGATTAAATCTAATAACATTTACCAAGGCTAATCGGTTAAAGAGGAGTCTAGATAGTTCAATAGCGTGCTCAGGTTGATCATTAATCCCTTTTATCAAGGTATATTCATAGGTTATACGCTTATTTAATTCCTTCTCATACCAATCTACGAATTCGAAGAGTTCATCTATGGGGTGTAGCTCAGAAACAGTAGGCATTATTCTCTCTCTGATTTTTTGATTTGGAGCATGCAAACTGATCGCAAGTTTAGGTTTGTGCTTCTGTGTAAAGAATCCTCTCATCTGTGGAACATACCCTACAGTAGAGATTGTAACACGTCTAATTCCTATACTCAGTTTCATTGGATTATTTATAACTTCTACTGCTTTAGCAACGTTCTCTAAGTTTAGCATCGGC
>JBAYNT010000050.1:0-4251 GCA_041678645.1 Candidatus Dojkabacteria bacterium
CCTACAAAATTAATGAAAGATTTAGGATACGGCAAAGGGTATGAATATGATCATGATTTAGAAAGCAAAAAGTCTGAGCAACAATGCCTGCCTGATAAGCTCAAGAATAAAAAATATGTAGAGGGTGTCTAACCCCTATATCTTATAACTAGAATTTAAATAGTTTCTTTAAGTTTTCAACCACTTATAGTACTCACCCTCTTTTACCATTCCCGCTTTAACTGGGTTGTTTCTAAAATACTTCATTAGACTATTAAAAGCATATTCACTATCTATAACGGTATGCTTATATGTTCCTTGAAAAGTTCTACCGACAACTTTGTATCTTCTATTGCTATAAACACAAAATTTTGTCATAGCAGATTGCATAAGCATAGAGATATTTTCAACAGCATATAAGCTCCTTACAGCTAGATGAAAATGATTTGGCATTAGACAATGGGCAGGTATTTGTACATCATAACGATTAGCATAATGATAAATATTGTCTAAGAATGTTTGATAATCTAGATCATCAAAGAAAACTAACTGCTTTCTATTACCCCTATTATATAAGTGATAGTACGTATTTAATTTATAATTTCTTTTTGCTCTTGGCATATCCCTATATTACCCATAAGAAATTAAAAAATTATTACATAGGGTGTTAGACACCCCAAAAGGGCCTTAAATTAAATATAACGAACGAATTTGCTGGTTATAAGCCTAAGGGGTTAGACACCTAAAGAGCTGGAAAATATCTTTAGATACCTATATAATAATACTCATGGAAATTAAAAATGATAAAAAAATTGTAAACCGAATTCTTAATAAAGCTGTAGAGCAAATTCTTCCAGACAAAGAATCTCTAGAGAAAAAACTCCTCTCAGGCGAAAGACTAAACATATATCAAGGCTTCGACCCGACAGCACCCACATTACACATAGGACACTCCGTAATGATGCGTAAGTTAGAAGACTTTAGAAAGCTTGGTCACAATGTCATATTCCTAATCGGAGATTTCACTGCAAGAATAGGAGACCCTAGCGATAAGAAGGAAGCAAGAGAGTCTGCAAGGACGGTATTAACAAAGGAAGAAATCGCTGAGAACCTTAAACTCTATGTCGAACAGGCTTCACACATTATAGATATAGATAATAAAGAGAACCCAGTAAAAATTCTTTACAACAGCACATGGTTAGAGCCATTAGATTTTGGGGACATTGTCAAACTAACCTCAGAATTCACAGTTCAGCAAATGATTAAAAGAAGCATGTTCCAAAAAAGGTTGGAGGCAGACAAGCCAATATACTTAAATGAATTTCTATACCCCCTTATGCAAGGATATGACTCTGTAATGATGGATATCGATATTGAGGTAGGTGGCAACGACCAACTTTTTAATATGCTTGCAGGAAGGGATATGGTTAAAAATCATCTTAAAAAAGAGAAGATTGTTATTGCAGGCAAGCTGTTAACTACCGTACACGGAGAGAAGATGGGCAAAAGTGAAGGTAATATGATTAAGTTAAGTGACGAGCCAAAAGACATCTATGGAAAAGTTATGGCATTTACAGATGAGCAAATAATCGAAGGATTTGAGTTGCTAACTAGTGCTGATTTAGATGAATTAGAAGGAATTAAGCAGAAATTGGATCGTGATAACAACCCTATGCAACTCAAAAAAGAACTGGCATTTAGAGTAACATCCGAGCTTAAAAGTACTGAAGAGGCAGAGCTTGCCCAGGAATATTTTGAATCAGTATTTCAAAAAAAGACTTTAGAGACAGACCTTGAGAAAACTACTATCAACAGAAAAGAGATAGATGTGTTAGATTTAATCGTAGAAGAGAATTTAGCTCCCAGCAAGGCACAAGCAAGACGACTTATTGAACAGGGCGCCGTTATGATTAATGGCAAGAGGGTTCAAGATTGGCAACTTTTAGTCTCTATAACAGAACCCGTTGCACTCAAAGTTGGTAAGAGAATTCTTCAAATTACTTACAAGCCTTAGTCTTAATAGGAGAGTGGGAGAATTTAATCTCCCTATTACCGATTAAAGACAACACCAAACAACCATGGACATGAAAAAGAAAATAGAAAGTTTGCAAAACGACTCCCCGAAAGAATTCAGAGATATAATAGACACATCGCTACAGTTTGTACAAAAAGAGCTTGGAGAAAAAACCCGCCCAGAAGGTGACAGCTACATCAGTCATGCGATAGATACTGCTTTAAATATTCAAAGCAAAGGTTTTGACACAGCAACAGTAATTGGTGGTTTACTACACCACATAGAAACCAATACTGCGAATTTAGATTATATCGATAATAACATCTCTCCAGATGTAAGACAGATATTGGAAACATATTCAAAAATAGACAAGGCAATTAAGGGTACTGAAGCATCATATACATTAACTACTAGATACATTCTTAGCCTTGTAAATGATCTCAGACCAGTCATCATTCAAATTTTCAATGCACAATCCAACAGTCACATATTAGACTCAATTGAGAACGATGAACAGCGGAAAGATCTCATTGAAAGGAGTCTTAATATACATAGTAATTTAGCAGAATATCTAGGATTTGATGATATAAAAACAGATATAACCGAAGGTGCTTTTAGAATTACTCAAAAAGAGGATTACGATTATATTGAGAAACTTTATAACAGGGAAGGCATTAATAAAAAGACTTTAGAAAGATATGAGGGATATATAAAAAAGATCCTCTCAAAATTTGATAATGATTTTATAATTCAAAAAAGAATTAAAAGTAGATTCAGTACTTTCAATAAACTAAAAAAATACATAAAGGAAGGTCATAAAGACCCTATAAATAGAATCTCCGATCTAATTGGATTCAGGATATTAACAGATACAGAAAAAAACTGTTTTGAGATACTTGATGCAGTCTGGGACAAAGGAGAAATCGTAGTAGATAAATTCGATGACTATATCTCTCATCCTAAAAAGAATGGGTATAAAGCTATGCAAGGGCCTGTCATATTTAGCGAGATAAGCGATATGATGATAGAGTTACAGATACTCACTAAAGATATGCACAATCTCAACACCTATGGATCGGCATCTCATATTGCGTACAAAGAAAGCAAAGGCCGATTTGCCAAGCCAACAGACAAATATAAATGGGTTAAAGAAACCCATGAAGCTATAACCAAAAATATTGAAAACTCTGCAAAGAATTTCTCCATACCTATAACTGTTGAGATATTCCCTGAAGAAATTTACGTGCTAACGCCTAAAGGGGGAATTGTAGATTTACAAAAGGGTGATACGGTGACGGATTTTGCTTACCGTATACATACAGATGTCGGTAACAGTATGGTTGCTGCAAAGGTCAACAACAAGTCAGTTAAACTCGACTACAAGCTAAAAACAGGAGACAGTGTAGAAATAGTTATACAAAAATCCAAGAAATACCCTAAGCCAAACCTTTTGCAGTGTGCAAATTCGGAAAGCACAAAGACAAAAATTGAACACGCTATAAAATAATCTTATAATCATGTAGAATCTAATATATGAAGAAAAAGACAAAAGAAAAACTTAAGAAATTTTTAAATATCTTTATAGCTATAGTCTTACTACTTGGAATTTCAATGCCAGTAATTCTTAGTATAATAGATATGTAATGCAGATTACTCAAGATTCAGATATCACAACACTTAATGGAGTAGGAGATAAACTTAAAGAAGTTTTTCTTAAACTCAACATAGAGACTATCGGAGATTTAGTTAGACATATCCCTTTTAGATATAGAGATACTCGGGAGATACTTACTATAAAAGAATTTAAGGAAGCAGAGGAGGGGACTTTTCTAGCACAAATTGTCGATAGCAAGAACATATTTACACGCAGTCGTAGGAAATTAACTACTGTAAGAGTCGCAGATAGCGAAGAAAAACTAACCCTTACATTTTTTAATCAAACATATTTAACCAAAACATTTAAACCTGGCGATTGGTATATATTTGATGGGAAGATAACCAAAAAAAATAGCAAGAATACATACAATCCTAAATATGAAAAATATGAAGGAGATTTTGATCTACAAACCCATCTAGGGAAAATATACGGTATATATCATGAGAGTAAAGGGCTAACTTCTAGGAATATAAGGAAGTTGATTTTACAGATTAAAGAAGAGATTCCACTTCTCTTTAAGGAACAATTAAATAAAGAGATCTTAGATAACCAGCACTTACTAGATATCAGCGAATCTCTGCTCCAAATACACTTCCCTGAC
>JBAYNT010000051.1:0-4194 GCA_041678645.1 Candidatus Dojkabacteria bacterium
ACATTTAGAAACAGCACTAACGAACAAACCGAAAAGGCATGTTAGGTGTTTATTTATTGTCGAAGTATATATGGATAGAATTTAAATAATGTTCTTAATTCATATAATGGACACGTAAGTTAGAAGAATAATTATGCAATAAAAGTTTTATAGTTTTATAATAATTATAAAAGAATATATAAGGAGATATAATTCCATGGTAGGACTTGTTATAATATTAGGGTTAATATGCATAATCTTATTAATATTTAGTGTTATTCAATTTAAGACTAGATTGAAGCATTAGAGAGTATTAGTGCAGATGATGTATAGAGCATAGAGAGCGTTGGATGTTATGCGTAGATTAGATTTACGTGGTGCATTTTAGGCGCATGATTAGGTCGGAGAAGCATTCATGATGATGACAGTTACAATTGAATAGCTGAGGAATTATTTTGCATCTAAATTAAATGAAGAAAAAACAAAATAACCAATACTTTAATAAGCAAACCGAATAGTATATATTGTAGTATCGATGTACAGAAGATCCTATACAGAAGTAGTATATATATACAAACCATTTACATGCACCGTTTACTAAAATAGCAGTTTCTCTGTGTAAAAAATATAAAATCCGATAGCGAATACAATTATAGTAGACCGTAATCCAATAGTGTATTAGTGTTATGATGTAGAAAATGTCATCCTTTTCTAGTTAGAGAGGGAAGGCATTTACATTTTTTACAATAGTTGCACGAAATTGTATTTTATCAAATCTTAATAATCGAATAAAATACAATGATAGACATCCAAGTATAGATGATATTCCGTAGGGTGTAACGCAAACCGCATTATTAAACTAGACTTCGTATTCGATATGGAAGGGTCAATTACAAGAATAGTATAATAAGGAAATAATATTAAAGAGTATAATTAGATTGTAGGATTAGATCATAAACGAAATACTTCCTAATCTAACGAAGGAAACTGAAAAATTAGTTTGCTATGGTGTATTATAGTTGATTCGGGATGTTAATGTATTAGTTACATTGAATCGTAAAACTGTATTATTATATTTAAGATAGATCACGGATCTATCAACAGAAACAATTACAACAGTGCTGAACAAAATAGGTATACGATATTTTAAGATAAAGGAGGACATTATATAGAATGATGTATCTCTTCTAGAGTATCAAATGCTTATTTGATATGGAGTATATAAGATGGATCAAAAAGATTTAAAACTATATGATGATTACACCATGTAGGATTTATATAAGTAGGTAATTTAGAATACTAGAAAAACTAGAAAAGACTTGAAGAGCACTATAGACACTTTGGTATCACATATGAAGACATTAGTAGACGTGCAAGTATTGTCTCCATAGATTGCAAATTATATGAACATTATAGTTAAAAATGAATAGTTGATGATTAAAATTGCAACTGTTGCTGCTAAAGTAAATTATGTTGCATATAAGAATTCTGGATAGTAGGGTGTGGAATTATCACAATAGTAGAAATAGAAGATGATGAAATAGGCAAGCACCTAGGCTACATCAATATTATATGAATTGCGTAATAGCACTTTGGCTGCAGCAAAGCAAGCATAAAAATGAAGACTCATATATCAAGACGACAAACGATACCTACAGCTAAATAGGGCATATTAACTACCGATTTTATAGGAAAGCTTAGCGATTTTATACCATAGACAGAATTTTATGAAGTTGAGTTCGCTGAGGTTATGCATGTGCCTGAATATAGTGTTGCGTCATAGTATGGCCAGATATATTGCAAAATATTATATAATCAGCAATATACATCTATTGATGACACGATAATGATGCTTCCAAGATCTCCATATGATATCGACATACCAGTCGTTGGAGAGTTGGTACTATGCTCAAGGCATCCGTCTATATATAATCTGAATTCTCGGCATGATCTTATCACGGATCAATATTATTATTTTGATATTTATGGAATATTAAATAAGCAAAATCATAATGTGTGCATGGGTGGGTTTGCACCTACTGATGAAGATTTTAAGACATATTCTACAGATCAGGACACAATGGGGCGAATATTTATTTCAAACCAATAGCATATTCCTCAGTTACCTTATTAGTAGGGTGATAAATTAATAACAGGTAGATATGGCAATTGTATACGGTTCACTCATGAATTTAATTCTAATAAAGATAAAATGTTACCTCAAATAAAAATTAGTAATAATAATTATAAGTGTATCAGTCCTGGTGAAACTAAGTCGATAAGATAGCATCCAACTATAAGTGGGGCATCGTTATATTTATATTATTATGAATAGTAGCCAGATAATCTAGTCATATTATCATCTTCCAGAAATAAGTTGGATGAAATATCATAGTTTTCATTATTAGGTAACGGAATACTATTGAATAGTGATAAATTATTATTTAATAGTGTTGTTGGTGATATATAGATATATTCCAAGAAGGCGTTAAATCTATCTAGTGTTGCTAATATAATATTATAGACTAAACATATATAGACATCTACTAATACCATTAATGTTTAGTCGCTTGATAGTATAAATATCAGCACTAAACAATTAAATGCAAATATTAATAAATAGTTATCTATAATAACACCAAAGCTTAAGTTGAATAGTGATAGTATATCATTAGGATAGAATGCCACATAGCCGATAGTGTTGGGTAATCAATTAATAGCACTATTATCATAGTTGTGTGTTGCGATAAGTTCTATATCTGTAGTTAGCGGAGCTCCAGGGTCACCTACGTCTCCACCTATTAATGCAGCACAATTTAGTGCAATTTCAGCTAAATTAAATACTATATTAAGTAAAATAAGCAAAACAAAATAAACGGAGTATTATTTATGAAACCAGATGTAACTAATAAGTTAAAGTCCTTAATCATGTAGTCATTGTAGTAGTTTTTTGAATAGAGCGGTATAAATCAAATATTATTGAAATTATATGAGGACGCCAGTAAACGACCTATAGTCACTGAAAAAACCAAGACTGTAACAAAGGTTGAAAATATATTAAAGAACAACAATAAAGCCATCAATAAACTTGATGCTAAAAAATCAAAAACCCCAGGAGCTGTAGAGAAGCTACGTAGGGAACGACAACTTGAGTTAAAGAGTTCGTATACCGATGATGAGTAGGGACATAGTAATACTCCTATGTTGAATGTCATACGAGAGAGTGTTAATTATACATAGGACGAAGATGGACCGACTGTGTCTGTTCGACAAGCTATGAATGAATCTATGGATCCACTGACTAGTGGTGTTTCTGTATTAGATTCTAATATGCCTGACTTTTTGATGAGGGGCTTATCCAGACTTGTTAATACAAAGAATAAATAATATAGGATATCCGTTTCATAAGACTGATAGAGGATTATTTAATCCTAGTATTACTATATTATAGAATACAAAGAGTAAAGTTTTAAATTTATTAAACACTTTACCTGGCGAGAGAATCATGTCTAATAATTGTCAATTTGGATTAGATTTGATTAAATTGCTATTTTAGAATAGACTTAATTTAAATTATGTTAAATAGCAAGTATAGTATGCTATTAGGACTTGGATAAAAGAGATAGATGAAGTGATTACATCTATAACTTAGAATTAGAATAGTATTTATATAGTAGTGAAGATATATGTTGGATCATAGATGGATACAATATATTTGGAGTATATGATAAATGAAGACTGATATAAAGTATCTAAATAGAGATTATGACGCTATACTTAAGAGATTGATAGATAATATTAAATACTATTATCCAAACTCTTTAAATGATTTTTCACCAGCAAGTCCTGCAATGATAATATTGTAGCTCATTGCATATGTTGGTGATGTATTAAATTATTATGTAGATTATCAGGTTAAGTAGTCGCTATTATCATATGCCACCAATAAATAGTCAATATATAATATTGCACAATCTTATGGCTATAAAATAAAGACAGCCATCCCCGCATCGGTATAGTTAACATTTTAGTATCTAATTCCATCAGATAATAGTGGAAATCCAAATTATAATTATGCTCCAATATTATAGTCAGGCACAATCGTCTCTTCAACCACTAGTCCAAATGCAGTATTTACTGTTGTAAATAGTATCAATTTTAAAGATATTTCAAATCGTACATAGGTCTTACCTGTATATTATAACAATAATAACA
>JBAYNT010000052.1:0-4124 GCA_041678645.1 Candidatus Dojkabacteria bacterium
ATCAAACATCTCTTTTATTAATTCTGCTTTGTGTGTAGTCATAATTTTGTTCCAGTCAAATTAAACGAATGTTTTTATTATAACATTATAATTGTTCTGGCCAATTATTTGAGTCTCAATATATCTTTATATGGTATATTATGTGACTTTACTTAAATTATATTTCTATTTAAACCATGGAAGTCCCACAAGGCAGTAAGTTTATATTCTTAGTAGTGCCTGTTTTTGCTATATCAATTGCTGTAATTTTACTCTTGTTTTCTACTGATTCTCAAACACCTATTGAAAAACCTCAAGAAAACATATATGGTACTGAAAGAGAAGAAATGGATTTTGATCAATTAAAAATAGAAACAACTCAAGAAGGTCAGGGAAAAGAGGCAGAGTCAGGAGATGATGTCTCAGTTCATTATAGTGGTACCCTAAGAGATGGTACTAAATTTGATAGCTCATATGATAGAGGTGAACCGTTCACTTTTGTTTTGGGTATAGGTCAGGTCATAGATGGCTGGGATGAAGGTATTGTTGGTATGAGAGTTGGTGAGAAAAGAAGGTTGGAAATACCTTCAAGTTTAGGATACGGGGAGAGCGGTTCTGGGATGATCCCAGGTGGTGCAGGCCTTATATTTGAAACAGAGCTTGTCTCTATTAATTAGAGTAATCCTAAGAACATTACGATACCTAAGATACTCATAAGTATTCCAGAGATTAGATGAAATCTTCTTACGTTTGTATCTTTCCAGTTTGATATATCTTGAATATTTTTTGTACCGAAGAAAACAGCTAATGATATAGCAATCATTGGAATTACAAAGATGAAATTATACACAAGCAGATATGGTGAGGCCTTAAGATAGTCTAGAGTAGATAACATTCCACCTAAGATTACATAAGGTCCAATCGTACATGGTAGCAAAAATACTGTTACAAATAGGCCTAAACCAAATGCCCCTATTGGAGAAGTCATCTTACTGATAATGTTTTGTACTTTAGGTCTAAGAAACAGAGGCATCTCTGTACCTACTCCACCTGGCTTATATTTAAAGTAATCTTTAATTTCAAGGATTCCAAGAAGAAAAGCGACTACCCCTAGCCCTTTATAAAGATATACTTTAAAAACGGTTATTGACTGAAGGAACTGGAATGCTTTGATTATTAGGAAACCATAAATCATATACATCACTATCACTGCAAGTATAAATGCTCCTGCAGAAAAGAGAATCTGTTTTCTATCTTTTGGGTTGTAAGTCGTAATAGCTAACAGCATTAGAAGTAGCACTGATATTGCACAGGGATTAACAGAGTCCGCTAATGCTAAACCTAAAACCTTTGTAATAGAAATAGGTTCAGGACAAACATTTTCCTCCCCTGACTCGCAATATACTGATTGTTCACCGGGAAGTACAACAGGTTTCGTATTTACAATCTCCCCATTCCATTGAAGTAGCCAACCGCTTACCTTTAAAGCATTTCCATATGTGCTACTACCTCCAGGAAAATTAACAATTTGTGGTGTTACAATTTCACCCTCCTGTTTAATGGAAGTCCATTTAGATAAGTCAGTCGTTATAAATGATATTATCTCGTCATTTTGCTCTGCTGTTATTTCCTTTATTTCAGTTCTGATAGCCACTCTATTCTGTCTGTATATTTTAGGGTAGCCTGGTAAATCCTTTAATTGGAGATCTGCGATACCTGTAAGTTTTGTTGGGAGTTGTACTGAATTAGCCTTGAATTGATTAGCAAATAACTTAAGATTGTTCTCTATGCCTGTATCTCCTGATAGCTTGGTTTCTTTATCGAAAAATATTACTGGTATCCCCATTCCGATATTATATGTGTCATTATATTGGGATATTAAAGGAGCATTCCTAGATTCCTTGTATAGCTCATACTCTATAACTACAAAGCTAACATCTTCCTCTACAACATTCTTTATAAAGGGTGACGCTACTGAGCAGTGAGGGCAGCCAATACCTGTAAAGTATGTAGCAAACTTAATTCCTTTAATTTCATTTTGAGCATATATATTGGTAACAAAAAATGAAGCTAGTAAGAACAGTATTGCCAATAGTATGTTTTTAAGTATATTTTTCATATTTCGAGTTATATATTATCATATAACTTATGAATCTAGAACTCTCAGAGAAACAACAGAAGACATTAGAGAACATATTGGGTTGGTATAAGGATAGTAAAACTCAGTATATAACATTGGGCGGTTATGCTGGCACAGGAAAAACAACCTTGATGGGGTATCTATCTAATATACTAAGGAAGGATAAGAAGGAGTTAAAAATAGCATTCTGTAGTTTTACAGGTAAAGCTTCTAGAGTACTTCAGGGGAAATTAAAGGATACTAATTCTATATATAAAAACGACTATGTAGGAACGATTCATAGATTGATATACCGCCCTATTCTGGATGATAATGGTGAGGTAGTTAGTTGGGAGAGAATGCCCAAGGAAGACTTCATCTATGATCTAATTGTAGTAGATGAGGCTAGCATGGTTACCAGCGAGATATGGGCTGATCTTCTTTCATTTGATAAGCCTGTACTTGCTGTTGGTGATCATGGCCAGCTTCCGCCTATTGAGGGAAGTTTTAACTTAATGAAAAATCCTGAGTTTAAACTAGAGGATATATATAGACAGGAAATAAATAATCCCATTATTAAGGTTTCAGAAATAGCTCGAAAGTATGGTGTTATACCTGTAGAAAACTTCTCTAAGAAGGTAAGGAAGTTGGATAAGAGAAATCCAGAGAGTGGAGAATTCCTAGAATCCTTATTCGAGGAATATGACAGTAATAGTATGGTTTTAACTGGTTATAATCGTTCAAGAGTGAAATTAAATCAAGGTATTAGACAACTTTTAGGATTTGAAAGTGTAGATCCTACGCAGGGTGATAGAGTTATCTGTTTAAAGAATAATCACAAAGAGGAAATTTTTAATGGTATGATGGGTACGATACTTGATATTAGTGAGGATAGTTTAGGGGATTTTAAGTATTATAATGCAGAGATAGAGCTTGATGGTGAGGATTTTCCATATATGGGGAAGATTTCTAAAGAACAGTTTGGACAGCAGAGTACAGTAAATAATACGCCAGATGGTATAGATTTGTTTGATTTTGGTTATGCTTTAACTGTACATAAGGCACAGGGTAGTCAGGCAAATAGGGTTGTAGTTTTTGAGGAGAGGTTTAGTATGATGGATGATGAGATGTGGAGGCGTTGGTTATATACTGCCGTTACTAGAGCTGAGAAAGAATTGTATATTGTTGGAGAATAAATACTGTATAATCTAGTAGATTAAATTAATTATCAGAATATCATATGGAAGACTTAGTTATGGGTAATCCTGGGAGTGAGGATTTTTTAAAGCAAGACGATACTATAGCTTTTTTAGAGGGGAAGTCTCCTAGAATTGTTTGTGATAATATTGAAAAAAGAAATTCGATTTTAAATATACTAAATGCTAAACCTCTTGCTTCAAACTATATTGCTAAAGAGCCTGATAAGACAATCTATATGAGAGAAACAGGTAATCCAGAAATCTCGGTAGAAGATAGGGTGCCTGTTGATTCTACAAAACCAACCTTATACTACATATACCGAAAACCTGATGATAGTAAAGAATAGCAAACAAGAAAGAATATATAGAGAAGCAGGTAGAATATCTTCAGATATACTAAGAGAGCTTGGAGAGAATGTAAAGGTTGGTATTACTCCTTTAGAAATTGAGAAGCTAGCTCAAGACAGGTGTAAAGAATACGGAGTAAAGCCCTCGTTTGCTACAGTCCCAGGATATGACTATGCCACATGTATATCAGTTAATGATTGTATATTGCATGGGATACCCAATGACATACCTTTTAAGGATGGGGATTTAGTAAAAGTGGACTTTGGAATAATCTATAAGGGACTCTTTACAGATCACTGTTGGACTTGGGGGGTTGGTGATATCTCTGAAGAAGATAGGAAGTTAATGGAGGCAGGAAGAGAGGCCACAGAGAATGGTTGTAAGCAGGCTGTAGCTGGTAATAGGACTGGTGATATATCTCATGCTCTAAGATCTACTGCTAAGAAATATGGTTATACTACTCTTGAGGAGTTTGCTGC
>JBAYNT010000053.1:0-4025 GCA_041678645.1 Candidatus Dojkabacteria bacterium
ATATTATTTACGGTTTTGTAATCTTTCGTAAAAGAAAGGAGGAGTCTAAGTAGTAGTAACAGAGCCAAGAACAAAAAGTGAACACGCACCTTACTGTCACTTAGGCCCTCTTCCTCTGCCTGTGGAACGTTCCATACTGTTGCTGTGACTAGTAGGATCGTAAATAAGGATAGAGATAGCAAGAAAATGATGAAAATTCTAATACCCTTATCATATATTTTCATACCTTCATATAGTTGAGTGGATATGAGAGTAATTAGAAAGGAGCAAAGAGATAGGTAAAGAATTGGAGTGTGTTTTATATATATCCAAATGGCTATGAAACGTTTAGGAAAAGATTGCAGTAGTTGTAAAACATTTTTCATTAGTACACACATATCTCATTTTTAAACTTGTCATACGTAGCTTGCCCTATTCCACTTACATTTAGTATGTCTTCTACCTTGCTATATGGCCTTCCATCAATTATTTTCTGTGCAGTACTCTCTCCTACGCCATTTAGAGAGGTTAGTCGCTCTTTCGTTGCTGAATTTATATTGATACAAGTTTGTGTACTATCGGATTGATTATCGTTAGGCGCAGCCTGTTGCTTAGGCCCTTCTTTGATGTCTGTGTATTGCAGATTCTTGATCTCACAATAGACATCTTCTTCAAAAGGGATATAAAGTTTCTGATGGTTGGTAATCAGATCTGAGAGGTTCATTTTCATAGAGACATACTTATACGCCACGTCTTTAGCAAATCCTTGGGCCCTTTCGACCACATCTACTATCTTCGCACCCTCTTTGAAGCAGTATACTCCAGGATTATTTATAGCTCCTGCTATGTCAACAACGATGCTACATTGTGATATGGGTAGTGAAACATTCGTATCGGACGTTATAGATTGTTGCTCTACCAGTATTTCTTCTGTGGAACTTCCATCTTCTATATTCAACTGCTCTACAACTTCTTCTTCTGTTTGGGGTACTGGACATTGGGTAGGAAAAAGAAGAATAGTTAGCAGAGAACCAATAATCAGCCCTATAAGGAAGGCTATTGCAGGAACTATGAACTTCTTTTTATCAGTAGATTCATCCATATATACATATTAAATTGCATATATGAAATTGAGATGAATTTCTACTCTTCTATAATGAGTATAGAGTTAATAGATATGTCATTTATAGGTCTATAATTCTCATCTATTGCAACTTTCTCTATGGTATCTACTACAGCAAAACCACGAGTTACCTTACCTATTACCGGATAACCAGTTAATTTAGTTAAGTCTGCTCCCCTAGGGGCTATGAAGAACTGGCTACCGTTTGCCATACACACACTATACTCTTGTACCTCTAACTGTTTTTCATCGCCCTCTAGCTCATACCCAGGGCCACCTGAGCCATCTCCGACTGGGTCTCCTGTCTGTATCGCAAGATCAGGAACTACCTTGTAGAAGGTAAGGCCGTTATAGAAACCCTCTCCTGACAGGAAAACAAAGCTGTTAACCGCATTAGGAGAGTCTTCTTCGTATAGTTCAATCTCTATATCTCCATACTCTGATCTAATTATTGCACTGTAATCTTTTCCTTCTTGCAAGACATCTCTAGGCTGAGTATATGTCCCTGGTACTATAGCTGAGGGATCTACTTTAAGGAAGCCTCCTTTGAGTAGTCCTATTCCTACTATGGACATTAGGAATAGGCCTAATGTAAGTAAAAGGATTTTTTTATTATCTTTAACGATATCTTTTGCTAGACTCATGTTTTATATTTTTATTAAATTAATTATATTTTATCTGTTATTAATTATTAACCCACTAGAATGGTTGTTTCTCTCCACTACCATTAAACCATTTACCGTGTCTCATTATTTGATCCATAGTAGGTCCACTACTGTATGTTATATCTACTTCTGATAAGTATAGATCTAGTAATGGATTATTATCCCATTTAGTAAATATTGGTTGGTATTGTACATATTGCACCTCTTCTATTGTACTAAAGGAGCTTGCATTATAATCAGAGGAGTAAGTTGCTTTTTTCATATCGTCTATCCAAAACGTAGCTGGAACATCTGTTGTTTTTCTAAATGTTAGATTTGTTATAGCGTTTATATCTTCGTCTAATGGATATCGTATGTCTATATACTCTCTTTGCCATTTAAATACCGTAGAGTTGATTGTAAAACCTCCAGAGGGGAATGTACTTCCACTGTCCCATGAGTTTACTGTTACTGCTCCTGTACCTGTATTTACTGTAGCTATATCTCCTTGTGCTATATACTTTATACCTCCTACATTTTCTTTAACTACTATTTTTTCTCCTACATCTATATTTTTGATAGGCATTATGGTCCCATAGCCTTGTTCGCTTATAGTAAATGATTTGTCACTACTACTGGATATTAGATTAGATGACTGTAGATCTGCTTTAAAATCAACTATAATTGGATGCGTCCTTCTACCTACCTCATATGCTTGACGGATTTCAGATGGGGTACGGACTATATTGGAGATACGGACTTCGTCTATTACACCATAAAACCAAGTACCCCCATTGTCAGACCCTATCCTTTTCTCTAAAGTATTACCTGCAATAGAAGTAAAGCCCATATTAGTAGAACTATATGCCAACTTTCCATCTACGTAGTAGTAATGGGACCCTCCATTAGATATCGTGATCATGCCAGTTACATGATGCCACTTACCAGCGTCTAAAATATAATCAGTTAAGGTGCCTTGAAAACCACTCCCATTCCAGTTATGGCTTAAATGTAAGCGCCATCTGCCACTCCCATTTCCCTGTACATAAAAATTATAATTCCTACTACCAGAAGTATTCCCTATTATTGATCTATAGGCGGTATCTGTATCGGCAGCTTCAATCTTTATCCAAGCATCTAACGTTACATGTGAGGAAAGAGAAAGTGATGATCCGGTTCCAAGCTTAATAACCCCATCTGTTCCATTAAAGGTTCTAGCTAAACCTCTTATACCCTCAGGGGGTGGCACATTGTATGCAGAACCATCAGCACCACCATAATTACCATTTCCGCTACTATCTTTTAAGTAATACGAGTTAGCAATATTATAGTTCTCGTCTAAATGCCATAGCCCTACTGTATTAGCATCTGGTTCATAATTAGCATATAAACTCTCTCCATACATTAAATCCATATTATTACCCATCTGATCACTCGCTATCCAGAATGGTAGCATAGAATCATTAGATAAATCTGTACTTGTTATACTCTTATTTACACTCTCATATCTACCCATTGCATAAGCTTGTGCAATTTCATCAGCACTCCTTACTCTATTGGAGAAACGTACTTCATCAACTTTACCTGAATGAAAACCGTAACTTCCTCCACCAATCTGATATGGAGTATAAACACTAGCCTTTAGGGAAGTTAAGCCTTGACGTACAAGAGCTCCATTCAAATATATACTAGGGGTCTTGTTGTTATATACAACCGCCAAATGATTCCAACCACTTGGAACAGTTCCACTATACACAGCTAAAGCTGGCATATAACTACTACCATACTCATATACAGAAATACCGTTAGTACCAACCGATACGCCCATTCCTACTGAATTTAAGTCACCTCCTGCTGCTCCAAACAGATACTTCTGACCTGATGTTCCTCCGTAACCTGCTGTCGATTCAACATCAATTTGATGTGTGACATCTGTTGTAAACCAAGTTTCAACAGTAAAGTTATTCGTAGGACGCCCTGTAGTCCCAACAGTTATAATGTCGTTGACTCCATCGAAGCTCCTTGCTCCTTCGACTTTACCCTCTTTTACAAATGTTGCTCCTGAGGGCGTTCCATTATTACTATACGAACTACTATCCTTAATATATGCCCCTGTACCACTAGGTTCATCTAATTTCCAATATCCTATTGTATTAGCATCTACAGTAGTTCCTGAGGATTCTATTTCAAGTGCACCATCACTTTCAACATAACGGTTAGAGGGCTTAGATCTTAATGTAGTAGCATTAGAAGAACCTTCGGCCCATCTTTCATAAATC
>JBAYNT010000054.1:0-3998 GCA_041678645.1 Candidatus Dojkabacteria bacterium
ATATTGAAGAGATGAGTAAGTATCAAAATGTATATATTACCTTTGGAAGAATATATGTAGATTCTAAAGATACAGATGCACTGGAATCTATAGAAACCGTACTACGACAGACTAGATATGTAGAGTATATTGATGATGGTACCGAGCAGGCGCAGTACAAGAAAGAAAATATAGAGGAACTTAAAAATGTAGCAAGTAGCTATGTAGCAAAATATGGTAAGAAATCTCTAGAAATATTCTTGCAAGAAATAGCATTGATTGAACAGGAACAGGATAAAAACCAAGATGGAAGTGGGCAAAATATACATATGATGACTCTGCACTCCTCGAAAGGCTTAGAGTTTCCATATGTCTTTATTATTGGTATGGAAGAAGGGTTGCTACCACATTCTAGATCTTTTACGGATGAAGAAGAGCTAGAAGAAGAGAGAAGACTCTGTTATGTAGGGATTACTCGTGCGAAAGAGAAGCTATATCTGACATTCGCAGAAAGGAGACAAACAAGGGAGGGGTACAGCAATCAAATTCCATCAAGATTTTTAGGGGAGATACCTCAGGATATATGTGATTATTACAGTTGGCAATCGTAATTATTTAAATTCACCGTAAGTGGCAACATACTGCCTATGGCAACTTGGCCAGAATGAGTAAAGGTTAACGCCTCTTCTTATTTTGTCAACAGTATTTCTAATCTGTGCATGTCCATCAAATATGCTATCTTTCTTATACAAGATGTCCCAAGATTTAGGGCTCCATTGAAAAAGACCTTTATAAGCAGGATGCTTATTACTTTCAGCATTACATCCAGATTCACAATACATTACGAATTTTAGCCACTGCTTTTCTTGATCAGAATAGTTGCCTCCATCGACAACACCGTACCATTGATTGCAGTTATACCCATATTTCTTATCTAGATCTTCTGGTGAATATTGTAATATTCCAACTTTAATTAGGGCATTTTTCGGCATAAGAGTAACTCTCTCAGACAGGATTTGTTCAGAAACTAATTTACCATCCTCATAGACCTTTTTAACTTGTTTTGTTCGTACGCCAAGAACTCCCTCTTGAACTATCTCTCTCTGACCGTAAGGGATCTCCTTAGTCTTGACCTCCTCAGTGCTAAAAGGTATTTCAACATTATGTTCCTCTATTACACTGCCTACGGCTATTACTCTAACAACAGAACCGGTTTGGATATTTTCTGTTGTGCTTATAATTTTTTTATTCTGATCTACAACCACACCTAAATCAGAGAGTAATCTGTAAATGTCAGATTTATTGGTTAAGATTTTTTTAGGCACATTATTTATAATAATTGTAACCAAGTTAAGGTCATAAATATTCTTAACTTCTTGAGAATCAAAATTGAATACTATTTCGCTAACATTCGGGAGATTTGGGTTTTCATAAGCCTCTGTGTATGAAACTGGCAGGCCTGATATCATCAGGGATGCCATAACAGCAATAGAAACTACTGTAAACAATACGCTTAACTTTAAGTTTTTCATAGGTTGTTTGCTAGTATAACATGATTTAAACTGTAGTTGTATTTGACAATTTAATATCACTCAACTATTCTAGAAGATAGTATGAAAAAGAAAATATTAATAATTATTTCAGTAGTTGTTGGGATCCTCCTTATAGCAGGTGGTACGCTCGCATATTTTAATTTCCGACCTCCTACTGAAGAGCAAGTTAGAAGATATGAGCAGACAATGTCAGAGGGAGAGATCCTATTTGAAGCAAGAGAGTATTCCGAAGCAGTCAAAAAGTACAATCAGGCGGCTAGAATTATTAATAAGGATGGAAGAGCATATTCTAGAATAGTCGATATCTATTTATTAAAAAACGATTTTGAGACTGCTTTAGAAGTAGCCCAAAAAGCGCAGGATTATGCTACTGTTGCCCAAGTAAGTTTAATATATGCAAACATAGCTGAGAGATATTTTGAGGTAGAAGATTTCTACAATGCAAGGATGAATTATGAAATAGCTTCATCTCTTAATGATAATCCTAAGGTTAATTTTGGTCTTGCAAAGGCATATGTATATGATGGCGAGATTGATTTAGCAAAAAAACTCTTAGCCAAAGAGTACGATTCTGAGAATGTTGATAAAGCTAAACTACTTTATAGCTATATACTAGGCTTAGAAGATACTAAAAAAGCAAAAGATTTCGTTTCCAACTACAAGCCAAACAACAAGGACATGAGTAGCTACTTTGATGAGTATTCCTCAACATTAGACTCCTTGGAGGAGGATGAGCTTTTCAACTCTGCTAAGGTGGCGAGGGTTTATGTCAACAATAATTACCCTACTTTGGCCATAAAATTACTTGAACCAAAAGAAGAAGAGATAGCGCAATATGTTGACGCTCTCTATTACCTTGGAAAAGCATATCTAGACACGAAACAGTATGATAAAGCGGTAAGCACATTGCAGAAATCTGCTTCACTGATTGGCTATGAATCTGATAAATATTGGATGTTAGCAAGGGCCTACTACAAGAAAGACGATCTAGTTAACTCGATATCGTATTACGATATGGCAGTGGGATATGCAGGAGACGGACTCTCTCGTGAATTGGTGGAGGAATATTTGAATATTCTTTTAGACTCGAATCAAATTAATAAAACGCAGGAAGTATATACTGATATTGTTAAAACGATGAACAGTAGTTGGCTATATTTGATAGGCTTAGAGACTTACTATAAAGCAGAGGGTAGTGCTAAGTTTGACTACTATCTCAACAAATTGGCAAATATGGAGATGAATGATAATCAGGAGAAGGAATACCTGTTCTGGAAGATTAGGGGCTCCCTAGAAGGTTCAAGAATGGAGAATGTTGAAGAGGAATTGGGACGTTTGCTAGTCTTAGACAGATTCAATCCAAGATATTACTGGATGAAGGGTGTGTACTCTCTATCTTTATCCGATACTCAAGAAGCTAAAGATAGTTTTGAATTAGCATTGGAATATGACTTAGATGGGGATGTTACTAAAGAGGTAGAGAAGTTGTTGGCACCACTCCAATAGTTTGATATAATGCCTATCGCGTACTATTCCTTCTGAAGTGAAAACGCTTGAGTTATTAATTTTTATCTTTGTTTTTATGGAAACTTACAATGTGAAGATGTCTCTAGATCTAGTTAGGAATATTGGGATTATAGCCCATATTGATGCTGGGAAAACTACAACTACAGAAAGACTTCTTTATTTCACAGGGCAGATTCACAAGATGGGTGAAGTACATGATGGAGAGGCTACTACAGACTTTATGGAACAAGAGCAGGAAAGGGGAATCACAATTATGTCTGCAGCTGTAACATGCTTCTGGGATTACAATGAAAAAAGATACAGAATCAATATTATCGATACTCCAGGGCATGTAGATTTTACAGCAGAAGTAGAGAGGTCCCTTAGGGTCCTAGATGGCGCTGTAGTTGTCTTCGACGGCAGAAAGGGAGTTGAGCCTCAATCTGAGACTGTATGGAGGCAGGCTAACAAATATAAGGTCCCAAGGATTTGCTTTATGAACAAGATAAACTTAATAGGTGGAGATTTTGAGAAGAGTTTCCAAACTGTTAAGGATAGGTTGAGTCCAAAAGCGATTGCTATTACTCTTCCTATAGGAAGAGAGACAGAATTGCACGGCTATGTTGATTTGATCCAGATGAAAGCATATATGTACGACAACGTAGACTCTACCGAACTTCGTCAAGAAGAAATACCCGAAGAGATGAAAGATATGGCTAAGAAATATAGAGAGATTCTGATTGAAAAGCTTGTAGAACAGGACGACAAGTTAATGGAGAAATATTTTGCTGGTGAAGAAATCACTGTAGAAGAGTTGCACAGCGCCTTGAGAAAAGGTACGGTAGCTCTTGATATATTCCCAGTATTAGGAGGGGACAGTAGATCTGCAATGTCTAAGACCTTGCTCGATTATATTACAATCTGTCTTCCTTCACCTCTTGATGTAATAGCTATTAACGG
>JBAYNT010000055.1:0-3733 GCA_041678645.1 Candidatus Dojkabacteria bacterium
AGACAAACAGTTTCAAAATGGGAATCAGGTTTATCTGTACCAGATGCTGAAATGTTAATGACTATATCAGAAATATTAGAAACACCCGTTAGTGAAATTCTAGGTGAAAGTATAGAAGAAAAAGAAAAAAATGATTTAAAAGTAATATCAGAAAAGTTAGAAGTCATTAATGAACAATTAGCAATGAAACAAAAGCAAAAAAGAAAAATGTTAGTTAATACATTAATAGTTGCTGATGTATGTTTAATAATATTATTTATCTTATTAGCAATATTAGGAAGTCCATATCAATCATGGGATTATAGTGATCCAGAGTGGTCAGTAATTGGAACTTTATGGCATTCGTTTGAATGGGTATATTTCAAAGTAGCTCCACTTATGGTTATTGTTATAACAGCAATACTTGGAATAATATTTGTTAAAAGAAATAAATAATAAATAATAAATAATAAATTACAATTTATTAGTGAGATTGGTTTGAAATATAACTAATCTTTTTATTTTGAAAGAAAGAATAATAACAAATGTCACAGTGTGATGATTTTTGTCCATCAGGGTGTGATAAAAATGTCCATCTAGGGGTGATGATTTTGTCACACATAATATAATAATATAATATAAAGAATTAATATAACAAGAGCATAAATAATAATTTAAATTAGTATAAATATTTATATTAAAAAACTATTAAGTTGGTACTTTACTTGTTTTAAAAATATTTTTATATAGCTATGTTCCATCTGTACTTCTTATATTTGATAAATTAATAGTAATTACTCCGAGTTCTAATTTGTTACTTTTAAATTTATCATTTATTTTTAATTCTTTTGTTTCTATATTTAACATATAATCAACTCCTTTACATAACAAAAAAACTAACTATTTCTAGTTAGCATTTATTACCTCTCAGAAGTTAATTTCCGAGTTTCCTATCAATCTGGAGCGAGAGACGGGGTTCGAACCCGCGACCTACACATTGGCAATGTGTCGTTCTAGCCAACTGAACTACTCTCGCCTGTGGTGCCAAGACCCAGGATTGAACTGGGGACCCCGTGTTTTTCAGACACGTGCTCTACCAACTGAGCTATCTTGGCATTAGAGCCATTATATACTTTTTCTAACGTACTCTTCAACCTCTCTTTTGAATCTCTCCTCATTATATTTATTAGAGCTTTTACTCACTTCCTCCACATTCCACTTCTTACCCTTTAATTTCTGTAACCCTCCCTTGAAAAGAGAAGGTTTATTACTGCTGTAGAAAACGCCATTAATCCCCTCCTTTATACTCTCCAAGTACCCTCCATTTCTTAAGGCTAATACAGGTGTACCAGAACTTACTGCCTCTAAAGGGAATATCCCAAAATCCTCAATACCTGTAGCTAAAAACCCCTTAGAGTTGGATAGTAATTCCCATTTTTTTTGCTCAGAGACCTTACCTACAAATTCGATATTATCGTAACCCCTGGACAATCTCTTTAGCTTTTCGAAACCTCTACTCTTGCCTATCACCTTTAAGTTAAACTTCAGCTCTTTTGCACAATTGATAAGAAACTCACCCCCCTTATTCTCGGCAAATGGTGCTCCTGCAACAAAATATTCCCCTCTACCTTCATACCGTATTAGTTCTCCCTGGTACTGTGGCACAGGTGGATATATTACAGCGTCAGCTGTTCTTCCCCAATATCTCTTACATCTAGAGCTTACAAATTCTGAATTAGTTATAATCTTTTCTGGACGATCAGAAGAAGAGACATCCCAAATACGCATGTAATTTAAAAATGAGGCTTTAAGTAATCCATATCTTGAATAGCTGTCCTTCATGTCCCATAAAAAACGCATTGGGGAATGCACATATGATATATGTAAAGTATCTTCTGGCGTAATACAGCCTTTGGCTACAGCATGACTTGAGGAGATAACTAAATCGTAATCTGAAAAATCAAAAGACTCAATAGCGATTGGCCAAAGTGGAAGAGAGAAAGGGTAAAGCTTGTCTATGAACGGAAATTTATTAAGAAAAGAGAATTTTACTTTCTTTCCATTAAAATATTTGTCTGAAAATTCCTGTTTACCATAGAGAGAAAAAATGTCTGCATCTGGGAATATCTCAAATAGTTTTTGGTTAACAACAGAAGCACCACCCCAAGAAAAGAGATTCTCAAAAAGCAATGCGGTTTTCCTATCCTTAATCATCATATACTACTACTGTGCCATATTTCTTTCTCGTTAGCTCCGGTTTACTTGTTATAATCACACCTGCAGTTAAAATTAGAAGCCCTCCTATTATAAATGGAATGTGGCGGGGGTTAATAGCAGTCTGTGTTAACTCTCCTATTGTGAAATTAGCATTAACTGGTCTTGTGATTAATATATTCTGAGGAGGGCTACCCTGTGCTAGTAATACTGTTTGGAAGAGATCGTCACCACCTGTGAACTCCCATTCTAATGGGATTTGCGCTTTCTTGTCATCTGTAATCACCTCAAACTCTATTCTTGCAAACACGTCTGGTTCGCCAGATGTTTGATAGAGTTCTCCTGAACCTGATTGCGTAAAACCTGTTAACATAACTACACCATTTTTATTATCTAACGTACTCTCATCATCTGGCCACTGCTCAAAGAGAGTGTTGTTCTTACTCGCTTTGGTAATTTGTATCTGCCTTGGGTCAAAATTAAACACCATACGAGACTTAGTGAGCTTACTCTCACCACTATCTAAAAGAACATCTACTATAAATCCTTTCTCTAAATTTTTAACTATTCCACTACTCGGATAAAAGGAAAATGATGGAGAAGCTGCTTTAGCAATAGGCGTTATTAGGAGACATGAAATTAAAATTACAGTAACTCCAAATATTGTTGAAATTTTTTCTTTGACTATCATCTTAAAAAATACTACCATAAAAGAGATAAAATTAGGAATTTTAATATGAACACGATACAACTTCTTATTCTTTCCATAGTACAGGGTATAACTGAATTACTTCCTGTCTCAAGTAGTGCTCACCTTATTCTAGCTGGAAAAGCAATAAATTTCGACATCTCTACTAATACAACTTTACTCGCCATATTACATATTGGTACTACATTAGCTATTATACTTTTTTTTAGAAAAGAGCTTTTCAAGGATCTCTTTACGAAAGACAAGCTGTTCTTCTACTTCAAACTCTTACTCGCCACTCTTCCAACAGCCGTAATTGGATTTTTCTTTGAAGATTATATCGCAAATTTTCTAAGGGGGAATATAATTATGGCCGTATCTTTAATAGTCGTAGGAATACTATTTATTCTTGCTGAAAATATCAAACTTCCATCTAGTGAGGTTAGCCCTGAAGATGTACCTCTGGGTAAAATGATGATCGTTGGTACTGGACAGATACTATCTCTTATCCCGGGGGTATCAAGATCTGGGATTACTATATTAACAGGCATGAGTGTTGGGTTGGAGAAATACAGTGCATTTAATCTCAGTTTTATATTGGGAATCCCACTTCTAATTGGAGCGAATTTCTATCTTGTCGCAAAAAGTTTCCTTTTACCTAATGGCACGTCTTTAGAAACTGTATCTCTTTCGCTTATACAGATTCTCTTAATTGTTGTTATTACATTTACACTAGCATATATCGCTCTAATAATCGTGAAGAAGTTTAAGAGGAGTAAATGGTTAACCACCTTTGGTATATATAGGATTCTACTAGGAATCCTCATACTTTTGTTTGCTATATAACCTGAT
>JBAYNT010000056.1:0-3686 GCA_041678645.1 Candidatus Dojkabacteria bacterium
AGTTTCCTCTTCCTCTACTATCTGTTTTTCAACCTCCTCTTCCTTATCAACCGGAATTGTTGCTATAGGTTCAGAGATGGGTAAGTTTTCCTGAGGATTTTGTTTCGCAAAGAATAGGATATATAGGAATGCGCAGACGAGTAGTAGCTCTAAAAGTATCAGAGTAATTAACACATTTCGTCTCCTTTTTTCCATCTCCTGTTTTAATTTGTAAATTTTACAGACTTAGTACTAGTAAAGAAGCTCTCTAATCCTTATATGAGGTATTGGAGAGTATGGAGTTTGTTCTATCTTAATGTCTCCTCTTCTTTCAGCAGCAGAATCTTGAATCTTTTACTTGCCTGCCATAGTAATCGCCACCAATTAATTTGTGTTAAAAGATAGCATTATGCCAACGTCAAGTCAATTTTTATCGCTCTTAAAATTCTTGGCGTAAACTATAAAGGAACAACTTATCTAAGACTTAGGTTTCCCTTTAGGCTTATCCTTTACCTCTGCCCTGTTTACCAAAATTGCGTCTGTAATAGGATTAGGATATTTGTGTGCCATATGCCAATACTTAAAATCCCCTATGTATGTGTACTTAAACATCGCTTTATAAAAAGGCTCTTCTATAAAATACTTCTCTAGTGCCTCCACTATCTCCTCAAACTCTTTACTGCTTAAATTACACTTGCCCTTTACAATGTACTCGTGTGGGTTTGTATCTGCGTATGTTTTAGCATAAATCCAACTTGCTTTCCCTATCAAACTCTTGAGGTGCTTCAATGTCTTACTGGGGATTTTTTTCATTTAGTTTATCCTTCATATTTTATGTGTTACATTTTGCAGCAATTAACTACTCTTGCCAAGGCAACTACATAAATATTGTACTGCCAAAGTCTTTAGCAATATATAATCTCTTTACACAGAGTCCCTTAACCTATAATCCTTGCAAAGAGGTTGGCAATATTTTATCATACCCCCTATGAGTAATTCCTCAGAAAAAGAACAGCTATCATACAAAGATTATTCGGACTCTCACCCTTTAGTAAAAGAGATAATGGACTCCGAGGAAGATTATAATAGTCTAAATAGAAAATACAGAGAGACCGTTATAGATTTAACAAACACTCCTGGAAAAGAACCAAGATCAGTAGAGGAATTACAGGAGAGCGGAGATTTAAAGATATTAGCCGAATACAAATCTGGGTATGTACATGCAAAATTACCTTTAAATGAAACACTTCCATCTGAAAATATCCGGCCTCTAGATATTTACCATGCAATAGGTTTAGGCTTTAGTATAAAGGAAATTGGCCAGTTAGCACCATGCATTGCGCACTTAAATGAGAAAGGTCAAATAGAAATTCTTGCTGGCGATCATAGGAGAAGAGGCCTAATATTGGCTACAAATTGGAATCACGATCTTCTTGTTAATCTATACTTAAGAACCTTATCTAGAGAAGAACAAATTGAGATACAACTTACAGAGAACAAGCAAAATCCAATGAAACCAGAAGAGAGGGCTATCGTTTACCACAAATTATGGAGACTATTCCTACAGAATGATAAGAGCGTTACAAAAATTGAGATTGCATCTAGGTTAAATGAGTCTCCTCCTGTCTTTTATAAAGCAATCCAATACGAAGAAAATCTACATCCTCAGATACGAGATATGGTCGATCAAAACTTAATCCCATATTCTACAGCCCTCCTGTTTACAAGAATTGAGGAGAAAGAAAGACAGCTTAAAACTTTTATAAGAGCCCTGACAGCAAATCTTGATAACAAAAAAATTAGGGAGATGATAAATAATATAATCTCTCAAGAAGAACTAGAGATGGGGCTTTGGAGTACTCAAGAGTTTGAGGAGTTGTCTACTCAAGGTGCCCAACAAAGTTTTAAACTCAAATTTCAAAAAGAAGCAAACGAAGCTATTATTTACCTAAGTGTTGTTGCATCTTTGGTGCAAAAAAAAGGGGTAGAGAATTATGTTCCAATGACAGAAGCTGTTAAAAGAGATATGACAAGATTAATTCTTACAACAATGCATTTTCTTAACTTTTTAAGAGATAAATACCCAGAAAATTACCAGGAGTTACAGTATTTGGTCGCAAGAGAGATTGATAACACAGCGGAGTACTTCAATCCTGAGAAGTCTCTTTTATCTTTACTAAGCCAATAGCTACGCCCTGCAAATTGTGTGGCTATTATTCTAACTCCCTTTCTATTTTCATCAATCTATTATACTTTGCAACTCTCTCTGATCTGCTCATAGATCCTGTTTTAATAAAGCCAACACCTGAGCCTACTGCAAAATCTGCAATAAATGTATCCTCTGTCTCTCCAGACCTATGAGAAATAATGGAATTAAAACCTACCTCTTCAGCCCTCTTAATAACTTCTATGGTCTCTGATACTGTGCCTATCTGATTTAGCTTAATAAGAATTGCATTAGCACACTCCATATTTATACCTTTCTCTAATCTCTTAAGATTAGTAACAAAAAGATCATCACCAACGTTCATAATCTCTTCGCCCAACTCATCCTCTAATAGTTTAAACCCTTCCCAATCATCTTCTACAAATCCGTCCTCTATTGATACCAAAGGATATCTATTTACCCAATCCGAATATAACTGAACCAACTGCTCACGATCTAATGTTTTATTTTCTACACTTAGCTCATACTTCCCATCTACATAAAACTCATTAGCCGCAGCATCTATAGCAAGCACAACATCTTCCCCAGGTTTAAGGCCCGCTTTCTCTATAGCCTGAACCATTAATTCTAGTGGCCTTTCATTACTACCAAGCTCTGGGGCATAACCACCCTCATCGCCAACTGTAGTAGAGTAGCCAGCATCTTTAAGAATTTGTCCTAGACTATGGAATATTTCAGAACCCCAACGTATAGCTTCTTGTATATTTGAAGCCCCTACAGGCATAATCATATACTCCTGGATATCAGAGGCACCATGTGCATGCCTTCCACCATTTAAAATGTTAATCATAGGTACAGGTAATTCATATTCATCTGTAGAATTATCAAAAAGCTCGGCAATATATTCATAAAGAGGAATACTTTTAGATAAAGCAGCAGCCTTCGTACAGGCCATAGATACAGCAAGAATTGCATTTGCTCCTAACTCAGATTTATTCTCTGTGCCATCAAGAGCAATCATAGCCTGATCTATTCTAATTTGATTCTCAACATCCATACCTATAATTAGATCTGAGATTTGGGCGTTCACATTCTCAACAGCTTTTAAAACCCCCTTACCCAAATATCTTTTTTTGTCATCGTCTCTAAGCTCTACAGCTTCATACGTACCAGTAGATGCACCACTTGGGACCATAGCAGATGCCGACATACCATTTTCTAAAGTTACAGTACATTCAATGGTAGGGTTTCCTCTGGAATCGAGAAGCTCCTGAGCAGTTATGTTAGAAATTTTCATAGTTAAATGATACAGAAGTTATTACTATATACTATCTTTATTTAAAAAAATTTGAAAGGGGGACAATCTCATAGGGCTATAAATGTTAGACACCAAACCTTTTATAAGCTAAAATAATGAATTAACTTTCTTGAATAACTGATGGGCACAAACAAAATAGAAATTGATGTTGTAGCCTCTACCAAACCTCAATATGAAGCCCCTAAAGAAGATGCCTTAATACTTAGTGGTAAGTGTGCTGGC
>JBAYNT010000057.1:0-3510 GCA_041678645.1 Candidatus Dojkabacteria bacterium
AAGGGGTACGAAGTAACCGGTGTTGATATTAGAGAATTTGTTGATAGGCGCTTTCAACAAATAGTTGCAGATTTGTCTCGATGGGACGAAGTTAAGGACTTAGGTGCGTATGACGTAATCTATCATATAGCAGGTCATAGTGCAGGAGATTTAAGCATTATCAATTATGAGGATGATATAAGGGGGAATATTCTTACAACAGCAAACATTATTAAATTAGCTCAACTTACAGGAACTCGACAGATCATTTACACAAGCAGTATGGCAGTGTATGGAGATCAACCTACTTATCCTGTTAGAGAGGATGCTACTCCAATGCCAAGGGTTTATTATGGAGCTAATAAGTTAGCTTCGGAATACTATCTTAAAATTGCAAGTACTGAAAACTTAAACACATGTTCCTTACGGTTATTCAATACATATGGTCCAGGTCAGGATATTAATAATCTGAATCAGGGCATGGTAAGTATCTTTTTGGGGGAGTTAATAGAGAAAAAGCATTTCGAGATGAGGGGTAGTCCAGATAGATTCCGCGACTTTCTATATATAGATGATGCAGTTGATGGTTTAGTAAGTTGTCTAGGAAATAATGGGATAAATGGAGAGGTAATCAATTTGGCTAGTGGTACTAAGAGCACCCTCGGCGAGTTATTAGAGTTAATTCGGTCTAAGTTGCCTTTCGAAACAACAGTTTCATATACTGCCCCCTCAGATTTTGATCTTAGTGGTATGCATGGGGATATAGAGAAAGCAAGGAGGCTTTTGAATTTTAATCCAAAGGTAGGGTTGAGTGAAGGCTTGGATAGGATGGTGAAATGGGCTTTGGGAGAAAAGAAGTAGCGATATTCTGTAGTTGATATATAGAAAGTTGTTGGAATATAGGGGGCATTTCCTACTTCAAATAGGTTCTACTCTTTTTGAATTCTAAAAGGGAGCTTAAGAAGTGGGAGATTTTTTACTGTTATTGAGCAGAACTTCTTGACGCACAATCCGGACAATCAATTTGGCTGATAAGTGCATTGTGCTATAGTATAATACACTTATGCGTGAATTGACGGCATACAAGTTACATTTTCTAAAGGGGACAGAGGCGTTTGTTCTAAAGGAACTCTTGGAGAAATATCCAGAGATAGAGATAAAGACTGAGAATAATGAGGAGATACTCTTTAAAAGTAAGGAAGAAGACATTAATACGTTTAGAAATTTGTATTCTCCTGTACAAATCGAAGATGGAAAGGGGCGACAGCTTAATCTTTCTAGGAGAGAGTGGAGGAGCACTTATGTGCCTGCTGGTATTAATCCTTCCTTAGCATACATCCTTTGTATGATAGCTGAGCTGAAAGAACAAGACATAGTATATGATCCTTTCTGCGGGGCTAGTGTAATACCAATTACAGCATTGAAATACTTCAATGTTAAAAGAGTAATATGTTCAGATATTAGCAGTAAGGCTATTGAGAAAAGTAGGTTTAATTTCCAGAAAGCAGAGATAAAGGAGAATAGATACAAACTTTTTAAAAGTGACATCAAAGATGTGACTTTAAATAAGAAAAATATAGACAAGATAGTTAGCAATCTTCCTTTTGGTATTAGGGTTGGTAATCATGATAAGAATGTCTCCTCATATATGAATCTTGAGAAATTAGCGCAAAAACTTCTTAGGACAAAAGGGAGGTTAGTACTCTTAACGCAGGAGAAGAAGCTGCTAAGAGAAGTTTTTAAGAAAGAAAGTTGGAAAGTAAAGAGTGTTCTAAGAGCAAATGAGGGAGGCTTGTTACCAGAGGTTTTTGTAATAGAGAGGGCAAATAAAAAATAGCAAAACATTAAATATGCAACCGTAAGTTTACACTAAACAACCGCAAGTTGGTGGTTGCAACTGTTTAAGGTACAATATAATAGGTTGTTAAATTAAAAATCTTTTGCTATGAGCTTTCGTAAAAATTTAGAGTATTTGAGAAAGGAAAAGAATTTCTCGCAAGAGGAGTTAGCATTTAAACTTGGCGTTTCTAGGCAGGCAGTGTCAAAATGGGAGTCAGGGGGTGCTTATCCAGAGACGGATAAGATGATATCTATGTGCAAAATATTTGATTGTACTTTAGATGAACTAATGAAAGAAGACATCATCGAATTAAAGAAAAACGCTAAACGAAGCTACACTTTTAATGATTTAGTTGATGAAGTTACGGAGATATTAAAAAGGACGTTTCATATGTTAGATAATATGAATCTTAGATCAGGGCTTAGATTCCTATTTGAAATGTTTCTCCTGTTTCTATTTATCTTATTACTAAAGATACCTTTTGATTACCTGTTTAAATTAGGTAATGGGGTACTTATAAATATCCCATGGGGTATAGCACCATTATTTGTCTCAATATGGCATCTTATTGCACAGGTTGTATATATAGTGGTTGCTGTTGTTTCGTTTGTGTATATATATAAGATTAGATTTTTAGACAAGTTTGAAGAAGCACAGAGAATAGATAGCAAAGTAAATACGAAAAATGAGGGGATTTCTGTTAAACAGGAGATTAAGCAAGATGAGAACAGGAAGGTTGAGATAAGGAGACATGACTTCGGTATATTCGCTTATTTAGGGAGGATAGCTTTGTTCTTTATTAAATCCTTTGTACTTTTTATCTCTTTGCCAATTATCTTTTTACTTTTTTGTACAGTAACAGGAGTAGTAGTTGGAACAGTGTTGATGTTTAATGGAGTGTTTTTTGTAGGTGTCGTTATCTGTCTTCTATCAGTTATTCCCTTTACTGTAGGATTACTTAACATAGTTTACAATTTCATTGTTAATCATAGGAGTAATTGGCAGAAGCTGTTCATAGTTTTCATTTCTTCGATAGTTGGATTTGGAGTAGGAGCAGGAATATCTGTATTTGAGTTTAGTAAAATGACAGTATCCTCCGAGGCTCCTATAAATGTAGAGAGTTCAGTTAAGGTGGAAACATTTGAGATGGAAGAAAATATGGTTCTGTCTAATCTTGCCTATGATTATATAGTAGATGACACTTTAGGGGGGTTGGTTAAGGTTGAGGCTATATATTACGATGTGTTTACAGAGGATGTTGTTATAGAGAAAGATGAAAGTTCAGGTTATATATATATTTATACCGAGATGAAGCAGAACGTTAACTTAGGGGAGTTATATAATATCTTAATAAAAGATTTAAAGGACAGGAGATTGTCTAACTATACCGCTTTAGGACAGTTTAAGTTTAAGGTGTATGCAAGTGAAGAGAACATAAGTAAGCTACAAACGAATCTTAGGAATCAGATCGAGATTAACATTTCTCCACCTTTGGTTAATGAGAATGATAGTATAGATACGATTGAGGAAGGAGTAAATTAAAAGTCTATATAAAGAGTTTTGTAGCGTATGGCGGAGAGGACAGGATTCGAACCTGCGGTACAGTTTGAGCCGTACGAACGCTTTCCAAGCGTTTCCTTTCGACCACTCAGGCACCTCTCCAACAAAATGGCGTACCTGGCCGGACTCGA
>JBAYNT010000058.1:0-3499 GCA_041678645.1 Candidatus Dojkabacteria bacterium
ATCGTATCTGTTTTAATGCTATTGTTACTCTCATGGTATTTTAATACCAATTTCATACTTTTAATTATAGGTGAGATTATGGTCTATTTGTCGGAAGTTATGATAATTTCAAAGCTAACACATAGTGGATTAACTAAGAAAGTATGGATTAGTATCTTACTAGCTAATTTAGCATCAGCCATTATAGGTACAATTATTTTATATCAATTGTATACCCCGTTTGTAACTTGGCTTACAAACCTAGTACTATAAAAGGATACATGGTTTAACTAAGGTTCAGAAATATGTCATATATGGGGAGCTTCCTAATTATTACCCCCTTCTTGCCTATACATGAATAATATGTAATCATACCTATTATTTCACATACTAAATACTATGAAAGACAGCATACTAGAAAAGATAAAAGAAAGAGTCTCAGAAATTTCCAAAAAGAATGAATCTTATACAAAACTGATAGAACTAAAAGAAAGCGTATCCGAAAATCTAGATGAACATATTAATAAGTTTCTTGAAGACAGAAAGATTGTTAAACGAATTAAGTTTCCAAAGATAAAATTTAATTGGAAATATTTGGTTAGCACTCCCTTTATATATTCCATGATTATTCCAACAGTAATACTCCATATCTTTATTCAAATATATCAACAGGTTTGTTTTAGATTGTATGGTATCCCAATAGTAGAACAAAGAGAATATCTTGTGTATGACAGACAACTGTTTAGCCTATTAAACCCTATTGAGAAATTTAACTGCCTATACTGTAGCTATGTGATCAATCTATTTAGATTTGCGACGGAGATCGGTGCTAGAACCGAAAGATATTGGTGCCCTATTAAGTATTACAGGAAAATAGTTGAAACACATTCTCAATATGATAAGTTTGTAAAAGATGCCGAGTCTAGAGGAGAGATAGAAGAGAAATGGGAAGAGCTAAGAGACTTCTCTGACCTAGAGCAGGAGGCAGTATAGGCATACACGGTAGAACAGTTAGACCTTGACAGGTACTTCACTATCCTTCTTCCCAATAATTACAAACCTAATAAATGCGTATATTACTGCAAGAATCAAGACCCCTAAATCGTCTATTAACCCTACTCCCGTAACCATGTCTCCCGGTATAAGATCTATTGGAGAAAGAATATATATAAAAGATAATACTAATACCCAATTCTCCTTCAAAAAAAGTCCTACTTTGTTCATAGAAATATAATAACATAAAATATGTATGATATAATAACCCCACATGTTTGAAACTGAAAAATTACCAGGTACAAGAGTATCAGCCTCCACATTAGAACGGCTCATACCTACATACGAAGGATTTAAGATGACAGATGAAATAGCTTACTCTGATGTAGAAAATCCAAACATTGAGAGTATAGAAAAAAGAGCAAAATCCTCCTTCGCTGGAACTCAGATACATAATCTAGTGTACTTCACACGACTATATGACCGATGCAAATTGTTAAATAGACCCCCTAACTATATGGATCTGAGAGATACGTTCCCAACATCTCAATTAGACGATTCTAAAGCCTATGAAATCCTGTACTCCCAAAACGAAGATCCTGTGCAAGCATGGAGACAGTGGATTCTTAATTGTGATATGCCCAAGGAAAATGGCCTATCTACGATATTAGATCCTGAAGTAATAATGGGCATCTGGCAATCGGGCATAAACAATCCTGATACAGATAAAGTTCTCGAGAACCTACCTAAACCAAACCTTGAGCTCTGGGAAATGAATGAGGTCCTAACAATACTTAATCTAGAATTAAATCGAAATTTTCAGTTTCCATCCTCAGTAGATACAATTTTAATTTCAAAAGATTCTCGTAACAAACCAATCACAATCATAGATTACAAAACTGGCCGCGAAGCATCAGAGATAAGTTTTCCCTCTAAATTACAAGCTATGCTTATGTCTATTTCTATCTATTACAATTTTATAGATGAAATACCTAAGGCCTCATGGGGTTTGTCAGAGTGGGATGTTGCATACCCTACAAAAGCTCCAAATCTTCCACACTTTAAAAAGAGGGCAAGCCTTGGGCCTAAGCGGATTAACTGCTCAATAGGTATCGACGCAGTATGTCTTGATATAGAAAAGATAGCTAAAAAAGTAGAGTTTTTATACATTAACCCAATAACTGGAGAAGAACATGAAGTAGAATATCTTCCTATTGCCATGGAGGGTTTAGATTATCTAGACGAACTTAATGAATTTTATATCGCCCACAAATCGGAATTAGGCAAACCTAAGATTTATGATTTTCTAACTCCGAAATTTAAGCCAATGAAAATACTTGATCATGATGCTTATTTAGAATCTAATAGAGATAAGGGAACTCAAGTTGCCCTGTTCTAATATTCCTTATAGACATATATTTACCCACACGATATCATTTACACATGCGGAAAATAATAAATGTAATACTACTGATAATAGTAATCGCTGTAGCCTATACAGTGCTAATACCAATATCTATAGTACAGTATGGGAGAAATAGGATATATACGCAGATAGCAGACATACCACAGTACAACGTCGCCATAGTCTTTGGTGCGGGATTAACTGCTCAAGCAACACCATCTGACATTTTGAAAGATAGGCTCAATACCGCCTACCAGCTATATCTTGAGGGAAAGATTGAGAGAATACTCATCTCTGGGGATAATACATCTGAGGGATACAGTGAACCACAAGCTATGTATGATTATTTAGTATTTACTCTGGATGTTGATCCGGAAGATGTAGTTAGGGACTTTGCTGGTCTAAGAACATACGACACATGTGCTAGAGCTAAAAACATTTGGGATATAGATAAAGCCATATTAATATCACAAGGATATCATCTATCAAGGGCTATATTTACATGCAGTAGACTTGGTATAGATAGTACGGGATACTCTGCCACGCAGTATGGATATGACAATTCAAATTATTACAAATTAAGAGAGATCTTTGCTATACACAAGGCAGTGTTAGATGTGTATGTCATCCATCCAGAATATATAGGTGGAGGACCTGAACTAGATTTTCAAGAATAAATATCATCAAACTTTACAATTTCTCCTATAAGGTTTACAATAACAGCCTTGGAACTAGAAACAGAAGTTCATAACTTAGAAAACTGCTCTGGTAATACCCCAGAAATTAATGGACTTGAACTCTTTTTGGAAAATTATAATGAAATAAATGCAGTTAGATATTCTGACACTACTGACCTTCGTGCATTTGAAATTAATACTAGCAATTGTGAATTCGCTAACACAATCAACATATTAGATCCTGAGATAGAAACGAAATATGGATTACCTAAAATAGGGACATGCTCTGAGGTTCTATTTTATATAGCTATGAAGAGAAAAGGTGTCTACATAGTACCCTCCTCACTTAAAGAAGATTTGCAAAAGCATATTGACTTCTTTGTCCTGGGCTTCCCAGTTGATATCACTTCCATATATAAAACAAAAATTTACAAAGAAAAATTTG
>JBAYNT010000059.1:0-3493 GCA_041678645.1 Candidatus Dojkabacteria bacterium
CACATATCCAGATGTTATAGTAATATGTGGTGGACCATTACTTGACCCAAAAATGGGGGTGCTTTGTGACTATCCTAATAAAATCCCACCTGGCTAAGCCTCAAAACCTCGTGTTCTAAATAATCTACATGTTAATTTTTCAGAAACACCCTTTGAAGACTGACCCCATGGAACATACTTATACATAGATCCAGTTCTATAAACCGTCAATATAGGTATAACATTGCTCATATTTATATCATTAATATGTAGATCGCAAAATATACGCTTCTAATAGCTATACTTTATATATGTGACTGCATCATTTGGTATAATGAATGGATTCTCCTAAACACTCTAAGTTACGAACTATGTGACATTGGATACGGAAAATCTATATAGTGGGGGTGTATAATTAGAAGAACTATACACCAAATACTACGCTGGACCTAATAATAATGATCCTTGACTATTTGTTGTAATGGAAGGTGATGTTAAAATTCCAGCGTCGTAAGTCCATCCATCGATATATGTGTCGATTAGAGATCCCACATTGTAGGTTCTTACTGGAGCAGTCGGACTAATATATGGTATATTATAGGGGGTTAATTCTACATCACCAGTTAAAGAATTGATAGTTCTGACAGATGATACATTAGTGACCTTATTAACATTATTTAATACATAGCTAGATATATACTAGTTGGCATCTATTTTATAATTGCTAATAATTGTATTATGCTATTCTGGTTCAGAATATTTGTTTGCAAAATCTTTATATTTTATTAATAATCTATTAGATTGACCATTAAAATACTCAGTTGGAAGATCTAAGCTTCTGGTTATTGAATCTCCAGTTAATTCTGAATGATCATTTATTTGTATCGTAGATATTAATTGATAATTGTTAGTGTCAGTATTATTATAATATAACTAAACACTATTAAGATGCCCTGAAATTAAATTCACATTGGATATATATAAATTAATAGGAATCGTAGTGGTGTCATACTTTATGACTGTTGGAGTTTTATATGCATGCTTATATGTATAATTTATAGATATCTATCGAGTTGGTAGTAGCTTTAATAATTGTGATGGTGAATAGATAGAAGAATTTAACACTCTAGCAATAGGTATATATAATTTGTCATATTGCTAATTAAATATGAATATCTATCTTGTATTAAAGTATCGTTCATATGTGGGTGACAATTTTATAGTATCTAATTCATATTTTTGAATCTAATAATACAATGATTGATCCTAGGATATAGTATTATTTAATTTCTGATAGGAACCGCTAAATGAAATATATCCAACTTGAGGTTCGGTATCACCTATTGTAAAATATCCATCTATCTTTGAGGGCACCTCTGACTCCTACACAGCTAGCTGGATCTTAAATAATGTGGTTGATTTAAATTTCAAATAAGAATCATTGGTTGGATTTAAAGCTATTGAAAATGTTTCGGGATAATTATCAGACCCATTGTCAAACATCTATAGAGTTGATATATTATTCATGATCAACTTGGTCTTTGCATTTGCTGATATTATACACTATTTATATATGACATCATCATATACAGTCTACATAAGAACCAATTCATTAGACCAAGATGCATTATATAAAGTTCCATTATAATATGATGCTTGCACCTGAACATTGTATGCTGAGCCTGAAAACTATGCACCACCATGCTATAATATAGTCTACTAATCTGTATAATGCATAATGGTTGGTCGTTCTTTATATGTCACATTAGTATCATATTTAGGAATAAGAGACCCTTGTCCAGATATGCTACCGCTTATATATGAGTTTCCTTCAGAGGTATCTTGAGGTTGGGTCATTATACGAGCTGAATATAAAGATCCTTTGAATGTAGAACAGCTTGCAACCTGCCCTGAAACTTCGTTATCAAACACTGAGTCGGTTATTCCACAATTTTGCAATCTTGTATATTTATAACTTATAAATGAACAGCTTCCACTAAACTAATAATTATCATATAGAGTGTCGACTTGTAGTGGTATAATCTATATTTTTGTAGGATTTTTAATCTAATCGATCTTATTATAGCCATATATAGTATTCTATGCAGATGTTATAATAAAACTCTATGCATAGACTTTAGACTCTGGGGTGATTATATGACCATTAAAATAATTAGTCTATAAATATACACCACTTGCTGACTATATAGTAGAGGTGAACTTTAGCATTTTTATGCCATCAAAGTTCTATAATGTATCGATAGTTATGGACTAACTATTATATGCATATATATCATATGATCGCTTTGCTCGTTTATCTTTTGAGCCGGGTGGCATATTCTAGTCAATCGACACTGTAGCTACATTTTCTCCTCGCAAGATCTCGTATTTTGGTATATACTTACCAAGATCTAATGTACAATTATATAGCTTGATATCCCCATACTATATATAAACATTATCTGGAGGAGCTAACATCTAAGCCACTCCAACATAATTTCCTGGGATGAAAAATTTATCCGTCTACTACCCTTTGAATATTTGATTATACTCGGAAATATCAGATATAGATGTGGTTATAGTCTAATATGTTAAAAACTTTTCATTATATATTGAGGATTTTGTGTCTATCGCCTCAGCTGATTTATCTATTTGCAAACAATAATATCTTGGATGACTTTTATCTATTGTTATCTGAGAAATTGTAAATGTCTCTTCACTCCCACGTATATCATAATCAAATAAACCCTTCGGCTATAATTCAACAGTCGCCGTGGGTGCCTACTTGAATCTTAATGGTGATGGAGTTGGGTATACTCCATTAATGTAAATATCTCTAATGTGACGAACATTTAATCTATTAGAATTCTATTTTGATATAATCGATCCATCTAGCGTTTTATGTAGAGCACCGCATACTAGTAATTTTCCGAATCCAATCGAGTCTGACTATTTAATTTGGATGGAACATCGTATAAGACGGTTCTACTAATATTGTGTAACATCAACGGGTATTCGTTTGCCACTAGCATCTACAAATAATACATGTAAATACGTGCCTGGCATAAATACACCCTAATGCACTCCAATTAAGAATGAATTATATCCATATCCGAACCTGCTAGGTACATCTGCTAATAATATATACTAGTTGGTTCTATCTTCAATTAATAACCGCTTATTTAATAACTTATACAGCTACTAATCATTTATTGGGATCATACAATTCTACTATACCCTTCCTTATACTAAATCTATAATTGCGTGTCAAACATAGATCGCATTGTATCTAAATGTGATATTACAAATAGAGTTTCGTATTTTTCAGATAAGAATAATAATATCTTATGTAATTGATTAATATTCTCAGCATCCATAACACCAAACCCCTCATCGATTACAAATAATTTTGCTTTAGATTTATTAGTCATTGTTGATAATGCATATCTAATGGCTAATGATATTATAAATTGTTCAAATCCAGAACAGGTCTCTACCTAATATTTCTTATTAG
>JBAYNT010000060.1:0-3447 GCA_041678645.1 Candidatus Dojkabacteria bacterium
CCTTCTTGACACCTTTATTGCCTTTATTAACATCTTCTACAAACTTATCTACTATAGAACTCATTTCAGAAGCCTTAACATATTCAACACCCTGCTTGATACCATCGTTTTCTGTAAATGTACTAACAGGTAAAGGATTAGATAACATATTAGAATTTCCTCTTATACTCTTTTGGAAATGATCAGCAATAATATTAGTTATCTGTATGCCACTTCTATATGTAGTAGTAATAGGTATTGTCTGCATAGCAACTCTTGATGCAGGAGGAGTACTAAAACTAGTAGATGATGATACTTGTGATTCATCTCCTATCATTATCAATTTACTATTCTTACTTTCTATACCAGTAAATAATTTATTTAATCCATTACCATCAGAAGTTAAATTCTTATTAAGTAGTAATGTTGCTTCATCAAGAATAACAATATCTCCTAATGACTTAGAATTATTTATATCTCGTGAATTTACTTTGTTGATATCTATCTTTATTCCTTTTGCTGCAAAATACTTAGTTATTCTATCAGCATTTTCATTCATAAGATTTTTAGTGTTAGCACTTACTGTTATGCTAATAGCTTTTTTATCTTTAATCTTTTCTTGAAGAATTTTATCATTCGCAATAATTCTATTTATAAATATTGGAATAAGTGATGATTTACCACTACCATATTTACCAGTAACAAATATACCATTAGGAATATACTCACCATATATCCTTTGTAAAATTTTATTCTTAATAGGATCATTATCAGGAAAGCTAGTTCTTTTAGTAAGATTTCTTTTCCCTGACTTATGCAATGCTACCATTTTATCATAAGCAGTACCAAAATATTCTGCCTCTGATTGTAACACATACTGAAATACTTTATTACCACCTTTAAAGAACGATTCTACTTGCGATATTGTATGAAGCTGTTCTAATGTAGCAGGAATATTTAATCCTTCTTTAGCATCATTTAAAATGCTAATTTGAGTTTTATAATTATCTTTCGAATTTAATGATGATAATTGAGTTAAATAATTTATAGCATACTTATAAGTAAAATTATTTATCACTTTAGGATCACAAAATCTTTTCTCATTTCTATTATCTTTTGATCCAGTAGAAGATTCAGCAGTAGCAAGTAATGATACTTCTCCGTTAATATTTTTCTTTACTGCTAATTTTAATAATGATATAGGGTCATATCCATTCTTAGCATCTTCAAACTTTGATTGCATATAACCATAACCGGAACCATGTGATGTATCTCCAAAACCTGATTGAAATACTGATAATGCCCCATCAGTAATAGTATTATTATCTATCATAGCATGCATACCATGCATCCATTCATTAAAGTTATGAACAAATAAATTTACATTGTCCTGTGTAAATATTTTATCTGCATGTTTATTGAGAATAGATTCTATCATAGATATTTTAGAAATAAGCTCTTTAGTCTCACTTAATCCTTTAGATGATAATAATCCTTTGTTTTGTCCACCATCATTATAAACTTCTTGATCGATATCTATATTTGATAAATCATATTTGCCATCTGTAATATAACTTATCAATTTAATCAATCCTTGATAATCTGATTTATCTATATTCAACTTACCTATTCTGTCAATAAATGCTTCATAATTATCTTTACTCTTACCAGTAAACATATCTCTATAGAAAGCAACTTTTAAACGAGCTTCTAAAGCTTCTGTAACCATATGATTACTTATACCCATATCTCTCATTAAATCTTCCTTAAGACCATCTAACTGATCTATTAAGCTACTATACTTTTCTTCTATTGCTAAATATTCATCAATAGAATTCATAGTATGTCTTTCTTTATCAAATAATTCTTCTGCAGCTTTAGAACTATTAAAAAACATACCACTACCAAATGTATTTAATTTAGCTATTGATATTGCTTTATGTAAAAGGTTCTCTATTTCAGCAATCTTCTTTAAAACATCTTCTCCTTTTTCATTAGTATTCTTTATTCCTTTTTCTACTGTATCAGAAATCTTTTCTATTGCAGGAATATATCTACCAAAGTATTCTCCGATAACTTCCGGATCATCTGTTTTTTGAGCATTAAGATTATCAATCTTTTCTTTATTACCATTGATAATATCTAACTTAGCTTGCTTTTGATTTTCTAAACTACCTATCTCTTCTTTTGATAATTTTTCATTTTTAAGCTTGTTATCAATCTCATCAATCTCTCCTTGTATTTTATCATTCTCAGCATTATAATTTTTTACTTTATTCTCATTAACTTTATCCATAGATAAATCAATGTTGCCTTGCTTTAAATAATTATATGATGATTTTAATTTAGCTATCTGATCTAAGTTATTATCTTCATACATATCAACATTACTTGCTGTAGGCAAAGCATCATTTAAAGAACTACCTTCTTTTTCTGCTGTTGCTAATAATTCATTTATTGGCTGTCCTTTATATTGTTGACTAGAGATAAATTCATCTATCTTACCAACAAGATTAGTTACATTACCTATGATAGTATTAAATCTGTCCTGTTGAGTATCTTGTCCTTCTACCCTCTGTTGGCTATTTAAACCTATGAATTTGAAATCATTTGCTGTACTACCTACTTTTGTTAGTTCTGAATTTACAGAAGCTATAAGAGTGTTTAAATCGGTTTCTGATAACTGACCATCTTTTAAATTATCAACTAAAAATTGTAACCCTGATTCAGCATCTAATATTTTATTGAGAACACCTTCTCCTTTTTCTACTTCTTTTGATTTTACATAATCCAAATACTCTTGTGCATTTTGACCTCTTGTTTTAGCAAATTCAATTCCATCTAATGCTAAATTAGAAATATTATTACTCATATGCATATAAGCATTTATATAAGCATTAGAAGCATAATCTTCTTTCGTTAATGATTTAGCATCTTTACCAGTAGCTTTAGCATAAACATAATCTGTAAGATTTCTTAATAATACTGTTGTAGCTATAGTACCATCCAAAAACTCATTATACTTTTCAGATTTACCATTCTTTACCGGTTTAGTATATAAATCTTTTTTAGCCTGTAAATCTTTTATCTGTTGCTGCTTTTGTTCTATCTCTTGTGTATGATCTACTGCATTCTCAGAACCAGATGTTTCTGCTTGTTCTTTTGTTAATGCATCAACTTCTTCATTCAATTTTATAATCTCACTTCCAATATTCAATACATCTTGTGCTAAATTAAAATTACCACCCATAGCAATTAAACTTCCATTATCAAGGAAAAATTCTTTAGCTGCTTCTGCTCTCTGAATATCCATAACAATCATATCTGCTATCTCAGAATTTTGAGACTTCCATCCTTTTTGTCCTGTATTATATTCTCCAGCACTATTAACATCTAATCTGCCAAACTTAGCATTTGCTTCTAAACCTTTTATACTAGAAATTAAATCTTGCCCTTGTCCATTTAATA
>JBAYNT010000061.1:0-3404 GCA_041678645.1 Candidatus Dojkabacteria bacterium
TGATATAAATGTTTACAATATGGATGGTGTTACGAATCCGTATTTTTTGATAAATCCTCACAAATAAATGCCATTATAGTTTTGAATTGTGAAAAATTTTATTCTATAGTACCCTATATAACCAACCATATCTAACTTAATTTTAAATATAAATATGAAAATCCTAGTAACAGGTGGAGCAGGCTTCATAGGCTCATACTTCATCAAGTACTGGCTCTCTAAATATCCAAACGACCATATAACTAACCTAGACAAACTAACATACGCTGGCAACCTAGAAAACCTTAAAGAAGTTGAGAATAACCCCAACTACAAATTTGTTAAAGGAGACATCTGTGACAAAGACTTAGTAATGGAAATTACTAAAGGAATGGACCTAATTGTACACTTTGCTGCAGAATCACACGTAGATAGAAGTATAGAAGGACCAGAAGAATTTGTAAAAACAAATGTAGAAGGAACACTAAACCTACTAGAAGCTGCATTACAAAATGGAGGTATAAGATTCCATCACATATCAACAGACGAAGTATTTGGAGAACTACCACTAGACGACCCTAACGCTAAATTCCATGAAAATATGCCATATGCACCCAAAAGTGTATACTCAGCATCTAAAGCAGCATCAGATCACTTAGTAAGAGCATACTACCATACACACAAACTACCAATAACAATATCTAACTGCTCAAACAACTACGGACCAAACCAGTTCCCAGAAAAACTCATACCACTCGCAATAACAAGAGCAATAATGGATGAAGAAATACCAGTATATGGAGAAGGTACACAAGTAAGAGACTGGATACATGTAGAAGACCACTGTAGAGGAATAGAACTCTGTATAAAGAAAGGAGAAATAGGACAAACATATCTCTTTGGAGGTAAGGGTGAAAAACAAAACATCTGGATTATCAAAACAATCCTAGAATACCTAAAGAAACCAGAATCTCTAATCGTACACGTAGGAGACAGGAAAGGACACGATGTAAGATATGCAATAGATTTCTCGAAATCTCAAAAAGAATTAGGGTATAAACCATCTAAATCTGTAGATAATTGGCTAAAAGATACAATACAATGGTATGTAGATAACGAAAAGTGGTGGAAACCACTAAAACCAAAAGCAGACAAACAAGCCCAAGGATATTTGGCTAAGAGATTAGATTAATTTTTTAATTCATAAATATGAAAGCACTCATACTAGCAGGAGGAAGAGGAACAAGACTAAGACCCCTTACTCACACTAAGAACAAACACATGCTACCAATTGGTAACAAGCCAATGATAGAAAGAATCATACTAGATGCAATAGACCTAGGGATTAAAGATATAATCATAAACATAAACAAAGGAGACAAAGAAATGCCAGAACTCTTAGGAGACGGTAAGAGATTTGGTAAAAATATAACTATACAGTACATAGAACAACCAGAACCAAACGGAATGATGTACCCAATTAAGTTAGCAGAAAAATTAATAGGAAAAGAAGACTTCCTCTTCTCAGCTGGAGACAACATCCTAACAGGAGGACTAAAAGAACACTACAAAGACTTTAAAAAGAAAGGCTCTGATGCACACGTACTAGTAGTAAGAAGACCAGACTACCAAAACTTCGGTGTAGCTGTAATGGAAGGAGACAAGATTATAAAAACAGTCGAAAAACCCCAAGAATATGTAAGCGACCTAGTACTCTCAGCAATCTACTTCTTTACACCTGCAGTATTCAAAGCATTTGACCATATTAAACCAATAGACCCTAAGAAAAGTGGCAAACCAGAATACTACCCACCAGTAGTAAATAACTGGCTAATAGATAACGGATACACAATGACAGCATCAGAAGTAACAGGATGGTGGAAAGATACAGGAGCACCAGAAGATATAATACTAGCTAACAGACTAATCCTTGAAAAAGAGTGTCTAAACAAAGACGAAGGAAAAGTAGTAGACAGTAAAATAGAAGGCAATGTTGAGATAATGAAAGGTTCTAAGATAAAAAACAGTGTAATTAGAGGACCAGTATCAATAGCAAAAAACTGCACTCTAGAAAACGCATACATTGGACCATTCACATCCATAGGAGAAGGAAGTACTGTAAGAAACGCACAGATAGAGAACAGTATATTAATGGGTAACTGTAATATACATGACCTAGAAACAATAATAGATAGCTCATTAATAGGGTGGAATGCAGAAGTAACTCAAAAGAATGGATACCCTAAAGCAGACACACTCTACATAGGAGATGACTCAGTAGTACAACTAAGTAAATAACTTAACCTAATACATACATATGGAATTCGAACACAATTACGGAGGAATAGATGGACTTGTGGTAATAACCCCAGTTGTATTTGGAGATGAAAGAGGGTTCTTTAAAGAAACATTCAATGAGGAAGAATTTGAAAGGAATGGAATAAATATACATTGGATACAAGATAACCACTCAAGATCATCAATGGGTGTACTAAGAGGATTACATTGGCAGAAGGGAGAATACGCTCAAGACAAACTAGTAAGAGTCACAACAGGTAGTGTCTTGGATGTGGCAGTAGATATTAGAAAAGATTCTCCTACATTTGGTAAATATGCCATGGTTGAACTTACAGAGGATAATCACAAGATGTTTTTGTTGCCCAGGGGCTTTGCACACGGCTTTGTAGCACTTACTGATATGGTTGATTTTGAGTATAAGGTTGGAGGTAGTACACACAACAAAGAAAGTGAGAGGGCAATCATATGGAACGATCCAGATATAGGTATACAGTGGGGAATAGAGGATCCATTAGTATCAGAAAAGGATGGTAAAGCACCTCAACTTAAAGATATTGATCCTTCCGATCTATTTTAATTCTAATCTAATTACTATGAAAAAAGTTCTACTGTTTGGTTCAAGTGGTATGCTTGGGAAATATCTATCTGAGTTCTTAGAAGAGAGAGGATATGAGGTAGAAAGAAATGATAGAGCAGATGGAGGTATAGATATAACTAACGAAGAAGAGGTTAAAAAGGCTATCGAAAACTCAGATGCAGAGTATGTAGTAAACTGTGCTGCATTTACTGATGTAAATAGGGCAGAGGATGAAAGAGATATAGCATTTAAGGTTAATGCAGAAGCTCCAGGATATTTGGCTAAGCACTGTAAAGGACAAAACATACCATTTATACATATATCTACAGACTATGTATTCGGAGATAACTTAGAGGATGGCTATACAGAAGAGTATGATATTTTTAATCCACTTAATGTATATGGCGAATCTAAGCTAGAAGGTGAGAAGAGAGTGTTAGGAGAGGGTGGTGGCGCATATATATTTAGAACATCATGGCTTTTTGGTCCAGGTGCTACTAATTTCATAGAGAAGATATCTAAGTATGCTAGAGAGTTACCAGAACTTAAA
>JBAYNT010000062.1:0-3261 GCA_041678645.1 Candidatus Dojkabacteria bacterium
AAGAAGGTATAGGAGACGTAATAGAACATCTACCAAAACAGATAGAGGGTATAGATAATATAGAAGTTTTAGTAGTAGATGATGGTAGTACAGATAATACTGCTAATATTGCTAGAGAGCATGGAGCTAAGGTAGTAAGTCATGGAATTAATAGAGGTGTAGGTAAAGCCTTCCAAAGTGCTGTACAGTATGCATTAGAGAATAAGACAGACATATTAGTAAGTATAGACGCAGATAGACAGTTTAATAGTGATCAGATACCTGAGATGATACAACCCTTGTTAAATGATAAGGCTGATATGATAACAGGTAATAGGTTTGAGAATGGTATGCCAGAGAATATGCCTAAGAGTAAATATTGGGGTAATAAACAGATGTCTAGATTAATATCACTAATCAGTGGACAGAAGTTTAGAGATGTATCCTGCGGTTTTAGGGCATACAATAGAGAAGCATTATTAAATCTAAATCTGTTTGCAGACTTTACCTATACTCAAGAGTCAATCTTAGATCTTCTCTACAAAGGACTAAATGTTGTAGAATATCCTGTTGAAGTAATATATTTCAAAAACAGGAAATCTCGTGTAGCAGGAAGTGTAATTAAATATGCCTTTAAGACTCTTACGATAATATTAGACACATTAAGAGACTATAAACCTATGCTCTTCTTTGGAGGAACAGGTTTTTTCTCATTTACAATTAGTCTGTTTTTAGAAATATTCGTTTTTACCCATTACTTTATAACTGGGAAATTCACTCCCTACAAGGTATTAGGGTTCCTTGGTTTAGGGCTTTTCATTCTAGGAATATTCCTTTTTATAGTGGGGTTACTAGCAAATATGATTAATAGGGTTAGAAGAAATCAAGAGAGAATCCTGTATGAATTAAAAAAGAACAAAACAGATAAAATTTCTTAATCTCTTCCTTCGCCTCTCTTAATTTCCCAACCCTCCCCAACCACCCCCATTTCTGCTAATATATTAATATATAACTTAATATATTTAAGAAAATATGTTTAAAAACAAACTAAAGGTATTAGGAGTAATACCAATACTCTCAATATTACTACTAATTGGATTTATTAAACCTACCAAAGCCGCCCAATTTATAAACGAAGACTACACACTAACACAAACCGAAATAGTAGAAGAAAACCTATACATCAGTGGAGAGACCGTAGAAATCTCGGGAGTAGTAGATGGAGATCTATTTATAACAGCAGAAACACTAAACCTCTCAGGAACTGTAACAGGAGACCTCTACGCCATAGCTATGAATGCAGACATCTCTGGTAATGTATACGGTTCAACATTTCTCTTAGCACAAAACTCAAAAGTAAGTGGAAGTATAGCAAGAAATCTGTACACAGCATCAATGTATTCAGACATATCAGGATCTATAGGGAAAGACGCAATGATATTTGCTACTAATAGCACTATTACTGGTAAAGTATCTGAAGATGTAAGAGTATTCTCTACCTTCTCCTCTATAACAGGCACAGTTAAAGGAGAAGCACTTATCTACTCCTCATCCTCAACTAAAAATGAGGATGCAATAACAGGAGAAATATACGAGAACATTGATAATACTCAAGACAAAGAAGAGATCACCGTACCAAAACAACAGAAAAATATTATATCGGAAGGATTTAACAACGCTCTTCTTGGTATTAACTTCTCCTCAACAGTAATTGGCTTTGTAGCTATGTACATAGTAGGCATAGTAATAATCTACTTAGCCCCTGTTAAAACATTACAGATTGAAAAGAAAATCACAGGCTCTATGCAAGAATTCCTATTTAGTTTCTTAATCGGTCTTGCAATATCTATAGTAGTACCACTACCACTCATAATTCTTACCTTTACCCTTATAGGAGCCCCTCTAGCAATATTAATAACCGCAATACTACTCTTTGCTATGATCTTTGGAACTATATGGGTAGAGAGTGCAATAGGTCAGAAGATATTAGCTTCTACTGAAAAGAAAGATCCAAAGAGATTACTATCACTACTAATAGGTAGAGGATTAACTACAGTAATAAACTTCATACCAATAGTGAGAGGTATATATAAGTGGACACTCAGTATGACTGCACTTGGAGCTGTAGCAAGAATGAAATATGATGCATATAGGGTAACTAAAGAAACAAAGAAGGTTACAAAGAAGTAGTAATTACTTCCTTAGAAGATATGGGGGCTTAAGGCTCCCATTCTTTTTTATGAAATAGCCCATTCACATCACCTATCTTCCCTTTATAAACAACGAGTTCTACACCTGCCTCTAACATAAGTAAGACTGATTCCTTAAGCTGATCCCACCAATACTTCTTGTGAGGCCTAATAGCTGATTCGTAGTGAAATATGACTCTCTTAATACCTGAGTTAATAATTCCATTTGCACAAGCAGGGCACGGTATCCAAGTACTATACATCTCTGTACCCTCTAACGGTATCCCAGCCCTTGCTGCGCCATATATTGCATTTCTCTCAGAATGATCTTGATATATTCTCTCTCCTACTGGTGTACTTCTTTTTTTTGTAATCTCTACATCCTTAGCAAACCTATTACTACCTCTAGAAACAATCTCCCTATCCTTGACAATTACGGCACCATTCTTAGTGCTACTATCCGTAGAGGTGTCATATGCAAACTGATAGGCCTCTCTGAGCATATTTTGAGCAAACTCTGAATTACTCTCAGAAATCTTTCCTCCTTCAATCAGATTGTCTAGAAATTTCTTCATACCTTATTGTATACAAAAATCCTTACTCTTACAAAAAGGACTCAATTAGCTCTGCGAATGACTCATATGGATATGCACCTGGTACTAATTTACCTGTTACATTTCCATCCTTATCAAATACCCCAATTACAAATCCTGGTGTACCCTGTACTCCGGCATCCTGTCCAGCCTTCATATCAGCATCCACTTCACTCTGATATTTCTTAGATGTAAAACATGAGTCAAAATCTTTCTCATTAACACCAACCTCTTTAGCTAAAGCATACAAATCATCAGTATTTTCATATTCAAACGCTCCATTATGGAATTCTTGATATGTATCTATATCAGTTAGATGATATACACACTTAGCTGCATTAGCTCCATCATCACCATATATTGGGAACTCTCTAAAGACATAGATAACCTTTCCTGCATCAATGTAATCCTTGACTATAGATGGTAAGGTCTCATTCTTATGTCTTAAACAGTAACTACAGTTATACTCATTGTATTCGATAACGGCTACCTTTGCTTTA
>JBAYNT010000063.1:0-3245 GCA_041678645.1 Candidatus Dojkabacteria bacterium
CTAAGTCTGAGGCAGAGATATCATCTGTATCTGGAAAGGTGCATGTAGAATATGCCGAGGACGATTCTGCTACAGTAATAATTACAGGAGACAAAAAAGTTAAAAGACTTTACATTGTTTCTGACGTTAAGGAAGTATTAGTAAAAGATGGTGATGAGGTCAAGTCAGGCCAAATTCTGTATATTGCTAAAGATGAATCAGAGAAACAGGCACCATTTGATGGCACTGTGCGCATAGAGGGTGGAATACTGAAATTTGTAGGTATCGTTAAAGCAGAAGAGGTGATAACTGTATTGCCAAATGTCCCAATATTGGTTAAAGAAGGGGAGCAGATTAATGCAGGTAAACAGATTACAGAAGGCTCTATAGACCCTAAGAAACTTACAGAAGTTGCAAATATGCTTACAGCTCAAAAGTATATTCTCGATGAGGTACAGAGAGTATTTAATGAGCAGGGAGTGCCTATAGCAGATGTACATATTGAGATAATATTAAGACAGATGGCAAGGCTTGGAAGAGTTGTTGAGCCAGGAGATTCGGTGTACCTAGTAGGATCCTTAATAGATAGATATATAGCTGAAGCTAGAAATAATTCCTTAGTTGAAGAAGGGAAAAACAAAGCTCTTATTGCGCCAAAGCTTATGGGTATAAAAGGCTCAGCTCTTCATACAGAAAGCTTCTTATCGGCTATGTCATTCCAGGAGCAAGTCAGAGTTCTCACACATGGTGCTATACTTGGTAAAGTAGACACTTTAAGAGGTATGAAGGAAAATGTCATCATTGGAAGAAGGATACCATCTGGAGAAGGAGCACGACTTGAGAATTTAAGAGAGTATGACTTTTAATTTTAATTGACTTTATAGTATAATACCTAGCTATGCCAACAATAAACCAATTAGTAAGAAAACCGAGGGTAAAGAAAAAGGGTAAGAGGACACATCTAGCTTTAGCTATGAATTTTAATCCTCTGAAAAACAAGTATGACCTTGCAAACAACCCTTTCAAAAGAGGTGTCTGTTTACAGGTTAAAACTGTAACACCAAAGAAACCTAACTCAGCCTTACGTAAAATTACTAGAGTTAAGCTTTCAAATGGACAAGAGGTAACGGCATATATCCCTGGAGAAGGTCATAATTTACAGGAGCACTCTGTAGTACTACTTAAGCCTGGTAGAAAGAGGGACCTTCCTGGTGTTAAGTATATTGTCGTGAGGGGAGTGTATGATTGCGCTGCTGTTGAAGGTAGAAAGAAAGCTAGGTCTAAATATGGAGCTAAGCGTTCAGAAAATTAACATTTTTATATTTATGTATAGATTACTATGAGAGGAAAAAGAGCAAAAAGTAAAAAACAGAAGATTGACAGAAAGTATGATAGTCCAATTATAGGCAGACTTATCAATAAGGTCATGCAAGATGGCAAAAGGTCTTCAGCGGAGAAAACAGTATATTATGCAATTGAACAAGGGGCATCTATAGTAAAGACTGACGTAGAAGAATTTATAAATCAATCTGTTGATAATGTTAGACCTGCACTTGAGCTTAGAGCTAGACGAGTAGGAGGAGCTAACTATCAGGTACCTATTCCTGTTACTCCTATAAGGCAGGAGACTTTAGCTATTCGTTGGATAGTTGATTTTAGTAGAGGTAAGAGTGGAAAGCCCTTAAGTCAAATCCTAATGGATGAGCTTATTAGTGCTTATAAGGGTGAAGGAGAGGCGGTTAAAAAGAAGATGGACGTTGAGAGAATGGCAGAAGCTAATAAGGCTTTTGCACACTTTAAGTGGTAAAGAATCTGTAAGTATACGGTTGAAGAGGAGCTTAAGGCTCCTCTTTTATTTTGGGTTCAATTATTTATTAGATACTTACAGGAGGTTGTTGCGTAGGGGTGACTTGTGGATTTGTATTAAGTGTTGGAAGAGTAACATTATCTGTACCCTGATTAACAGCATTTATATCGGGAGATGTTGTGACTGTAGGTGTAGGAGGGAAAGTATCTGGTTCTACGATTGTTGGGGCCTCTTCCTGAGCCTGATTAATACTATCAGCAATATTCTGTACCCCATCCCCCATTATGCTAGGTTGTGTTGTAGGGATAGGAGTTGGTATATCCCCAGAGCTTTGCAAATTAGCCATATCATTTTCAATTTGTGGAAGATCGGGTAATGGATTTGGTTGATAAATACCATCACCTTGCTGTGACTGTAGGGGCTGATTGAGGTTTGGTTCGCCTTGAAAGGTGCTTGGGGATTTGATAGGAGGACTCTGCTGTGGGGCTGTAAGATCTTCCATAGTTTGTGGGCTTTGAGCATGAAGCTGTGGAACTGCTAACTCCGACTCTGGACTTTCACTTTGAGTATCCTCTTCGAGAGACTCTTGGAAGGTAATGTCTGAGCTATCATCGGATTTGTCAGTAGAACTTTTTCCTTTTACCAATACTACTATTATAGCTATGATAACGATAAGAATTAACGCACCTAAGATTATAATAACGGTAGTATTCATAATAATAAACAGATTCAAATTATCTATTTAAAGAATAACCTAAAAAAAAGTGTGTGTAAAGCTATTTAGTACTTTCTACTCTAACCCATGTTTTCTCAAAATTCTTTTTTAGAACTCTCCTTTCCCAAAATATTCTTATCCAAGTCCACAGTCTTATTGGAAAAAAAAGAATGCTCCATAGAAACTCTTTCATACTCTTTGCATATTTGAAGACAAAGAAAAAATATCTTAATTCTATGAGGAAACTTCTACTCTGTTTGTCTTTTTTGAATATTCCAAACTGCTCAAGCTGTATAAAGCCTCCTATCGACCTTAGCTTCTGTTTAAAATAATCTTTAAGAGAGGTTGGGTATTTAACAAAACATCTTGCCCTAGGGGCATATCCTATCTCATAATCCATATTCCTAAGAGAGTAGGAAATATATGCGTCATCTGATAAAACATTCTGTGGAATATCTAGTTTAATATTTCTCATGGCCATAATATACCCACTCATCGGGAAAAAAGTTTCATCACTCATATAATAATTACTGTTGGGGACCTTATTCATAACATTTGATCTTCTATGATGTGCAGAATCTGAGAGCAGGTGTCCATAGTAGCCCATTTTATTATTTCTACTATCTCTTGATACAGGTCTTCCACTTACACCGCCAATTTTAGGACTATTAAACGGCTTAAGGAGCTCTTTGACACCATTTTTATCGAAATAGGTGTCACCGTCAGTCAGGATTAGTATATCGC
>JBAYNT010000064.1:0-3197 GCA_041678645.1 Candidatus Dojkabacteria bacterium
AGAGGCAGATTCGGAAGGGTCTATTAATAGCCTATAACGTATATATAAACGTAATACGTTTATACGTCCAATTTAGCTGTGTAAGCGTAACGAACGGCGGTGCATATCGCTATTTAGAACCGTTCTAAATTACATCGAATTGTTGACTTTATAATATTTTGTTGTAATTTTAAGCATCTAAAAAACATAAACATGAAATATGAAATATCAGGCAAAATCATTGAGATATATGAAACTCAGGATATTACTGCCAGCTTTAAAAAACGGGAATTTGTTATCGAGCACCGGGAAGAAACCGGGGAACGTGAATTTATAAATTATATAAAATTTCAGGCGATTCAGGAACGGTGTCAGTTACTGGATAGTTTAAACTTAAACGACCGCGTTAAAGTAAGCTTCAGTTTAAAAGGAAGAAAATGGGAGAAAGCTGGCCAGGTTAGTTATTTTACAAATCTGGAAGCCTGGAAAATTGAATCAGCAGCCGAATCAATCCCATCGATTCCCCCGCCAGATACAACGATCAATGATCTGCCTCCGCTTCCGGAAAATTACAATGATTTACCATTTTAACATTAGTTAAAAATAGATGGGAAGAGTTTTGTTTATTTGAGCGGTTTAATTTTATTGTTTATAACGGTAACTTGTAAGGCAAGTAGCATTTACCAGATATGTAGAAATTTTGAAATATTAACAAACATTGCAAGTAGTTTAACATTAAGCACCTTAACAGGCTATTTGCTTTACAAAATGTTAGGGTGCGTTATTATATGTTTTTAGATGACGAATTGTTGATGTTAGGCAGGAATTGTGAACTAACAGAAGAAGCTATCAGAGAGTGCGTAGGCAAGATGATAAATGTTTCATTTGCCAATTTAAGCAACAGATTGAACGGCAACAAAGACGATGTTTCTATTATTGCAGGTTTTAAACGAGTTAATAAAACTTGGCAAATGGTAGCAGAAAAGCTCGACAAAGAAGGGCGGGGGTTTATTAAAAGAAACGGCTTTCAATTATTTGTAGAAAGCAATCCAGAATTTTGGGGTATTTTCTTTTAATGCACCCTAACGTATATATAAACTAATACGTTTATACGCCCAATTTAGCTGTGTAAGTGTAACGAACAACGGTGCATATCGGGTATAAAAAAAATAAGATGCAGGGATATATTAAAATATTTAGGCAAATAGAAAATAATCCTTTGTATTTTTCTGAAAAATTTACAAGGGCGCAGGCATGGATTGATCTGTTGTTACTTGCAAATCACAATGAAAATAAATTTTTAAAACGAGGATGCTGGGTAACTATTAAAAGAGGTCAAGTTGGATGGTCTATACTTGCATTATCTGAAAGATGGAAATGGAGCAGGCATAAAGTAGATGATTTCCTTTTATATTTACAAAAAGAGCAACAAATATTAATCGAAAAAACACACCTAACAACTATAATATCAGTATGTAACTATGAAACTTATCAGGGAGTTTCGGAACAAAAAGGACAACAGAAGGACAACAGAAGGACAACAGAAGGACAACAGAAGGACACTAACAATAATGAAAAGAATGTAAATAAAAATAATTATATATATAGAGAGAAGAAAAAAAAATTTGAAAACGAAAAATCTTCTGAAGCATTCGAACGATTCAAAGAAGAACTAAACGAAGCAGAAAAATATAAAATTAGCGAATACATTAATCAACAAACTGATGTATATTTACAAAATGATGAAGTTGAAGACTGGATGAAAAAATATATCCTGAAAATACAAGCCGAAGAAGATATATATAGAACTAATAGATATGATTATAAAAAGCATTTTAATAATTGGCTTATAATACAAATTGAAAAAAACAAAAAAAATGAATCAGATAATAATAACAGACAAAGGAAATGGGAAAATCTTATTAAGAGAGGCACCGGCGGGATGTGAAATTGTGAGTCTTAAAAAAAACAAAAAAATCAATGAATTATCACAAGAGGAAAAGCTAAAGTTTTTATCAATGATATGTATCATTGTCGGTATTACAGCTGCACCCTGTGATGCTGAGGTATTCGTATTCTTATCGCATTTAGTAGAAAGACATGGGAAAAGAACACGTGAAGAGATAATCAAAGCGATAAAAATGGCCGCATCGGGTGATTTGGAATGTGACATAAAGCATTATAATACGATGAGTATTCCTTATTTTGAGGGTATTATGCGGGCTTATTTTCAATATGAAAAAATAGAGCTGCATAAATATTATCAAATTAAAAGCGAGATTGAATATAAAGAAAATAAAAACTCTATTGAACAAAAAGAGAAGGATAAAAAAGCGATAAAAGATACTATAAGATTGATTCATAAAGAATTGCATGAATTTGGTAAAGTAAAAAGTATTGGAACTGCATATCTTGAAGGAATATCATTTAATGTTTTACGGAATAATGGCCATATAAAAATTAATAATGAGGAAAGAATAAAATATTTAAAACAAGCAGAAAACATTTTGACGATAATGGAGCGGGAAAAACGGATCAAAACCGGACACATCAAAAATATTGTTGAAATCAGTCTGCATAAAAATGATATAGATTTAAAGGCTAAACAGCTTGCTTTACGTGATTATCTTATGCAATGTGATAATATTGATTACGTTGATAATTTAAATATATAAATTCATGTGAGGGATGAAGAAATATTTTATACATTTATTCGTGTTTAGGTTAGGTTCCCCCGGCATATCCCTTCAACAGGTATCTTTCCGACCTGAAAGTCCGGGGGTTTTTTACTTAACGATTAATATCAATTAACAAATATAATTATGAGAACAATTAAATTTAGAGCATTAAAAGATGATATGTCTAATTGCAATTTTGTTTATGGCGAATTGGTTTATGATGCAATAGGTCAACCAAGAATTACACATAAAGATAAAAGTGGCAAAGGACTTACATTTAATACTTGCATAAAGGAAACAGAAGGGCAATTTATAGGTTTAACTGATAAAAATGGAGTTGAGATATACGAGGGCGATTACTTAGTTGACAGATTCCCGATTAATGACGAAGATTTAAGCGAGGGATATAATGAAAGATTATTGCCTGTAATGTGGTGTAATGAAAAACATTGCTGGTGTATAGATGTCACCTTTGCAAAAAATGGTAAAAGATTAGAACCTATTTACTCATATTTCGGTGAATTTTTAGAGGTGAAAGGC
>JBAYNT010000065.1:0-3052 GCA_041678645.1 Candidatus Dojkabacteria bacterium
TAGCCCTATATTGGATTCCATATTTCCTTGTTAAAAACAAAGTTAAGTTTAATGCCTTCTGGAATACCATACTAATATTGACACTACTCATACCATCATTTGGCTTTGGTTTATTTATGATGATTAGATACAAACGCCCTAAACTTTACGACATTGATTTTGATTTTATGTATTGGCATGTAGAACTATCCCTAGCCATGGGAGTATTAGCAATCAGTCATTTCATACAAAGATTTAAGATATACCTTGTACAGTTAAAGAAGTAATTGTATTATTTACTATTACTTAATACAAAAAGCATATGGAGGCATTAAAAGTTGTGATATTTGCAGTAGGTTGTGTACTACTGGGTATCATAGGAGGAATTGTAGCTAGAAGTCTTCTAGCAGGAATAGTACTAGGAGTCTTTGTGTTTGTAGGTTGGTTTCTGTGGAGACTATTTCAGCTACAGAATGAAAAAGAGGGAGTAGAAGAGAGTGAGACCTCAAAGAAAGAGTAGGACGATTAGCTCAGCTGGCTAGAGCACCTCATTCACATTGAGGGGGTCATTGGTTCAAATCCGATATCGTCCATGCTGCTAGTTTATAGTGTGCTTGTACAGTTAGGACATCTAGTAGCCTTCTTATCTATAGTTGTAAAACAGTACGGACATTCCTTGGTAGATACTTCTTCTTTCTCTTTTTTCTCCTTACCTTTCTGTATACTTTTTAGAGCAATATCAACAAGAAGATATAGGACGAAAGCTAAGATTAGAAATGAGATGAGAGAATTAATAAATGCTCCATAAGTCAAAACTAAAGCTCCGGCATCCTTGGCTGCCTGCAAGCTCTCATACTTACTTTTACCAATCACTACAAAAAGTTCTGAGAAGTCTATACCAGAAGTAAGAAATGCAATCGGAGGCATCAATAGATTATCTATAAGAGAGGTAATCAGATCCTTAATTCCTACACCGAGCATGATACCAACAGCGGTACCCAATACTGCGTCCTTAAATGCAAAATCTTTAAAGTCTTTAGCTACCTTTTTCAATTTCTTTAACATCCTTTTTGACAATAAAGTTAAATAGGAAATAAAGTATGGTTAAAACTAACAGTGAACTATAGACAACAACCTGATTTCTTACGATGGAGGAAAGATCGGTTACACAAAACTTAAAAAGTACAACCTGCAATACAGCTGTGCAGAGAAGAATAATGATATACCGATACGAATCTCTGGCAAAAAAGAAGTTGGCCAACATATATACAATTGCGTAAGCAGTCATAATTAGTCCAAGCACAACGAAATAGATAGAAATATCTGCGTACTTACCACCAAAAGCTAAATCGATAATGAGATCTTTGAAGAAAAACAGACAGAAACTCGCTATGATACCAATTAGAAATGTAATAAAGACCGTAATACCTACAGTCTTTAAGTCGTTCTTTTTGCCTTTCTGATTAGACAGCCTGGCAAACATTACAGAGGCTACTGTAATAGCAGCAAAATATACTATTTTACCAGTCAAGGATAGTGCACCATACTCTGCTTTAAGATGCGCAGGGGTGAGAATAAGATCTAAGGTATATGGAACAGAGAGAAGAAAAAGAGAGCTAATGAGAAGGATTATCTCCTTATATGAAATATCTATATTCTTTGTCTGTGACTTTGGAGATTTGATAAAGGGTAGGGCAATCATATTGCTTAGGAATGCAGGCAAGGCATTAGCAAGAATCAGTAATTGAATATTACCGTCAAGCTTAATTGCTAAGTAACCTATACCGAACCGTAGAATAGTTTCTAGTAGCAACATTACATTTACAAGTGTGATTTTCTCTTTCCCTAACAATATACCTTTTGATATTGGACTTAAGAATGCGAGTAGTAGAGTTATAGACAATGGAAAAATAACCTTTACAGTTTCCTCCATGTTTTCTGTAAAGAAAGACGATGATGAATAGAGCAGAGAAGCTAAAAAGAACCCTACAAGTCCAAAAATTATAAAAGATTTCACCTTAAGCTTATTTATATCTCCTTCCTCTGTCCTTCCTACATACTTAGTTAAAACATTTTGAATTGAGAGAGCTGGTATTTGTATAAGATAGATTACGCCAATGGCTGCTGAGTAAAGCCCAAATATATTTTCTGATGTAAACCTAGCTATAAAGATATTAAATAGGTAATTTATCAATCCGATAACTCCCCCAAATATTGTTGTTAGTAATAGATTTGTAATATATTTATTGCCCTTCTTTTCCACTACCATTAGAACTTATCCTAGAAGTTATATATAATACAATACAATAACTTAAGCAATCTGCCAAATGATAGAAGTAATAATCGCACTAGTTTCAGGTATATTCATAGGAGTAGGAATATTTTTTTTGTTAAGGGGTAATAAGAAAAAGGAGAGCGAGGAGATTACTCGAAACCTAGAGAACAACTTAAGGCAGCTTCTTCCAATGATGCAAAAAGATCTTAATGAAAACATTATGGCCATTGCTAAAGAGAAATTAGAATCTGAGACTAAGCAGAGTAAGTTGGATTTAGAGAATAAGCGATCAGAAATTACAAGAATAGTTCAAGAATTAGAGAAATATGTTAGAACTTCTGAAAAAGAGAGGATAGACTCTATGTCTTCTTTAAAGAATGCAGTAGAAGAGAGTAGAAAGATTACTAAGGAGCTCTCGGTTAATACAGAGGGATTAAGGAAGGTGTTGTCTAATAATCAGCTCAGGGGCCAATTTGGAGAGCAAGTAGCAGAAGACTTACTAAGGATGGCCGGTTTTGTTTTAAATGTAGATTACTATTTTAATAAGGAGCAGAAGGGCTCTGAAACTAGACCAGACTTTACTGTTTTACTTCCAGATCAGACTAAAATAAATATAGATTCTAAGTTCCCATACAATAACCTGCAGAGAATGACAGAGACAGATGATAAGCAGATGAAGGAGAAGTACAAAGGAGAATTTGAAAGAGATGTAAAGGAGAAAATTAAGCAAGTTACTACTAGGGATTACATTAATCCAGAGGACAATACAGTTGATTTTGTAATTCTCTTTATACCTAA
>JBAYNT010000066.1:0-3051 GCA_041678645.1 Candidatus Dojkabacteria bacterium
AAAAAATATCTTATATTTTTAAATAAAAATAAAGATAAGCAATTACATTTCTTTTATATAGCATTCATCACTCATATATATGCATTGCTATTTCCATCAGTCTGTATGTGTAATTTATTTATATCATTTTTAGTTATGATGTCAATATCCCTCGTTAAAGAGGTACTAGATGGCATAATTACTCCTGGACGATTTGATGTCTATGATATATTATTTGGCATGGCAGGATGGGCAGTTTATAATATATTGAATTTTATTAAGTTTTTGATGTAATATGAATACGTCCTTATTTAATATAGTACAATTATTTGAAACTGAACGAATGGTTACAGTTATAAATAGAAAAACCAAAAGCAGATATAGAATATCTCAAGCTTGGTATAATAAGCATAGAAATAGATACATTTTAATACCACCTAGAAAACTAAAAAAATCATATGATGTTGATTATCATTAGACACCAGATGAATTAGATATTCCACACACTACAACTAATACTAAGTCCAATAGTGACGTATAGCATTTTATTAGCATTAAAACTGATAAAATTGAAATATCTAATGATCATAAGGACTCATTAGAAAAGTACAGTAAACGATATAATTTACATATTCTTTTTTTAGATGAACCTATGTATTCCTTACCCAAGCCTCTTCAAACTACTTAGTATGATTTGAAATATATGTTAACTATAAAGGATCTAAATTATGAAGATGTAAAGGTGTTTATAGATATTTATTATAATAAAAAAACTGATGATAAAGATGTTCCAGAAATTGTACAGGTTTCTAATTCATATTATAAAGTTAAAAAGGTAACTTCAAATGAGGATATATAGTATTTCAAAATTGCTTTAAGAATTTATAATTACTTGTTCAAAGATGAAATAAGGGAGAACAAAAACAATATGAAAGGCAAACAATCCATATTAAAATAGTTGAGAGGTTATACGAGTAAATTAATTACGTAGGATTTACTTCCAGGTGGAGTCGGGGATCATACAGATCCAGAAACTTTAGATCCAAGGCAATTGGAAGTTGGAATATTAGTATAGCGATAGCACACAAATAATCTTGCAATAGCTAAATAGATAGCAGTTGATCATTTAACATAGCATCCAAAATATTATACAAAATTAATAAGAGCTGGATTAGTAGATGAAAAGCCTGCTTTAAAACTAGCAAGAGCGAATGGTATATTAAGGCCTGATCGAAAATAGATAGATGATGAATAGCCTTAGTCGTCAACTGCAGTATAGTAGAGTATTAATATAAAAGGTAAATTTATATTAAAATAAAATAATTAAAATTGTATGTGTATTTGTGAATATTGCCATCGAGATCATGATGGAAAATATGCTAGTGGACGATTTTGTAGCCCAAAGTGCAGCTCTAAGTCAAGACGAAAAAATAGAGCGAAAACAATTGCTAAGAAGAAAAAATAGGGTACATATAAGAAAAACTACAAACCAATCAGTTCTAAATTATAGAAACGAGTAATCACAATATTGCGAAATAATAATATCAAATGTTAGACTCAATTTAGAATTGGTAAATATTATTATGATATAAAGATTGGAAATATTTTAATTTAGGTGCAAGGGACGTATTGGCATCTAGATCCAAGAATATATTAGGCAAGTCAAATTGTAATTATGCCTGGAAATACGAGAGTAAAGGTTTCAAATAAGTGGAAGAAAGATTTAAGTAAAAAATTATAGGCAATTAAACGTGGATTTCGAGTTTTATATTTATGGTAGATAGATATCAATTCTATGACCGAATAGCAATTGGTTTAGTGTGTCAAGTCTAGTATATCTGCTGATGATTGATATAATTAATGAATATGCATATCATTGGAAATTAATGATAGTAACAATATAACTTATATATAAATACGAGATGCCTGCATACTAAATTGCTCTATGCGTCAAGTTTGTAGCTCAACTAATATATAGATAGTGTCAATATTCCTAAGGAGAATTTAATAATATGAACAAGAAGATTAAACTGAGTAAAGGTGTGAGCCCTGAATTTGCAAATTACAAAATGATATTAAAGTAGTATAAGACCTCTATATCAGAAACTGCAACCCCAAAAAACGATGCATTGTGTTATGCTGTAAAAAAGAAACTGAAGAGTCTAGATAATGATATTATATTAATGTTAATTATAACACAATATACATATGGAGATAAAGTTGCTAAAGTTGATAAAGATGCACTGTTGTCTAAATCTGGATATGTGAAGGGTGGGGGAACTAAATTATAGTAGGGCTCATATTCCACATTTAAATAGGATTTGAAATGGCAGGGAATTTTAATTAAAGAATTATAGCCAATTATGAAAGATATTAACACCGATTACAATACTAAGGTTGCTTGGGTGTAATGGTAATGTCCGTTAATGATTATGTTAAATCGACATCTATGCATAATACTAACGGCTTTTGATTATAAAGTGAGGATACTATTATGATCTCTATTATGGAAGAGATTATCGGGTCGATTTCAGATACAATAGAAGTCGAAATGAAAATCGATAAAACACGACATGCGGGTGAAAGACAGTCTCGTCATGATAATTTATACATTAGTGATGCCATTATAAAGTCAGCTTTGGATGATGCAATTGCCATCATAGCTAAAAACTTATTGCTTGATAATATTAATATTAATTAGAGATTTTTAATTATAAATCATAAATATGATCCACCGCTAAATATCGTTGGTGTAATTAATAAATCTGAAAAGAAATTAAAATTTGTGGTTATCACAATCATGTATAGTAATTAGTTTCATAATAAATCGAGCAAGACTTTAGAGATATACTGATTGTATATAATTATAGAAAATAATATGTGAGGACAATAAAATATGAAACCTATCATCAAAGCACCACTTAATGAAAAATTAGATATTAAGTATAAGCTTATTGTAACTGCGGTCGATTAGTACCGAGGTGATGTCAAAGTCGACATCAAATTTAATAGTACAGAATAGTATAATATAGCAAAATAGCACTTCGATCGTAATGCTATAATTAGATTATT
>JBAYNT010000067.1:0-2964 GCA_041678645.1 Candidatus Dojkabacteria bacterium
TCGATTTCATCTATACCGTCTATATGTTTGGGTAAGTGTTCTATTACCTCTCCTATACCTTCTTCTTCGTTTAGGGCAGGCATGTATATTAGTAGTTTCATTATTTAAGTCATTAATTTATTAAGTGGATAATTTTACATTACCTTTAGTTAGATTGAAAGGCTTAGTTAAAATTAAATTCTTTTATGGGAATAGATTAAAGATATTGATATAATTAACCCAATATGAAAATACTCGCAATAATAGTAAACTACAACGGCAAACAACTTTTAGAGAGAAATATGCCCTCATTAGTCTCTACCTACCAGCCGAATCTAGACATCTGTGTAGTCGATAACAACTCCTCAGACGACTCTATATTGTTCTTGGAAAAAGAATATCCAGAAATTAAGATATTAAAATCTGACAAGAACCTAGGATACGGTAAAGCACATAACCTTGCCTTAAATAAATATCCTGATTATCAATACTACATCTTTATGAACAACGACCTGTCTCTAGAACCAGATTGGCTATCTAATCTTTTAGAAGTTATGCAAGTCAAACAGAATGTAGGGGCTGTAGGACCTAAAATATTACTCGCTAAAAAGAAAGATGGAAAATATGTAATAAACTCAGCTGGTTTGGAAATAGATAAACACTACATGGCATATGATAGATATGAAGGAGAAAATGATGATGGGAAATACTCCCAGACAGAAAAAGTGGACGGAATATGTGGTGCTGTAATGTTAGTTAGCAGAAAAGTATTAGACAAAGTTAAAGGGTTTAATTCTAAAATGTTCCTTTACTATGAGGATGTAGATCTATCACTTCGAATAAGGGATGCAGGATACAATATATATTACTGTGGGAAATCAGTTGTATATCATGACCATATGGCATCGACAGCCAATCTAGGGAGTTCAAAAAGAAACCAAATGAATATGAAAAATAGATATATTAGTATTAAAAACAGGTTAGGATTCTTTGTGGCAATAAAGGAAACAGTATGGTATCTTTATAACTGGATAACATGGAAGACATTCCATTCTAAGAAGCTTACTTTAAGAGAGTACCTAAATGATAAGTAGAAATGATATAGACCTATACAAACAGTTTGTTAAGACTATCTTTAAGATGAGATATAAGGGCTCTATACTTGGATTCCTTTGGGTATTACTCAAGCCCTTCTTTATGTTTCTAATCCTTTATGTAGTTTTTTCTTCGGTATCTGGACAGGTAGGGAATCTTACATCTAGACAGTACGCAGTATACCTTCTCTCAGGCTTAATAATATTTACTTTCTTTCAAGAGGGAATTACTTGGGGTATGAACTCAATAATGGAGAGAGCAGATCTAATACTAAAGATTAATTTTAAGAGAGATATTGTAGTAATTAGTGCTTTAACAATGGCATTAATAAACTTCGGTATTAATCTTCTAATTATAGCTGTAATAGGCATAGTACTTGGAATACATTTCTCAGTACTAGGTGTTGCATACATCTTACTCATTGGACTTATCATGTTCTTGGGTATGTACGGCATATCTTTCTTTACAAGTATATGGATGGTATATCTTAGAGACTTAACACATATTACAGAGCTAGTTCTCCAGCTTATGTTCTATGCTTCAGCTGTATTCTTCCCAGTAGAGTTAATTCCAGAGAAGTATAGATTTATAGTAGAGTTAAATCCAATAGCTATATTTATACAATCAGTAAGGTCAGCACTGACTTACCAAAAAATTATAAATCTTGAATTTGTACTTAGTTCATTAGTAGTAGTTATAATCTTAGTAATAGTAGGTAATAGATATTTTAAGAAAAAAGTTTTAAAGGTAGCGGAACATTTTTAATATGGAAAACAGTATAGCAATACAAGTAAAGAATGTAAGTAAACAGTTTAAGGTTCCTACTAAGGGGCAGAAAAATACTTTACAAGAGAGGTTTCTTAATCCTTTTAAGAAAACACACTACAGAGAGTTTGATGCATTAAAGAATCTTTCTTTTGAGGTTAAAAAAGGAGAGTTTTTTAGTGTAATAGGGCCAAATGGAGCTGGGAAGTCTACACTTCTTAAGATAGTTTCTGGTATATATTTACCAGATGAGGGTGAGGTAAAGGTGAATGGGGACTTAGTTCCTTTCTTAGAGTTGGGTGTTGGTTTTAATCCAGATCTTAGTGCAAAGGAGAATGTGTATCTTAATGGTACTATACTTGGTCTTACTAAGAATGAATTAGATGAGTATATTGATGAGATTTTTGATTTTGCAGAATTAAGAGAGTTTGCAGATATGTCTATAAAGAATTTTTCTTCGGGTATGGCAGTAAGGTTAGCATTTTCAATAGCTATTAAGGTTAAGTCTGATATTTTAGTACTTGATGAGGTGTTGGCTGTGGGTGATGCAGAGTTTCAGAAGAAGTGTTATGACTATTTCGATAGGATAAAGGGTACTAAGTCTATACTTTATGTGTCTCATGCTCTTTCTTCTGTTGAGAAGTATTCAGATAGAGTATTATGGTTAAAGGAGGATAAGAGTTATGAGATAGGTGAACCTAAGAGAATACTGGACGATTATAAATCGACATTTTAATAGAAACTCTTATGAAATTATTCGAAGCTACAGAAAGAATTATTAAAAGAGTGCCTCTCTATTTTCAGCAATTTAGGACCTTGATAAAAAAGGTTGGGGTGTTGGAGGCTCTCAAAAAAGCTTGTAAAAAAGCTTGTAGATTTATAGTAACTGGAGGAGACAGTTCTAAATTGATGAGGGTTTCATATAAGGAGTGGATAGAAAATATCGAGTCTGAGTATCTTAATGAAAAGAGGATGTTGATCGAATATAATAAGCTTAAAATTAAACCAAGGCTTAGTATCATTTTCCCTGTTTGGAACAAGAGTGAGGATATGCTTCAAAAGGCTTTAGATTCTATCACTGATCAGGTCTACGATAATTGGGAGATATGTATATCTGATGGCTCA
>JBAYNT010000068.1:0-2920 GCA_041678645.1 Candidatus Dojkabacteria bacterium
ATTTAATACAAACTATGATTTTTGTTCAGATCTAAAGAATATCTTATTAGTAAAATAATTAAACTTAAACGTATTAATTATAGCATGCTTATTACGATCAGCATTGAGCATTATGTATTTTATTTTTATTTTATTCTTATTATAATATTCCTAGTACTACCTCAAAGTCTGCAATTGGGATTTATCTATATTTGTTGTCGCACTGAACTATATTCCAGAATGATTAATTGATGATACCTAATATAAAAGAGACGTAACTATATTCGGAATAGGAGATATTATATAATATATGACTGTGTAGGTGCCATATTTAAGACCTCTAGATCTCAATATAGCTTCTGTATCTATATCCTATAAAGTTCCATTTGGAAATATATTATATAATGATTCGGCTACCTCGAAAAATTCCGAGGTAACGCCTAAAATGTTGGCTATAATTTTTAGTTTAAAATTCATTTATATTTTCCCACTATTGAATATCCAGTGCTGATTTTAAATTAACCTTGACATCCTTTATTGCAATATATCGTTCCTAACTAGAAAACGATCCTATATTCTAATTATACAACCATGACAAGATAGCATTACCTTGAAAGGTTTTATAAAATCTAACAGTCACAAATGACCAATTCTAATTATCCATATTAGATATTATATATGAGGTATTGGATGAAAATAATTCCATATAATTCTTATTATTATACTAAAAGTATAATTTATCATTATTCATATATGTTATATATTGCCCATATCCCTTAAACATAAATTTAAACTATTCCAACTTAGATTTGCACATCTGCACTGTATTCGTAGAATTGCTCTTAAATGATATCAAATCGTATAAGTCATTATTAAAGAATCCAGGAAGGCGTTTATACCCTCTGACATAATCCTACGGAAGTATTGATACATCAGAATTTATATATGCATCAGGAAATATCTATAGACCCTAATATGGAAGAGCGCAACACTTTAACATATTACGAGTGAATGCTAGCTATAATTGTTCTTTATTGAATAAAGATACATTGTCAGCTGTTCGATTGCCAAACTTAAGTTTAAAGGTGATTGCATACTCTCCACTTTCATTCATAAATCCATAACCATCATAAGAATTATGATCCGTGTAAATTATGGCTAGCTTATTAGATAGACCTAAATCTGAATTAAATGACAAATTAGAATACGTATAATTTATATACTAAGACTGATTATTAGAGTCTGAAATAATGGAGGTTCCATCAGAGAAATGGTATTTCCATGTTCTATAATCTTTATCTTGTAATTGCCCTGTTAGTAATGACACATTTTCTGACAATAGATAATTAGGTATTAATGAATTATAGTATCCCATCTTGTCCTATAGACTTGGATATTTAATACCTCGATTATTTAATTTCTTTATGAATGCATCATCAACATTCGATCTCATAATTAACGAATTATCCCACGACACCACTCTAATATTAGAAGTGTACATCGCAGTATTACCAATCCATATAATCTTCTTCAAAAATGATTTAGCTGTTAAATCATTATCCAAGCTTGTATTTGATGTGGCATTCTATATATATTGCATCCATCGCTAATGTAATAGATGTAAGTGTGTATTTTTATATAATGGGAATTCGGTTATGGATGCATTACTATCATTTGGATAATAGTACTATGTGCCATACACTTTAGATGGATCATAATTCAAAGATCGATAATCATCTGCACCCTGTCTGGATATATATGCCTACTAGTTGTTTACCCAGCCTCTCATATTATTACGGATTGTTCGTAATATACGTCGTTTTGGCTAATGGTCATCAAAGCTTACTCCACTCTATACTATGTTTCCTATATAGATATGATCATCAGAATCATATGAAAATTTATTTGATAATAAGGAATTCGTCTTGTCGGGAATGCATATATATCTATCTGGATGATAATATTTATTAAGACCCAATGATCTAGTATAATGAAGTCTCTTAAATTTATTAAAATCTAAATCCGTCTAATGTTCTGGTACGATAGCAATATTATATAGTGGGGGATACTGATTATAATCTATCATCATATCCTCAGTCATCATATCAAACTCATTATAATATGCATATTTGCCAAACATATCAGTTCTGGTTCGTATTTCCTAATATGTCCCAAATGATGCATCTGAACTAGTATTATTAAACAACCCTATAAGTCGTGAGTCCTTCTTTAGCTATGTATTAGTATTTATATTTGATCTGTCTATTAAATTTAAATTATCAACATAAGCATTTTTATATACACCTCTAAATGAATCAAACGGAACATATGCATGAGAATACCACGCTGGGGATAATTTATATCCATCTAATTGGGTAGTATCTCTATTAGTATATACCCCTCGATGCAACTAGGCTAATAACCATGCTTTATAATTAGTGTGGGTAAATTCAGGAGTAGAAAATCCTGGATACTTGTACAACACACTGAACATCTACTACTATTGCAACATTGACAGCTTTTTATATTGTAAAATCCCTTTATCCTAACTCTATAATAATGTCAATTCTAAATTCCTAGGACATGGCCAGATATGAATTAGCTACCTCTAATTCTAATTTAGTACTTGTCCAATCGGAACTATACGCTTATCATCATACACACTAAATGTAAATGCACAATCACCAATAGAATTGATAGTATATTTAGATCTAGTATGCATTCCAGAATAGTAGAGATTACTAAACGAACATATTATTTCATCACCAGATTTTGTTGCATAACAATTAGCCATATCTGGTGAGGGATGCACCACCTACCATCTGCCATCTAATGTATTGATATATCTAATTAGATGCTATGGAGGTTCTGTAATCTATCCGATAATTTTATGAGATAAAAATGATATATTATAAGCTGGATCGGTATAAACATTATCCTC
>JBAYNT010000069.1:0-2920 GCA_041678645.1 Candidatus Dojkabacteria bacterium
TGGAAGGTCTCTATAACTTTTGGGCTCTAGTTTGTAAACCATCATAGCTGCTGGACAGTTCATAGGTTTAAGATAGTAAGTTTCATCCTCTACTTTGATAGGGGCATACATAAACTCTTTGTAGAAATCTAGATGTCCTGATATTTTGAAGAGCTCGTCTTTGTTAATATGTGGAGAGAGGATATGAGTATATCCATGATCCTCTTCTAGTTTAATCATATAGTTTTCTAAAATTCTTCTGATTTTGTATCCTCTTGGCAACCATACAGGTAAGCCTTGGCCAATTTCAGGGATTAGAGCGAAGAGTTTTAACTGTTTACCCAGGACTCTATGATTTCTCTTTTCTGCCAATGCCAAATTATTTAAATGCTCCTTTAACTCATCCTTACTACCAAATGCAGTCCCGTATATTCTTGTTAACATTTTTTTACTTTCATCGCCTCTCCAATATGCTCCAGCTGTTTTGAGAAGTTTTATTGCATTAATTTCTTTTGTATTTTCAACATGAGGACCTCTACAGAGATCTATGAAATCATTGTCTCCAGTTGTGTAGAAGCTTAATTCCTCATCTGGGATTTCATCTAACAATTCAAGTTTATAATTCTGGTCGATAGTAGTTAGATATTTCTTAGCTTCCTCACGAGACATAAATACCTGTTTGAAAGGAATGTTTTTCTTAATAATCTTTTTCATTTCCTTCTCTATATTTTTGAGATCTTCTTCCTCTATAGGTGTAGCAAATTCAAAATCATAGTAAAAGCCATCATCAGTTGCAGGGCCTATACCTAATTTGGCGTCTGGGTATAGTGCTAACACTGCTTGTGCTAATATATGTGAAGCACTGTGTCTTATTTTTTCTAATTCCGATGTGTTTTCTTCTTTCATAGCAAAATATATTCAAAGTTAAATCTAAAAAATTGGGGATAATAAAAATGTAACATTAAAAAGATGTTGGATATACTACTTTATTGATTCTTTCATTGTAATCACCTGTTTTCTTGTACATTTGAGTATATTCTAACTCTTTTTCTCTTTTTTGACAATTAAGAAAGTTACAGAGTTCAGTCCGAATTTAAAGGTTTCTAATATATCCAAGTGTTCAAAAGCCAGCTTTTCAAGTGGATATCTTTTTGGATGTTTAATTATAAGCACTCCTTTAAATTTCTTTTTAAGTGGTAGTAATTTTGAAGCCATGTTAATGGTCTCTTCCATTTTGGAGAGTTTCTTAGTATTGAAAAGTTTGTATGGAGGATCCATAAATATTATTTCAAACTCGTCTTCTCTTTTTATAGCTTTCGAGAGGTATTCATCTACTTTAGATTTGACAACTTCTGTTTTGCTAGAAAACCCTGTTTTAGCGACATTCTTTTCGAGAATACGGAAGGCCTGCTTAGATGCATCAACTAAGGTAGCTTCTTTAGCGCCTCTGGATAACGCTTCAATACCAAAAGAACCTGTGCCAGCGTATAGATCGAGGATAGTTCGGTTTAGAATATCTTTTTGTAGTATATCGAAGGCTCTAACTTTCATTCGATCTGTTAGAGGTCTTGTAGTTTTTGGTATGTCAATTATTATATTTTTTGCTGAACCTCCTGTTATCCTAACACCACCTGTAATTGTTGCAGACTTATGCCTTATCCTTTCCTTATGAAACTCATCTTCTCTCTTGGAAGCCTCCTCCCAATCTCCAGATGATTCCCATTTAGTTTTTTCTTTTCTTAATTTTTTTGCGGAGTCCATTTTTAAGCTCATGGCGTAATTATACAGTATTTTGCTAATTTATCTGTACTCCATCCATTCGTAAGTCATTCAGTCGAAAGTTGTTAAGAGCATCTGTAAATTGTCCTATTACCCAGTCACTCGCATTATTGTCTGTATCCCAGAACCTCATACGTACGTAGTACGTCGTACCACTGTACGGGAGAGTAGTGCCGTTGTATTGTATCTCTGCTGAACGGTTGCCAGAGGTAATCGTAGTAGCTGTTTTTGCAGAATCCCACATAGATGTACCAAGAAAATTTGAAGCGGTATTAACCTGTATTTGGTAGTTTGAAGAGTTGTCGGCATTTGGATCAGTGTAAATGGCTGAGAAGTATATTTTATAATATATGTCCAAAAGGTTATTCACTTTTATAATTGAGAGATTAGAAGCAACAGGGAGGATATCGAGCATAAAGAATGCCGAAGAAGACCATGGGCTTTCATTATCACCAGAATCCCAGAATTTAATTCTCCAGTAATACAATGTTTTAAGGTTTAATGTGCTACCTGCATATGAGATATCAGGGCACCTGTTTCCTTGATTAGTTGTCGTCATAGCAGTTTTCCCGCTATTCCACATTACAGTACCACCAAAGTTCGAGGATATGTTCACCTCTACTTGATAGTAAGCAGAGGTATCTGTACTATCAGGATCATTAAATATAGCGCTAAATTCTGGGGTAGTATCTTTTATATTATTAGGATTTGTCCTCCCCTCTGTAAGTAGGTCGGTTGGCTCTGTTGGGGTCCTATTTAACATAAAAGTCGCAACTGATGACCATGGGCTCTCACTGCCAGCAGAGTCCCAGAATTTAATTCTCCAATAGTAGGTTATGTTGTAGTTTAGTGTAGAGCCGTTGTATAAGATGTCAGGTGACCTGTTCCCTTGGCTTGTTGTCGTCATAGCAGTCTTCCCACTGTCCCACATTACGGTGCCACTAAAGTTAGAAGAGGTGTTGATTTCAATTTCATAGTAACTAGAGGAGTCCGTGCTATCTGGATCATTATAGAGTGCGCTAAATTTTGGTGTAGTTGTTGTTACATCAGTAGGGTTTGTTCTTCCCTCTGTAAGTAGGCCGGTTGGCGCCGTAGGGATTTGGTTTAGTTTAAAGATAGCATAGTCCGACCAGGGGCTAACATTATCAACCATATCCCAGAA
>JBAYNT010000070.1:0-2748 GCA_041678645.1 Candidatus Dojkabacteria bacterium
AATTCTATTTGATACTTTTTATTATCAATAGAACATATTGTTGTCGCACTACTTTCCACATTAGCATTATCTTTTTTAACAACTGTATAAGTTCCTAGTCCAATCACTGCAATTATCATAAATATAATATATCCAATGAATACAAATCCTATTACTTTTAATATTTTGATTATTATTCCTGCTAGTCGTTCTGTATTACTTATTTTGTTCATTAAAAACTCCTTTGAATCATTATCCAAGATTTCATCAACACTAACATTAAATGCTTTTGACATTTTTTTTAATTGCTCTGGATTAGGTGTTGTTTCACCTAATTCCCAATTAGAAATAGTTTGTCTTGTAACATCTACTTTTTCACCTAATTGTTCTTGCGAAAGTCCATTTTTCTTTCTTAATTGTAAAATTTTATCTCCTAAATTCATTCTTTTTCTCCTTTCACAAAAATTATATACTATTAGCATTTAACATATCTACATAAGTTTTTTGGAAGTTTGTCAAAGAGTTTTAACATTTTATCAAATTACTATTTATCTGTCACTTCCATATATAATTATACCATCATTTTGGTAAATTTTATTGCTAAATTAAAACATCCAAGATTCATCCAACATTTCTAGTATATATCCAACATTTGGAAGTAAAATAGAACCTTGCAAGCCCTTTAATTAAAAGGGATAAATTGAAAGTATGGTAGAATTCTTCCATATTTTTAACTCAATTTTGCAAGTGCAAAATAAGAAATGATAGCACTATAAATCCTTTATTTATAAAATGTAAATTAGTGTAGTGCTATCATTCCCTTTATCCTGCTTAATAATTATCATCACTTTTTTGTTAAAATTTAGTATTTTCATGGTATACTTATATCAGTTAGTAGTTTATTACTACCTATTATACAGAAAAATAAAGGTTGTCCGACTTCAACCTTTATGGCTCCATTACCCCTTTGTGATATATTAAAGATATGAAAACATCTAATACCCCTACCAACAGCCCTTCAGAATTAAAAATTTCCCTCTACAGAAAACTTTGCCGTAAAAAATGGTTCCGAATAGCTAGGCCAATAATCATAGTTGGAATAGTAGTATTACTAATATACATTTTAACAGTACTTGGTGTTTTCCAAATTAAAAAGTTTGAAAATAGCAATGCACTTAAACATACTCAAGACCTATCAGTGCTAACAAGTCAATATATAGGACAAGGATATTTTGCTCTAAACCTAAACGAACTAGAACAGGAGATTCAAAAGTCAGATAAATATATTAAATCCGTTTCTGCCGAGAAAATTTTTCCTAACAAAGTCCGTTTACTTATAGAAGAGTATCAACCGATATCATATTTAGAGTACAAAGAGACCTGCTATATCTTTTCTCAAGAGGGGCTAATATTAGAAGAAATGATTGAATATGAGGAATGTTTTTTGGAAAAAGGTATTAAACTAATCTCAAACCAGAATATTATTGCTGAGGGTAAATTAATATTTGATAAAGAGCTCTCAGAAGTAATTAAGATCTTAAGTAAGTTTGGTTGGGAGATTTCGACTGTAAATTTTAAAGAAAACGTGCTAGAAATAGGGGATGGGGAGAAAGTGGTAATTATTGAAATTAACCAAGATTATATGATACAGGCTTCAAAATTGTATTTAGTCTTAGAAAAAGCTAATATAGATGGCATAGAGTATAAATCGTTAGATTTACGATTTGAAAGACCTGTTATGAAACTTAAGTAATACTCTTGCATATGAGTCTATTTTAAACTATATTATTAGTACGACATGTCAGAGCAGACTAAAGTAATTTTTTATAAAGATTAAATGGCACGTAAAATAATCACAGCAATAGACGTTGGAACCTCTAAGATTACAACAGTCATATCCTCAGTAGAAGATGATCAAAAGCCCACAGTAATTGGAGTATGTTCATATCCCAGTAAAGGTATTAAAAAGGGTGTTGTTGTAAATATTGATGAGGCTACTAGCTCTATATCTGAGAGTGTAAATGCAGCAGAGAGAATGGCAGGAGTAACAGTTTCTGATGTATATGTGTCAATTAATGGAGATCAGGTCACTAGTTTGAACAACAAGGGAGTTGTAGCGGTGTCGAGCGCAGAGATTACAATAGACGATACTTATAGAGCAATTGAAAATGCTAGAACTTTATCTTTACCAGAGAATCTAAATCCTATTCATATAATCCCAAGAGAATTTGTCGTTGATAATCAAGGAGGGATTAAATATCCAATAGGTATGAGTGGAGGTAGATTAGAAGTTGAAACTCATATAATTACCGCGCCAAATTCATATTGGCAGAACTTAAAGAAATGTGTTGAGCAGTTGGGCCTAAATGTTTACGATGTGGTTTTTACTGGGTGGGCCTCTGCAGCTGCTGTGCTTACTGATACAGAAAAAGAGCTAGGCGTTACTATGCTTGATATTGGAGCAGGTACAACTAGTATCTCTATCTTCCAAGAGGGGGCCATTATATACAGTGGTTGTATTCCATTGGGAGGTGTGAATATAACAAGTGATATCGCTATTGGTCTTCAGGTATCTCTTGAGGATGCAGAGAAAATTAAACTTAATATGGACGATTTGCTATCTGATAAAGTTAAATCTAAGGATTCTAAGAATGATAAGAGACCGGCCCTACTTAGAAAAGCCGAGGAGGAAGATAAGGAAGAAGATAAAGGGGGTAAGCTTGATCTGTCTGTAATAGGTGTTAAATCCGAAAAGAAGGTTACAAAAGA
>JBAYNT010000071.1:0-2735 GCA_041678645.1 Candidatus Dojkabacteria bacterium
CCTTCGTCGTCTACGTACGCCGTCCGATAAGGGTCATATTTATATCTCATAATTATCTTATTTTATCGTAAACTTCTTCTTGAATATCGTGTAAAATATCAGGGCCAAGTAATGGGGTTATGTCTGTGCCGTCATTGGTACATACCTGCACAACTTCAAACGTTTCTTCGTGCGGACCACTTTTCCAGCCCGTTTCGATTTCGTGATTATACCAGCACTCCAGTTCTGTTGCGTGTATATAAATATCAACTTTATGCATTTTTTTTCATTTTTTTTAGCACGGTTAACGCTGCCCGAGTGCTATTCAGCAGTGAATAAATAATTTTGCGCCCCTGAACGGTTGCGAGCCGTAAAGGCTCAAAATAGGTGGTTTAGGGGATTACCCTATACCACCCGTGGGAATAATTGTCTTCGAGATCATCCCCGATCTCGAGCAATTGTTGTATTTGGTTTTGACTAAATAAATGGTTATCCTTAGAGATAACCATGTTGTTTGTTCCTGCCCGCAGAACTCTTGTAATATAAATTTTATTTATATCAAATGTCCTGCCTTCTTTGTTATCAAGGTTGCTTGGTTGATAAATACATATAACTTTCATATCATTTTGTTTTTTAGCACGGTTAACGCTGACCGCGTGCTATTCAGCTATTTTATTAATTTGAAAAATTGCCGACCGTCATTAGTTTGCTCTTTTTTCTTCCATTTTTGTAAAAGCACCAGGGCAATCTTCCCGATCGAGTTGAATGTAAAAGCACCAGGCATTTTGACAATCCAAAGCATCTTCAGCATAAATAGCATATACATCACCATTATTATCAAACATGATGTCCATCCATTGATTCTTGTCCCAAGAATTTAACTCTGATTCCCACAATTCTTGAAAAATGGCAAATGCTTCATCTTGAAATCTACCTGCATAATCACCGCAATGGTCAAGAATCATTTGAGAAGAAATAATGCCTGTTGTTGTTTCGATTAAATTTTTCATGTTTTTTGTTTTTTAGCACGGTTAACGCTGACCGCGTGCTATTCAGCAAGGTTTTTAAAGAAACAGCTTCGTTGTTGTTTCATATTGTAAAAGTATAACCCTTTTTTTATGTATGCAAGTATTTTTGCATAAATCTTTCATACATATACTAATTTATATTCATTCTAAATAATAAACAAAAAACCCCTGTAGTCAGGGGTTTATCATATTAATAAATAAAAATTACCGTTGAAGTTATTACGTGATCCTTATCCTGTGATTAACTCAATATCAAAACTATTAGGCAATAGGCTTATGACTTCGTTTAAGGCATCTTCACTATTGTTTACATATCTTATCGTTCCACTTTTGCCAATCACAAAACATCCTTTTAGCTGTTTTGCATAGTTACCAATATGAATCTTTATTCCTGTCCGGTTTTTAACATTCTGAATCCAAATATGTTGATAATTAAACGAGGTACTTTTTGGTAATATCATCGCATTATAATGACCATCCGGAATTCTGCTGATGTATTTTTTATTATCACGATAAGGCAATGATAGAACTACACATGAATAAATTAATTTATCCTGATTGAATATTGTATTTTCCCAAATATTAAAAATGCCAAAACTTTCCTTATCTGTATGTTCTGTTAATACGATCGTGACGTACACCGTATTGTTTTGATTTTGCATCATTTTTATCATTTTGTACTTGTGCGAATAATTCACCAGATACATTAAATTTGATGTGTTTTTTAATCCAGTTTAGTATTTTTCTCATTATTTAATGCTTTGATCGCTTCGATGAATTGCATTGTATCAGCATAAATTCCACCAATCAGAAAAATACCGGATACTATTACTTCTGTAAGCTGTTCGTTTGTGCCTGCGATATTAACGTTTTCACGTACATAATCACAAAGTTCTGTAACCTCATCAGAATTCATATCGCTGATTTGATCGATAATAATGCTGAAATTATTAAAAATAAAAATCAGTGATGGTATATCTGCTGCTGTTGCTATAATTTCGCCTAAGTCAAATTTACCATCTTTTACACGATCATAGACACCTGTTGCAAAATTGATTGATTTTACTGCTGCTGTTTTTACGTCTTCAATACCTAATTTTTCCATGTTTCTTTTTATTTAGTTAATATTTATCGTTTAACACTTGCTGTCTGTGCTGTTGCTGCCGCCCCCACGGCTCCAGCCGCTATGGCTCCCGCTATTGTTGCTGCTGTTGTTAAGCCTATAACGTTCAGTACAGGTGTTGCTGCTGTTGCAACAATGGCCAGCAATAATGCCCAACGCCGTATTTTCTTAAAAAAATCAGGCGTTGGCTCTGCGATTCTTTCTTTTATTTCGCTTTTCATTTATTTTCATTTTTAAAAATCCGTATATCTCATGTAATATTATCCCTGCAACAGCCCCGAATGCAGCATATATCATAGTATCTATCACATTCCCTGCTGTTATGCTTAATAAACTTCCAGTTACCCCTCCAGCTGTCGGGAAAATAGCTTCTATACATTTCTCGAAATTATTAAACATTCCATCGTTTTTTTTATTTACGTATATTTTACCTACCATCACCCATTATCTTACAAATATAATATTTTTTTTACCATTAACTTGTTTTTATTATAATTACAAATGCTAATCTAATCTTTTTACGATCCAATATTCTCCACTGTAGTATAATTCGATGCCTCGTGGTGTTTCGGAATCCGGAGAAGATAGTATCGTGATACCATCCG
>JBAYNT010000072.1:0-2622 GCA_041678645.1 Candidatus Dojkabacteria bacterium
AAAGCTAAGGAATATAAGGCAAAACAATTGAAGAAGAAGAGTAAGTACGCAAGTAGGGTGTATAATAGGTGCAACAGATGTGGAAGAGCAAGAGGATATATAAGACATTACGGCATTTGCAGAATTTGTTTTAGGAAGTTAGCCAGTGAAGGTAAAATTCCTGGAGTTAAAAAAGCTATTTGGTAAATTTATAATAAGAAATATGAACGATTACATATCAGACTTACTAGCAAGATTACAAAACGGAATAATGAGAAGGAAGGAGATTATAGAAGTACCTAGTACTAAAATAATTGTAGGAGTTTTGGAAGTGTTAAAAAAAGAGAATATGATTGAGACATTTGAAGAGTCTGAGAATGGAAAACTAGAGGTGTATCCTCTCTATCTTGAAGATGGGACACCTGTAGTCGAGCACTTTACAAGAGTTAGTAAGCCAGGACAAAGAATATATGTAACAAATACCGAGATAATACCGGTGATGAATGGAAGAGGAATAAGTATAATCTCGACATCATCTGGTTTAATGAGTGGAGCTATGGCAAAAGGTAAGAAAATAGGTGGAGAATTAATCTGTGAAGTTTGGTAATACAAAAATGTCTAGAATAGGAAAAGAACCAATAAAAATAGAAGAAGGAGTAACAGTCAATATTAAGGATAAAACCGTAGAGGTTAAAGGTCCTAAAGGTGAGCTGGAAATTGATCTTCCCTACCAGTTATCTGCAGAGATTAAAGGTGACGAGGTTATACTTACAAGATCTGATGAAGAGAAACCAAGCAAATCTATACATGGCACATACAGAATGATAATAGCCAATGCTATACATGGGGTAAAAGAGATGTATGAGAAAAAACTAGAGCTGGTCGGGGTAGGATACAGGGCCCGCATAGAGGGCACTACATTAATAATGACCCTTGGTTGGAACCATCCTGTTAAAATGGAACCTTATGAAGGAATAGAAATAGAAGTACCAGATGAAACAAAAATAATTATAAGAGGTATTGATAAACAGGAAGTAGGAGAGTTTTCTGCCAAAGTAAGAGGAATGAGAGAACCGGAACCATATAAGGGTAAGGGGATTAGGTATTCTGATGAGTATGTTAGAAGAAAGAGTTCTAAAACTAGTTTAATTGCTGAATAACAAAATGGAAAGAAAAGATTCAAGAAAAAGGAGAAAATTACATATTAGAAAAACTTTAAGTGGAACTTCTGTTGCCCCTAGAGTTTTTGTCTTTAAGAGTAATAAATACTTCTATGTTGGGTTGGCCGATGACGAGAGTAGTAAAATTTTACAAAGTGGTATGTGTATAAGGAAGGAACAAGAAATCAAAGGATTGGCAAAATCTATATCTAAAGAGCTGAAGAAATATGACAAATTAGTATTCGATAGAAGCGGATATAAATATCATGGGCTAGTTAAAGCTTTCGTTGAAGAGTTAAGAGATAATAAAGTTAATATATAATAGAGATACATGGAAAATAGAAGCAGAAAACAAAATCGAGGATATGATACTAAAACCATTTCGGTACGAAGAGTGGCTAAAGTCAACAAGGGTGGTAAAAGATTGAGGTTTAGTGCCATGGTTGTAGCAGGAGATAAAAAAGGTAGAGTTGGGGTTGGATTGGGGAGAGGTGCTGATCCTAGAAGTGCTATAGAGAAAGGAGAGAATAAGGCTTCAAAGAGTATGCAGAGGATAGAGCTTATTGGAGATACTATTCCACATGAGATTGAGCATAAGTTCGGAGCAGCAAGAATACTTTTACGACCCGCTAATCCGGGAACTGGTGTAATTGCAGGGTCCTCAGTAAGAACAGTATTGGAGCTTGCAGGAATTGAGAATGTTTATGGAAAATTACTTGGAAGCAATGACCCAATAGCTAATGCCTATTGTGCCTTTGAAGCATTACAAGAGCTAAGAAATGGAAGAGTCCTTATTAAGATGAAGAAGATGCGAGATAGAATAGATTTTAAGAAACAGCTAGATGCTGAAAGAAGTAAGAAAGCGAGCAAAAAAAAGAAGGACGATTATAGTGGGAAGAAAAAAGATACAAGACAGAGCAGATCAAGAAGTAGAACAAAGCCAGTTAAGAAACAATAATATAAAAAAATATAAAAATGTATTTACACAATTTACCTAAAAGAAAAGAGAGAAAGATGAAAGCCAAAAGAATCGGAAGAGGTTATGGCTCTGGAGTAGGTGGTCATACCGTAGGTAGGGGTACAAAAGGGCAGAAATCTAGATCTGGTCATAAATCATTAGTAGGATTTGAAGGTGGACAGACACCATTCTTTAGGAGAATGCCTAAATTTATGGGATTTACTCCTATAAATAAAATAGAGAACATTCCAGTGAATCTTGATGTCATTTCTAGCAATTACAAATCTGGAGAGAAAGTAACACTCGAGTCTCTTAGATCTAAGGGTTTAATAGGAAAGGGTGTAAAACATGTAAAGATTTTGGGCCAGGGTAAACTGTCAAAGAAAGTATCTATCGAAGGCCTGTCTGTTTCTAAGAAGGCTCAAGAGGAAATCTTAAAAGCTGGCGGTAATATTAAATAAGGTACTGTAAAAATTTATCATGAAAAAGTTTTTTGAGAAAATCCAGAATCTCTGGAAAACTAAG
>JBAYNT010000073.1:0-2620 GCA_041678645.1 Candidatus Dojkabacteria bacterium
CTCCTGTACCATTACCAATTAAAATATGATTTAATGCAGCTATATTTACTGCTATTGGATTACCACTTCCTGTTTGACCTACTATAACATCTCCAGGAGTTAATGTTGCCATTTTTGCTAATGTTACTCCATTATCTTTTAATTGTACTTTGTGAGTAGCTGCATCAACTTCCATTGTAGAATCATCTGTATTAACAGTAAGTACTCCTCCAACATTTTTTAGTCCACCCTCAAACGCTTCATCACCAAAATAACCAGGCATCACTACTATATCTCCTGTTTCTTCATCAATAAGTCCAGATAATGTGTCTAATAATGTTACTATTGCATCAGAAAATGTTATTTCTTTCTCACTATTAAATTTTAAATAATTTAAGTCTATTAGAGCTTTTAATATATACTCCATTCTACCTAGTTCTGATAAATAATTTTTTACATTAATACCACTATCCTTTATATCATCGAGTAATAATGTTGTATCAGTAGGAAATAGATCTACTAGTGGTAGGAATGATGGTTTTACTACTAATTGAAATCCATCAGTATCAATATCAATATTTCCTGATATTGCATGTTTATTAGCTATCTTAACATGTCCAGCTACTGTTTCAGTTGCTGTATCTCCTGATTCTTTTTTAAATACTATAGATTCAGCAAAATCTTCAAATGTCTCCTGAGTAGGCTTATTATTAGTTCTAAATCTTACACCGAGTATGGTTGAAACACCTTGGAAAAACCAACTCCTTAATCGTTTTGTTGCCATAATTATTATTTGTTTTTAGTTTATTATAAAATCATTATTTTCACTCATTATATTTGGTATCTTAAACCAGCTTATCCCTCCATCATAATCATTATTATCATCATTAAATGATTCTATTAAAGGAATATTATTTATATTAGAATATCCATTATCAAAAGCTATCATTAACTTCTTTGCATTAAAACCTCTACATACAAGACTTTTAAATATGCAATCACCATGATATTGTTCTAAGTACTCTGCATAAGTTAATCTTTTATCTATATCAGTAGATAAGATTACAAGTTGTATTTTAACCAATACATAATATAAATAAAATATATCATTGATTAAATTATAATAAGTTAATTCTTTCATGTAATACTCTTGTATGTAAAGAGTTTCCAATAAAGAATAAAAGGAAGTATAAAATTTTGCCATAAAATTTGCAGAACTTACCCCTATATCAAATTCAGTATTCTGAAAATTGGCAAATTGAAAAGATAAATTACTTATTAACATTGTGAACACCCTCCAGTATTAGTTATAGTATCATTACAAGTACCACACCTAGATATGATTTCCTCTACTCTAGTCCACCATTGAGCCGCTTTCTCCATGTTAGAGTGTAATTCACTGTCTAAAGAAATAGTTCCCGTATAAGCTATCTTAGCATAGTTTATTGTATTGCTAATGACATTAAGAAATAACATAAGTTTGTTTAATTCATTTCTTTTAAAGTTTATATCTTTAATCATATCTTCATTACATTCTTTGCAACAATCTAAATCATTACAATAAATACTATCCATTAAAGATTCAATACAAGTTTCTACTCCACAAGAAATAAATAAATAATCTTCATATAATCTATTTCCGTTATGTATTATTGTAATAATATATACACCATCATTTTCTATTTCAAAATCATAATATCCATTACTATCTAAGTCTATAGGTTTTATATATGTTAATTTTCCTAAATTTGTAGTAGTATAATCCTCAACAGAACTAATGGACATAAAAGTATTAGAATTATTTCCAATTTCAGAAAATATTAGTGTTGACAAGTCTATTCGATACTTATTACAAGAATATTTTAAAAATGGACTATGAGATATATCACTATAATATGAACCAATACCCTCTTCTGATATTTCTACGACTCTATCTCCTTCAATAAAATCTCCTATTACTTGACATTTAGGATTTGATAACATATCATAAACAAAATCTTCCATGCTTTCTATTTCATAACTTAATTGATTGTTAGTTATATCATATACATATAACCAATCGTATGTAGTTGGATTATCATTATTTGCTTTTAGAATATAATCCTCATTTTTACCCACCTTATAAACATAATCATCTTTTAAATATGATCCATTATTTATTCTAAATGGGTCATAAGGAACTACACCATAAATATTCCATTTTAAAGTATATCCATCAGGAATAGTAGGTAAATCAGATAATTGTTTAGAATAATTAGTAATATCTGTCATTAGTTCCATAAATGATAATTCAGTATCTAATAACCTATTTTCATCATAATACAGATATGCTACAAACCATGCCATTTCAGATATAGTAATATTAGATTCTAATGTTTCCTCATTATCAATACCATAAAAATAATGATAAAGATTACCATATTTTACATATAGTCTTGTTGATGCATAGAATACTTGATTACTATAATATGCGTTAAAAGCTCCATAAGGATATCTATTATCTTCTGGAACTGCGAGTCTAAGTGAATAAAGTCTCTGTTTTGTTAAGTCTATTGCCATAATTGTAAATGTATTAAGTTAATTTATTTATAATCTTTTGCTTTTGGTAATGTAGATATCAAATTATCTAAACAATCATGAC
>JBAYNT010000074.1:0-2613 GCA_041678645.1 Candidatus Dojkabacteria bacterium
ATTAGCTATTACTACTATACCGAATACTTTAAAAGAGCTTATAAAACGCAATAAAACTAAAACTGTTAACTCAATTAGTAGGGTTAAGAAAAGCATAACTAAATACTTTTTAAGAAAGAATAGTGCAACAGTAGTATTTTCTATTTGACTTAAATTCCCACAATATTTGTACTCCATATATATTCTATCGTCGTTTTCGTTAAAATCTTTTTTATAAGTAAGAAGACGATAATCATCATTATTTTCGTAAGGTACGCAATTTGTAGATAAAGGAGGAGAGCTATAATCATTTAATGTCTCTTGGCAAGTAATCTCAACTTCGTTTGCCAAGCAGTGGCTACTCCAAGGGTTTTCAGGGAGGATATCGGCTGAAGCCATTTTAGGAAAGGCGAAGTAGAAAAAAATAAAAATTAATAAGCCTAGGTATTTAGAGTATTTCATTTCTTAATTTAATAATAAAACAATGAAAGCAGAAAAGCAAGGCACAATTATTAAAAGACGGATTATTATAAATTAATGGAAAAAGCTCCGCGACCAGGACTCGAACCTGGAACCAAACGATTAACAGTCGTTCGCTCTACCATTGAGCTATCGCGGATCAACATCAGTAATTATATATTCCCTTACCTAATATTTCAACCATACTGTATAATGTAATATATAAATTGTAAAATACTTTACAATGATCCCCAAGAACATACAAATAACATTCGTTGGTATGGAACCAACAGAGGCTCTTAAAGAGTACAGCATAGAGAAAATATCTAAACACAAAGAACTGTTGAGCGAAGCAACTTCTATAGAGATATACCTTAAAGAAACTGTTAGTAAAAGAGGAGTTAAAAACGACTTTCGAATAGATATAAATGTATACCTACCAAACGCTAAAGTTAGAGTAGAAGAAATTGGAAAAGACATGTATGCCAACATAGACAAAGCATCAGATGTACTAGCTAGAAGACTAAAAAGATACAATGAGAGAAAGGATTTCTGGGAAGGAGAAGAACCATGGAAAGTATTAGAAGCAGAGGTATTAAATGGAAAAGACGAAGACATAGATGATACCCACTACTCATATATGCCAAAGATTATTACTAGGAAAGAAATAAAGTCCTTGGAACAGTATGAAGAATTAGAATCAATAGAAAGAATGGAACTTCTAGGATACAACCAAATGATGTTTAGAAACAGAGATACAGATAGAATTTGTATGGTATATAAAAGAGAGCAGGGTGGATACGGTATAGTAGAGCTAATCAAAACCTAAAAAAGAAAGAGAGGAATACCCTCTCTTCCCATAAATACTATTTAAGTAGAGTTACTCTTTAGCCTCTGTCTCTACTGCAGGATCATTGGAGTTCATCTGATCCAATATATTACTGATTATATTTCTTGTAGCTCCCAAGAATTTATACTTTGGATTGTCAGTGACATTATTTTGAATTCTAGCCTCTTCTCTCATATCCCCAATCCATTTACCCTTTTCACTCTCAATCTCTTGTTGCAAAAATATTTTTAATGCATCATCCTTATGACTCTCATAATCGAGTAGCTCTCCCTCCTCAAGCCCTGCAGCCTCTTCAGGAAACATCATTGCGCTATACTTCTCAAAAAACGCAAGAACATCATCCTCCGTATATTCAAGTGTAGGCTCTATCATCTTCCTTGTAACTATATCTGTATCAATCTGTCTTCTTAAGTCCTCTAAAGTCAAATTGTAGGCCTCTAGGGACATGTTTAATTGCTCTTCTCCCCCTACCTGCTCAGTGATATCTGCGATTTCTGCGTCAATTTCCTCTTTGGTAGCTTCAACATTAAGCTCCTGTGCTTTCTGGCTAATTAATTTCTCATCAATGAGTTGTGATACTATTGCACTACCATATGCCTGATCAAGTCTGTAGTAGTAATCCTTCTCTGTTATTCTTTGTCCATTTACAACTGCAGCACTGTAATCATTATTAAGATACTGTACACCTAAATCTATGATGACAAAAAAAAGTAATATTAAAAGTACAAGTAAGGAGTATTTAGTAATCTTACTCTCTTTAATTCCTTCCCATGTAGGCTTCTTAAATTTAATCTGAACCTTTTTTGCTTTCTTCTTTGGGGCTGTACTCTTTTTTACGACTTTTTTTGGCATATAAATATATATTAGAAGTTATAATTAGATAGTGTATCAGAAAGTTGGAGAATTATCAAAAGAAATTTACTTTAGGTGAAGATAACAACTCCTCCAACCATTAGGATGAATTATGTAAGCATATTTACCACCAAGATAGTCAGTTGCTTTATAAAGAGTACCTTCTTGTACTGCATATATTGGAGCGCCATAATTAACGGAATGATCGGTATTGTAGGAAACTAAATCTAACGCTGTCCCATGGTGATAATTTTGAGTCATGATAACAAATGGTCCTGCAATCGGAAGCCGCATAGTTCCGGAATATACATATGGATAATTCCATCCGTCATGAGCGCGTGGAAGCCATGAACCCTCACCCTGAATAAATTGGTTACCCAAAATGTCAATATTTCCTCCGCATAGATCTCCAGAGCCATTATTTATTGAAAAGTGCAAATGGTCCCCTGAACTGAAACCACTATTACCCATTC
>JBAYNT010000075.1:0-2590 GCA_041678645.1 Candidatus Dojkabacteria bacterium
AAGGAAGGATTCTCCGTAGTTGCACCAATCAATGTTATTATCCCTTTCTCTACATATGGCAGTAAAGCATCTTGCTGTGCTTTATTCCATCGGTGGATTTCATCTAAAAAAAGTATTGTCCGTTTGTTGTATTCTTGGTTAGCCAAGGCCTTTTTAATGATTTTCCTTAGCATGTCTTTACCACTATTTACTGCTTGGAGTTTATAAAAGTCATAGTAAAGATTCTGGGAAATGATATATGCTAGAGTTGTTTTACCAGTACCTGGAGGTCCCCAAAATATCATAGAGGGTATCTTCCCCGCTTCTAAGAATTTCTTAATAGGGCCGTTATCTCCAACAAGATGCTCTTGTCCTATGAAAGAATCCAATGTCTTTGGTCTATATTTTGAAGCTAAGGGTTCGTGCATACTGCCCTATTATATTACATCTCAAGAATAGTAACACCTTTACATTTCTTCAAGTTTTTTCTTACTGTTTTCATGCAAGGAGTTTCTTTGTTCCCCCAGTTGATATAGAAGGTGTTAATATGAGACAGATTCTCTTTGCAAAAATCTGTAGGGATTATTCTTACTCTTTTGCTAAAAGGGAAAAGTAAAATTTTTGAAAGCTTAGCAATCATTATATGTATAGGGGAAATTTCGTATCCGATGCATTTAACATCTTTAAAGTTCTTAGCAACTTCAAAGACTACCCTACCGTCACCACAACCTAAATCTGCAAAAACATCCCCTTCTTTTAAATCGAGTTTCTTTACCAACTCTTTCAAATCTTTCCTCTTAGTATGAGATGGGGATACTATCAAACTCAGAAACACAGTGATGACGTAAGAACAGACTAATGCAGTTATAAGGATCAATGTTGCTAATGCTAAACCGTTTGGCATATGAGATAATTATACTGTAAATTAAATTACTATTACATGATAGAGGGAATTTTACTTATAGACAAGCCCAAGGGCATTACATCTTATGATGTAATTAGAAAAACTAAAAAAGATTATCCCAAAGGAACTAAAATTGGACATACAGGAACGTTGGACCCCTTCGCAACTGGTCTGTTGATTCTCCTCATAGGGAGATCTGCCACAAAGCTTATGGATAAATTCCACAAATTAAAAAAGAGGTATGTCGTAGATGCAGAATTTGGATTTGAGACAGATACACAAGATGTCACGGGCAAGATCGTAGCTCAGGCTGATGATGAAATTGTTCCTAAGAAGAAAGATATAGAAAGTATGATAAAAGAATCCTTTTTAGGAATGATAAAGCAGGTTCCCCCTAACTACTCTGCTAAGAAAATTGATGGTAAGCGTGCATATAACTTAGCAAGGTCTGGAGAAAAGTTTGATTTAGAAGCTAAGAATGTGGAGATATTTGAGTTTAAAGTTATGGATTATCAATTCCCTAATATCAAACTTGAAATCCTCTGTTCTACAGGCACCTATATTCGTACTTTAGTAAAAGATTTAGGAAGAGAATTAGGAACATACGCCACCGCTATCGAGCTCAGGAGAGTACAAATAGGGCGATTCAGGATTGAGGATGCGAATGGTAGTATAATTGAGGTAGATAAAGTATTAAAGATGCTAAATGAATAAAGGAAAATTATATGTAGTAGCTACCCCTATTGGCAATTTGCAGGATATCACTTTAAGAGCAATAGATACCCTTAAGAGCGTTGCGTTTATACTTGCTGAGGATACTAGGGAGAGTAAGAAACTCTTGGATAAGTATGGAATAAAAACGCAATTGATTTCGTACAGGGACCAAAATCATACCAAGATTATCAACAAAATTATTGAAAAACTGGATACGTCTTTAAATCTAGCACTTGTCTCTGACAATGGGACTCCATTAATTTCTGATCCAGGATATAAGCTAGTACGAGAGTTACGAGAGAGAGATTATGAAGTTATTGCAATACCAGGGCCTAGTGCTCTAACGTCTGCTCTATCTATTGGAGGCTTACCTACAGATAAATTCACCTTTTTGGGTTTTCTGCCAAAGTCTAATGTTAAGAGGCGAGCTCTGCTTAAAGGTGTATTAGAATTAAAAAACACATTAATTATTTATGAGTCTCCTAAACGGTTATTTAGACTCTTGGAATTAATCAGGGAAATGGATTCAACTCTCTTTGTCTCTGCCCTTAGAGATATGACTAAAGCACGAGAAAATTCATACTCAGGTGGCGTTGATAACGTGATGGAGAAGTTGAGAGAAGATGGATTAGAAGAAAATCCATATGGAGAGTGGGTGGTACTTGTTTCCCAAAAAATCTAACCAAAAACCATATTGAAGTTTTCATCTGTGGCACTTTCTAGTTTTTCCAAAGGAGTTTTTTTAATGTCTGATGCTATTTTCATAATTTCTCTTACTTGTGCAGATCTTCCATATCGAATAGTTGCCTTTTTATTTTTTCTTATACTCTCTGTAGGTAGAAAAGGGCCATCAGTCTCAAATAGGATTCGGTCAAGAGGAGTATTTTTAAGAATTTCTCTTACATCTTTTCCGTTTGGATAAGTTATGATGGCATTAAAACCAACGTAGAATCCCATATCTAGGATGTCACTTAATTTGCTCAACTCTCCGGT